>JAIRTA010000053.1 GCA_031255175.1 Oscillospiraceae bacterium | reverse complement strand
AATTTATAAAAGCCGAATTGCAGGCATTCGGCTTCGGCTCTGGGGGAATCCATTCCCGCCGTCTGTCATGTGGTGGCATTTTTGGCGTGAGGGGACGGAATTTATGAAAGCCGAATGGCAGGCATTCGGCTTCGGCACAGGGGGAATCCATTCCCGCCGTCTGTCACGTGGTGGCATTTTCGGCGTGAGGGGACGGAATTTATACAAGCCGAATGGCAGGCATTCGGCTTCGGCACAGGGGGAATCCATTCCCGCCGTCTGTCATGTGGTGGCATTTTTGGCGTGAGGGGACGGAATTTATAAAAGCCGAATGGCAGGCATTCGGCTTCGGCACAGGACGAATCCATCCCCGCCGTCTGTCATGTGGTGGTTTTTTGGCGTGTGGGGATGGCGTGGGATGGGGGATTTTGACAAGCAAAGATTCCATAATTTGTAAAATTATGGAATCTTATGTAAGGTGCAATATGGAATATCTGAAAGCGTTTTTGGTGGGCGGCGCGTTGTGTGCCGTGGGGCAGGTGCTCATTGACAGGACGCGGTTGACGCCGGCGCGGGTGTTGGTGGTTTTTGTCACGGCCGGCGTGGTGCTGACCGCTGTCGGCCTGTATGAACCGCTGATACGGTGGGCCGGCGCCGGCGCACAGGTTCCGCTCACGGGGTTCGGCTATACGCTGGCGCGCGGCGTGCGCGCGGCGGTGGCGGAGAAGGGGCTGCTCGGCGCCCTCTCCGGCGGCCTCACGGCCGCTGCCGCCGGGGTCACGGCCGCCATCTTCTTCGGGTTTTTGACCGCGCTGCTCTTTCGGCCGAGAGACAAGGAGTGAGCCGGCGTTTTTGTGCCGCGGCTTACGGCGCCGGCGCTTCGTCGTCGGAATTTTCGGGGATCTCGCTGAAGCGCTTCAGGTGTTCCGGGCGGAAGACGTCGCCCTCCGAGGTGGTGAGATCCGCGCCGGAGGGGGCCGGATACCAGGGCGAGAGCTGCGGGTTGTCCGGGTTTTTTAAGATCTGAATCTCCTGTGCCGGGATCTTGGCCCCGGCCAGGATACATAGGATCTCGCCGGTGTCCGCGTGCCGCGCCATATCCGCCACCATCACGCCGCCGAACTCGGTCGAGATGAACACATCGCCGATGCGCATCTCGTCGGCGATAGACAGCTCCGCCGCCAGCGAGCGTGTGTTGGCGTACACAAACAGCGTGTTCAGATAGCGGCGAAGGGTCTCGTAGTCCTGCGAGGGGTCGGACTTCTTCTCCCAGATCACGTTCTTCCCGTTCACACTGACCCGGTACCCCTCGGCCCACCGCGTGAAGGGGAACGAGAAGCCGGAGAGAAAGTGGTAGGAGATCCGGTCGTAGTCGCCCTGCGCGTAAAGATATTCGGCCCGCAGGCGGATCAGCGCGTCGGAACCCTGCTGGACGTCCGTCGAGCCGATGTCCATATCGACCACCGCCTCGTGCGTCCGCGTCAGCTTTTCTTTGCCGTCGAAGAGCAGCGCCGGCGCGCCGTCCTCCTTGAGCGGGAGGGCCCGCAGATACGCGGCGAAGCTGTCGGATTCGGCGGACACGCGGGTGTAGCCGGCCGGCGTGCGGAACCGGGTGAGCAGCGTCGTCCCTTCCGGCGCCTTGACGGGCGGCGGAGAGGGGGTGGGCGGCGGCGCGGCGCTCTCGGGCGGCGGGGATGAGACGGCCTCCTCGCCGCCGTCCCCGCAGCCGGGCAGCACCCCCAGGCACAGCGTCAGAGCCAGAAGCAAGCAGATATATGTCTTCATAGCAAACACCTCTCTCCGGCGGCGGACCGCCCTATCGTTGACGCGCCGAGGCAGAGACCGATCGGATTTTGCTGTGCCGGGCCGGGATGGGGAGAGTGAATATACAATATGTAGTGATTTTTCCATTGTATACATACCGTATATTCATGCTGTATACGGGAGATCCAAACGCGAAATTGGGTTTCTCACATGGTCTGGGGGCCGTCGGCCGCCGCGCCTTCGGCGAGTTGGAGGGTGTATAGGTCGAAATAGCGGCCGCCGGCGCGCATCAGCGCGTCGTGTGTGCCCTGCTCGACCACGCGCCCGTCCGCGATCACGAGGATCAGGTCCGCCTCCCGGACGGTGGACAGGCGGTGCGCGATGACAAAAGAAGTGCGCCCGCGCAGCAGGCGGCGCGTCGCCTTTTGGATGAGCGCCTCCGTCTCGGCGTCCACGCTGGAGGTGGCCTCGTCCAGCACAAAGATGCGGGGGTCGGCCAGCACGGCGCGGGCCAGGGCAATGAGCTGCTTTTCGCCGGTGCTCAGTTGGTCGCCGCCCTCCCCGACCTCCGCGTCCAGCCCGCCGGGGCGCCGCGCGATCATCGGGGCGGCGTGCGAGACGCGCACGGCATGTTCAACCTCCGCGTCGTCGGCGTCCGGGCGGCCGTAACGGATGTTTTCCCGGAGTGTGCCGGAAAACAGGTATGGGTCCTGCAAGACATAGCCGAGGCGGCTGTGCAACCAGAGTTGGCTGCGGTCCCGCGCGTCCCGTCCGTCGATCAGGACCCGCCCCTGCGTGGGTTCGAAAAAGCGGGAGGCGAGGTTCACCAGAGTGGACTTCCCGGCGCCCGTCTCCCCCACGAGCGCGACAAAGCTGCCGGCGGGGATCTTGAGGCAAAAATGCTCCAGCACGTTTTCCGTGCCGTCCGGGTAGCGGAAGGTCACGTCGTCAAATTCGATGTCTCCGCGCAGCGGTTCCCAGTTCTCCCGCTTGGGGTGGAGGGAGTCCCCGTACCGCGCGATCACGTCCGGGCGGTCGGTGATGTCCGGCCGCAGGGAGAGCAGCTTGTCCACGCGCTCGATGTTCACCTGGGCGGAGACGTAGCCGGAGAGCGAGCGGGCGATCTGCTGGATCGGTTCGAAAATGCCGATCGTATAGTTCACAAAGGCCGCCAGCGTGCCGATCGGGATAGACAGCGCCATGACCATGTGCCCGCCGCGCGCCAGCACCCACGCGGTGACAGCCGAGCCGACGGCCATGACGAGCGGCAGGAACACGGCGTTGTAACCGGCCAGCCGGGTGGCCCGCCGCTTCATCCGGCCCGTGAGGTCGGAAAACGCGGCGAGGTTTTGGTCCTCGATGGCGAGGGTCTTTGTCGTGCGGGCGCCGGTGATGCCCTCGTTCATGGCGCCGGTGATGGTGGCGTTGACGCGCCGCACCTGCCGGCTGAGGCGCAGGATGCGGGACTGAAACCACGCGGTGACGCACGCGAGAACCGGCACGGCGGCCAGCACGATGAGCGCCAGGCGCCAGTTTAAGAAAAACAGGGTGACGAACACGCCGAGGATGTAGGTGAGCGCCCAGGAGAGATCCACAACGAGGCCCCAGGCCACCACATCGCCGATCAGCGCCGTGTCGCTCATCAGACGGGCCATCAGATAGCCCACCGGCGTGCGGTTGAAAAACGAGAAAGAGAGGGTTTGCAGATGCCTGAATGTGGCGGCGCGCAGACTGCGGCCGATGCCCACCTCGACGCGGTAGGCCACGCGGATGAAGAAGATGACCGCGACGCCCGAGGCCGACACCAGCAGGAGGGAGAGCGCCGCGAACAGCGGCAGCCCCTGGGTGGTGCGCTGCCCGATGAAGTGGTCGATGGCGTAGCGCAGCAGCAGCGGAATGGCGACGTCGACGGCGGACGCGAACATCATCAAGAGTGCGGTGATGAGCAGATCCCGCCGAAAAGGGCGGATGAAGGGCCACATCCGGGCCCATGTTTTGAGCGAAAAGGAGCTGTTTTTGTCAAATTCCTCGTGTTCGTTCATCTGGTCCTCCGCGTTCGATCTCAGAGCGGCCGCCGTCGGTTTCGCCGGGCGCGGCGCTCTCTCGGCAGTCCGAGACCGCCCGGTTTTGCAGGTCGTGCAGGCGGCGGTAGACGCCGCGCCGCGCCAGCAGTTCGTCGTGGGTCCCCAGTTCCTCCACGCGCCCGTCCCGCAGCACCAAGATCTGGTCCGCCTCCCGCAGAGTGCTGAGCCGGTGGGAGATGAGGATCGTGGCGGCGTGCGCCGTGTGCGCGCGCAGCGCGCGGCGGATGCGCTCGTCAGTTTCGGCGTCCACCGCGGAGAGGCTGTCGTCGAAGATCATGATGGGCGGGTCCTGCATCAGCATCCGGGCGATGGCCACGCGCTGGCGCTGCCCGCCCGAAAGCGTGACGCCGCGCTCGCCGACGACGGTGGCGTACCCCGCGCCGAAGCGTTCGATCGCGTCGTGTACGGCGGCGACGCGGGCTTTGGCGCGCACGGTCTCCAAGTCGGCGTCCGGGCGGGCGGCGCCGATGTTCTCGCGGAGCGTCCGCGAGAACAAAAACGGCTCCTGCAATACGAGGCCGACGTGGCGGCGCAGCCACTTCCGCCGGATCGTGCGGATGTCATGCCCGTCGACGGTGATGCGCCCGCCGCCGTCCGGCAGGTCGTACAGGCGGCACAGCAGGTGGACGAGAGAGGACTTGCCGCTGCCCGTGGCGCCCAGGATCGCCAGCGTCCGGCCCGGCCGCAGCGCAAACGAGATGTCGCGCAGCACCGGCGGCCGGTCCCCGTACGAGAAGGTCACATGGTCGAAGACGATCTCGCCGCGGATCTCCGGCGTCCCGTCGTCCGGCCCGTCCGTCTCCGGCGTCTCGGCGAGGATCGCCCGCAGGCGGTCCAAAGACACGCCGGTCTTGCTCAGTTCGGTGAGCAGCCGGGCCAGGTTGCGCACCGGCCAGACCAGCATGTTGACATAGGCGTAAAAGGTGATGAACGTGCCGACGCTGAGCTGCCCCTCCAGGCAGCGCAGCACGCCGGCCAGCGTCACAAGGACGATCTGAACCCCCGTGATGCCGTCGCCGATCCCCCAAAAATTCCCTTGGGCGCCGCCGAGCCGCGTCACGAGCCGGGCCCAGGTTTGGTTTTTCTCCTCAAAACGGTCGATCTCAAAGCGTTCGCGCCCAAAGGCGCGGACCACCCGCACGCCGGTCAGGTTTTCTTGCGCGACGGCCTGAAGCGCCCCTTCCGCCTCGTCGCAGGCGAGAAATTGCTTCGACATGCGCAGGGAAAAGCGCCAGGAAAACAAAAAGATCACCGGCAGCAGGCTCACCGAGACGAGCGTCATAAAGGGGTCCATCGAGAGCATCAGGGCAACCGCGGCCACGGCCAGAAACACCGTGCGCACCATCTCGCCCATCTGGTTGGACAAAAAGGTCTTCACCATGTCCACATCCGAGGTGCAGCGCTGGATGATGTCGCCGGTTTGGATCTTCACGTGCCACGCGTACGGAAGCTCCTGAATGTGCCCGTAAAGGGTGTCGCGCAGCCGTTTGGCCACGTATTCGGCGTGCTCCTGCGTGCAGTAGCGCCGAACCAGGTTGGCGCCCGCGCCGGCGAGCGCCGGTGCGGCGGCGGCCAGCGCCAACACCCAGAGCCGGGTGCGCAGCGCCGCCGGCCCGCCCAGCCACAGGAGAAACCGCGCGGCGAGGGGCGGCGGCGGTTCCGCGCCGATGACGGAGTCCACCGTCACACGGACCACCTGCGGGAACAAAAACCCAAACAGCACGGTCGCCGCGGCCGCCAGCAGCATGAGGGCCAGGCGCAGATAGCGCCCGCGGGACAGCGCCGCCAGCAGAGCCCACCGGCCCCGCGTCCAGGGAAGCGTCATGTGGTACCTCCGAAGACCGCGGATGCGCCATGCGGGGGGATCGATACATCCGGGGCCGGTCTGTCAAACAGGATCGAACAAACAAGATCGAATAAACAATGCCAAACAAGATGTATTATACCGCCAAAACGCCGTTCTGGCAATGTTGAAAATAAAACCGCCTCTTGCCCCCGGCCGGGAGAGAGATGACAGGGGGGGCCGGGTATGATATAATGGTGCAAACAACAAAGGCGCGGCGCAAACCGTCGGCGGACGGGGCAAACCCTGTGAAAACCACAATTTCCACAGGCAATACACAACATATAGTATGTGTTTTGCAATATATACTATATGTTGTAGTCTTAAAGGCAAAAAGCATGTTTTTCACACAGTCTGTTGGGGGGGCTGACGGGGGGATGGTGTCGATCGAAGAGGCGGGCGTGATGCTCGACGAGGCGGCCGAGGAACTGCCGGAGGTGTTTTACCGGGAGCTGAACGGCGGCGTCTGCCTGCTGCCGGAGGTCAAGCGGGTGGCGGCGGAGGGCCTGTACGTGTTGGGGGAGTATCACATCCACCCGGCTATGGGGCGCTACATTGTCATCTACTACGGTTCGTTTGCGGCACTGTACGCCCACCGGCCCCCGGAGGTGTGGCGGGAGGAGCTGAAGCGGACGCTGGTGCATGAATTCACGCATCACATGGAATCCCTGGCCGGCGCACGGGATTTGGAGATCAAGGACGAACAGGACCGGGCGCGTTACCGCCGGATGCGGCGCCGGCCAAGTGGATCTGAATCGCCGCCATAAAGGCCGCCGCGTAGCGCGCCGCCTTGGCCTGGCCGACGCCCGAGATCTGCAAAAACGTCTCCGGGGTCGTGGGCAGACGGCGGCACATATCCCGCAGCGTCGCGTTGGAGAAGATGAGAAAGGCCGGCACTTTTTCCGTGCGCGCGAGTTCCGCCCGCACGGCCTTCAGCGCCTCAAACAGCGCCGGATCCTCCGGCGCGGCCGCGGTGGCCGCTTTCTTCTCCTCCCGTTTGCCTTTCGGCCGTTTGAGGAGCAGCGGGGTCGGGACCGCCAGCGACGCGGCGGGCCCGACCGGCACGACGACGGGATATTCGTCGCCCGTGACCGCGAGCAGCCCGGTGTCGATCAGAAGCTCCACCGCGCGGCGAATGTCGGCGGCGGAGACGCTTGCGAGCAGGCCGTAGTCCGGCACCCGGTCCAGCCCCAGCCGAAGGAGCCGTTCGCTCCGGCCGCCGTGCAGCGTCTCGGCCAGCAAGATCCGCCCGACCCGGCGCCCCTGCAGGGCCAGCCGCTCCACCGCGGCGAGGATACACACCGCCTGCGCGTGGATGTCAACGGTTTCAAAATGGGTGTGGCAGTTGCCGCAGTGGCCGCAGAAATCCCGCGTCCGCTCGCCGAAGTAACGCAAAATATAGGCGCGCAGGCAGTCGGTGGTGGTGCAGTACCAAGTCATCTGCTTGAGCCGTTCCCGGTCTTTGTCCCGCACGTCTTCCCGCGCTTCGGAGGGGAGTTTGTCGTTGGCCTCCGCGCCGTTGTCGATCAGAAACTGGTTGGTGCGCACGTCCTGCGGGCTGTAAAACAGCACGCAGTCGGCCGGTTCCCCGTCGCGGCCGGCGCGCCCCGCCTCCTGGTAGTAGCTCTCGATGTTTTTTGGCATGTTGTAGTGGACGACAAAGGAGACGTTGGATTTGTCGATGCCCATGCCGAAGGCGTTCGTTGCCACCATGATGGGCTTGCGGTCGTAAAGAAAATCGTCCTGGTTGCGCCGCCGTTCCGCCTCGTCGAGCCCCGCGTGGTAGCGCGTGGCCGGAAATCCGTTCGCGGTCAGCGTTTCGCACACCGCCTCCACCGTCTTGCGCGTGAGGCAGTAGATGACGCCGCTCCGGCTGCCGTGCGTCTGCAAGTAGGCGACCAGTTCCCGCGATTTTTCCCGGGGCCGGCGCACCTCAAAGTACAGATTGCCGCGGTCGAACCCGGTTGTGATCGAGTACGGGTCGCGCAGGCGCAGCAGCCGGACAATGTCGGTCTTCACCTCGTCTGTGGCCGTCGCGGTGAACGCGCCGACGACGGGACGCGCCGGCAGGGCCTCCAGGAATTCCGGGATATTCAGGTAGCTGGGGCGAAAGTCCTGCCCCCACTGCGACACGCAGTGCGCTTCATCCACCGTGACCATCGCGATCCGCGCCGCGGAGGCGAACGAAAGAAACGCGCCGGTGAGCAGACGTTCGGGCGCCACATAGATGATCTTATACAGCCCGCGCGCCGCGCGCCGCAGCGCCTCGGCATTTTGGGCGCTTGTGAGCGAACTGTTGATATAGGCCGCCCGGACCCCCGAGCGGATCAGCGCCCCCACCTGGTCCTTCATCAGCGAGATGAGGGGGGAGACCACCAGCGTGATTCCGTCCATCACCAGGGCGGGCACCTGGTAGCAGATCGACTTCCCGGCGCCTGTCGGCATGATCCCCAGGACATCCCGGCCGGTGAGAAGCTGGGAGATCAATGTCTCCTGCCCCTCGCGAAAACTCCGGTGCCCGAAATATTGCCGCAAAACCTCGTGTGGATCCATCATACGCCCCCGTGCGGCCTCCCTTGGTGCGGATTTTCGCTTTGAAAAAGGGCGCGTAAGCGCCCAAACAAGTCGGTCGAGTGACAAAAGCCCAAAGGCGGACACACCGCGTCCGCCCAAAATCCCGCCCGAAATCCACGGACAAGTGACGGACAGTGACATTTTATCGCAAAAAACGTGCCAATGTCAAGGTTTTTTTGCCCCGGAGGGTCCCTTTTTATGAAATGAGGCAATTTATTTTACAACTTATCCCAAATCCAAGCGCCCGGGCAAACAACACATGCCCAAGCGGTGGACGCCGCCGGCCCGTGCAACCCGCAAAGGAGGACAAACCCGTGAAGAAGAATATCACAGTGGCGCTGCCGGTGGTCCTGGTGGTGCTTGCCGCCGCCATTTTGCCGGTTTTGCGGGGGGGCACGCCCACGCTGAGCGAGGCGGAGAGCATCTCGGTTCTGGCCGGCGGGGCGGAGGCTGTCATCTCCGACCCGGGGGACATCCGCGCGATGACGGCCGTCTTCAGCAAGATCCCCTCCACAGACATGCCCTCCTGCCCCTTCGGAGCGGTGGACATCCAGGTACGCACCAAAAGCGGGGACGTGCACGTCTTCCCCGCCACAGACGGCTGCTATATTTTCAAAATAAACAACAAGTACATCCTCGCGTCGGGGGAGGAGTGGGAACAGGTGTCGGAAGTATTGGAAAAATATGGAATATCCATCGAAGAACAGACCGCCCGCACGAAAATCGGTGAAGACAAAAACTGACGCATCCCCCCACAACGCCGGCGCGCTGCCCAACGGCATCGCGCTGTTTTTGTGCGTTGGTTTGGGCATATCCTCCGGAGCGCGCTACGGATTGACGGTTACGCTAAAACCATAATGTTCAGCCTCGTCGGCAGTCACAAGAGCGAAAAAAGTCGATGTAAACTTGGGGTACTGTTCAGCGTTTAACCCGGTTGGTATGTAACCGTCTATGCGCTGTATCAACCTGATTATGTCTTTCTCACGCAACGAATCCGGCGGATTGATCACCAATAACATAGCAACCGGCTTGTCGAATCGATGGCCGGAAGCGTACCACCGCAACAGACTGTCTTTGAACTTCATTCCCATTTCAAGCGGAAACGCTGCATCAGGGTCAGTCAACATGCGGTAGTCTGTCTCTTGCCTCGCGGTCAAATGCTCTTTTGTGGTGGCGTCATCGGATTTGCGGGCATAGTTTTTGACTTCAATAAAGAGTATCTTTTCGCCGTCGTCGGCAATGAAATCAACGATTTTCAGCCCTTTATTTGCATTTTCGGGTGTGTCGCAGTAGTCTGCTGAGACAAACCCTTCAAAGTCAAATGTCATAGTCCTATCTTCATTGTAAAGAGTCATTTCAGCGTCACCCCTGCTTTTGCCGCCGCCACCTCGGCCACCCGCCGGAGCATCTTGCTGTCGGCTTCGTCAATGACACTGTACGGAAGTGACACATAATCGTCTGCGTGGACTTCCTCTACGCCGTTGCCGGTATTGGTCAGATTGAAGAAACGCAGACTGTCGCCCTCCCTTTTGTTGAGGTCAAACCACCGCGCAAGGTCGTAGCTGTGGGTGGCGATGAAAATCTGCACGCCGTTGCGCTGAAGCGCAAGCAGGATGCCCACCAGTTCCGGCACAAGTTTGGGGTTGAGGCTGTTTTCGGGTTCGTCCCAAAAGAGAATGCTTCCGGCCTCAAGCAAACCATTGCGGAGTAGTTTCCAAAGCAGGCCCAACCTGCGAAAACCGCTTGCTTCGAGGGAGAACGGCACTTTTCCGATATGCTCTTTGACAACAAAGAACATGTCGTTTTCATACACCACTTCACCGCCGATTATATTTTTAATCTTGTCCAGTACTTTTGCCGCATTTGCGGTGATCTCCCGTGTTTCCGGCAATTCCGCTTTTGAGAGTATGTCGATCAAAGTTTGGTCAAACGGTATTGCAAGCTGATTGTTCAACGCGAGCAACCCTTTTGCATGTGACAGCATCTCGTCGGCGGGAATGAATACGGACTGGATGTAGGGGGCATCCGACTCGCCGGACATCGTTTCAAAACCGCCGAAGTAGTGCCACGTAAAGTCAGAACGCGCTCCGATCTCTGCTTCCGACAATCCCTCACTTTGTTTGATCTCCGCAACAGTCGGATAGCGATATCCGAACGAGGTGTCGTTATAGGTGATGAGGCATTTTTTGTGGTTGGGAATGCTGCTTGGCGGGCCGCACAAGTTTTCCAAATGCGCATAATCGGTGGAAAAATAGGGCAAAAGGCTATTCCATCTGTTCAACCTATTGGGCCCTATCGGCTTTCCGGCGAACTTGGGATTGGAATTGTCGCACACGCCGTACATGGCTTTCATCAACGTCGTCTTGCCGCTGCCGTTCCCGCCGATCAGCACATTGACTCCGGGGCAGAAGTCCGCCGTAAACCCGTATTTGAATACGAGAAAGTCTTTTATCTCTATGCTGGCAATTGCGTTTTTCATACGTATTCCATCTCCTGTCAAACGGTTTTTAACCGGCGCATTGGGCAGGCGAACCCTCTCGTGCGTGTCTTCGGGCATACTATGCCGCACTGTATCTCCCGCATCAAAACGTACGTTCTCACTGTAATATATGCCGGGCGCAATGTCAAGACGTTTTGCGGGCGCGCGAAAATACGTTTGCCCTTGCCCTCCAAAAAAAAGCAAAAATATATCCCCCGGGGGAGCTTGTGCCGGTGTGCGGGCGCCGTTATAATGGGAGCGCCGGAAATCCGGTGTGTTTCGTTTTTGTCAAAGTCGCGCGATACCTGAACCGGAAATAGAGAGACCGGAAATAGAGAGGAAGATGAGGGTAACATGAGAAAGATACTTTTTTTCGCCCTTGCGGCTGTGCTGGCCGCTTCGTTGCTTGTGGGCTGCGCGCCGGAGGGGGCGCCGGACAGTGCGCAGGACGGCGCCGCGGACAGAGCTTTTGACAGCGCGCCGGGCGGCACCCCGGCCGTGACGGCGAAGGAGGAGGTCGTGATCGGCTTTCCGGGCATACCGGCGAGTTTCGACCCGCTTGTGACGTCGGGCCACGGCAGCTATGTGCCGCTGCTGTACTCAACGCTTGTCGCGCTCGACGCGGACGTGAACGTCGTGCCCGACCTCGCGGAGAGCTATGCGATCAGCGAAGACGCGCGCACGTATACCTTTGCGATCCGGCAGGACGCCAAATTCTCGGACGGGGAGGCGGTCAAGGCCTCGGACGTCGTGTTTTCTTATAGGACCATCATGGACAGCGCCACGGAGATCGACCTTTCGGCGGTCGAGAGCGTCACCGAAACCGGCAATGTTGTAGAAATCAGGCTGAAACACCCGCAGTCCACGTTTATCTTGGCGGTCGCAGGCATTGGCATAGTGCCCGAGCGCCTGTACGGGGAGGGCTTCGGCCTGGCGCCCGTCGGTTCGGGCCCCTTTAAGCTGGTGCAGTACGACGTCGACCAGCAGATGATATTGGAGGCGAACGAACATTACTACAATGAGGCCCCGCGGATCAGGCGGGCGGTGTTCATCAACATGTCGAGCGAGGATCAGCAGCTCATAGCGGCCAAATCCGGCCAGGTCGACATCACGCTGACGTCGGCGCCCATAGCGGCGGCGAACACCGTGGACGGATACAATCTGCTCGTCGAGAAAACGGTGGACAATATGGGGATCGTCATGCCCGTCATACCGGCGGGCGGCGGCACCAGTTCCCTCGGCAACCCTATGGGCAACGATGTCACCTGCGACATTGCCATCCGCAAGGCCATCGCTTACGCGATCGACCGCCAACAGCTGTGCGACGAGGCGCTGAACGGCTATGGCACGCCGGCCTACTCCGAAAACGACGGCATGCCGTGGTGGAATCCGGAGAGCGTCATCGAGACGGATGTGGACTATGCGGCGCGCTTGTTGGAAGAATCTGGGTGGTTAGATGCAGACGGCGACGGCATCCGCGAGAAGGGCGGGCTGAAGGCCTCGATGCCCGTCTACTATTTTGCGGGCGACAGCGCGCGCCAGGCCGTTGCGATGAGCGCGGCGAACCAGGTGCGCGAGAAGATCGGCGTCGAGCTCATTGTCGAGGGGACGGGCGAAAACGACATCATGGCGCTGATGGTCGCGCAGCCGATCATCCTTGCCTGGGGCAGCGCCAACCCGCTCACCAGCTACCGCCTGTACCATTCGTCGAGCATCGGCAAGGACGACTGGTACGACCCGGAGAGTTTCGGCAGCCCCACCGTGGACGGCTATCTCGACGCGGCGCTCAATGCGCGGAGCCTTGAAGAGGCGATCCCGCAATGGCAGAAGGCGCAGTGGGACGGCACGACCGGTACGAGTATGCGCGGCGAATGCCCGTATATTTTCCTTGTGAACAAGGACCACCTGTATTTCCGCAGGAACGGGCTCAACACAGGCAGGCAGATGATCCACGCGCATGGCGCCTCGTGGACGCTTGTCGCCAATCTGAAAGAATGGTACTGGGAAAGCTGAGGGGATGGCGTTGGCAAATCTGAAATCCGTGGCAATATATATCCTGAGAGGCCTTACGCTGCTCCTCGCGGTGAGCCTGCTCTCCTTCGTGCTGGCGAGCGTGTCGCCGATAAGCCCCGAGACGAGGTACCGCCTGTCGCACCCCGGGGTTTCGGATGAGAATGTCGAGAAAATGCGGGAGTACTGGGGCCTCGACGAGCCGCCCGCCGCGCGCTATCTGGGCTGGCTCGGCGGCATACTGCGCGGCGAATGGGGCACGTCCACCTCATACCGCCAGCCGGTGCTCGATGTGATCGGCGTGCGCTTCAAGGCCTCGCTCGCGCTGATGATGGCGGCGTGGGTGCTCTCCGGGGTTTTCGGCTTTTCGGCGGGCTGTTTCATGGCCGTGTTCAGGGACCGCTGGCCCGACCGCATTGTCAGGCGCGTCTGCCTGTTTATGTGCTCGATCCCGACATTTTGGATCGGCCTGGTCTTTCTCGCCGTCTTCGCCGCGGCGCTCGGCTGGTTCCCCTTCGGGCTTGCGGCGCCGCCCGGGGTCCCGCCGGAGGCGGTCACGCTGGGGCAGCGCATACACCACCTGATATTGCCGGCGCTCACGCTGTCCTTCCTCTCGTTTGCCAATCTGGCCCTGCACACGCGGGAAAAGCTGGCCGACGTGTACGCCGGCGACTATGTGCTCTTCGCGCGGGCGCGCGGCGAGGGGGAAGTCCGGATCCTGTTTCGCCACGGCATACGCAACGCCATGATCCCGGCGGTGGTGATGCAGTTCGGCGCCTTTGCGGAACTGTTCGGCGGCTCGGTATTCGCGGAGACCATCTTCAGCTATCCGGGCCTCGGCGCGGCAGCGGCGGCGGCGGGGACGGGCGCGTCGGACATCCCGCTGTTCTTAGGGATCGTCATGTTCTCGTCATGCTTCGTCTTCATCGGCAACCTGACGGCGAACATCCTGACGCAGGCCATCGACCCGCGCACACGAGAGGGGGCGGCGGCGTGAAGAGGCTGAACCGGCGCGCGGCCGCCGCGGTGGGCTCCGCGGTCATGCTCGTGCTCGTGCTGGCGGTCTACATAGGCGGGGCCATGATCCCGGATGCGGCGCTGCAGGCGGATTTTTCGCGGCGGGGGCTGGCGCCGTCTGCCGCGCATCTGTTCGGCACCGACTTCCTGGGGCGCGACATGTTCGCGCGCACGGTGAAAGGGCTGTCGCTCTCGCTCGCCGTCGGCGCGGCCGCCTCGGGCATGTCGGCCGTCATCGCGCTGGTCATCGGCGTGGCGGCGGCGATGGGCAGGAACGCGGTCGACCATGCCGCCAACTGGTTTGTCGATCTGTTCATGAGCGTGCCGCATACTGTGCTGATCATCCTCATTTCCATCGCGCTCGCGCGGGGCGCGGCGGGGATGATGGTGGGGGTTGCCCTCACGCATTGGACGGGCCTCGCGAGGGTCATACGCGGGGAGGTACTGCAAATCCGCGCCCAGCAATACATCACGGCTTCGAGGGGCTTTGGGAAGGGCCCGTTGTGGATTGCGCGCAGGCACATCCTCCCGCATGTGGCGCCGCAGTTTCTCATAGGGCTTGTCCTGCTGTTCCCGCACGCGATCATGCATGAGTCGGGGCTGACCTTCCTCGGCTTCGGGCTGCCGCCGGAACAGCCGGCCATTGGGATAATCCTCTCGGAATCGATGAAATACATCTCGAGCGGCATGGTGTGGCTGGCGGTTTTCCCGGGGCTTTCGCTCGCCGCGCTGGTGCTGCTGATCGACAGACTGGGGAACACGGCGCGCCGCCTGTTCGAGCCGCGCGAAGCGCAGCTGTGAGAATGCGGCCGCATCAATCGCCGCCGCCGGCAGGCGGGACTAAACCGTCATGGGAATCAATATTATGATGAATTATTTATTTGAAACGAAAAATTTATCCGTCTCATTCAGGATGTATGGCAAGGGCTTCTCACAACATTTGCTGAGGGCCATATCGAACCTGAACATCGGCGTCAGGGCGGGTGAAATCCTTGCCGTAGCCGGCTCCAGCGGTTCGGGCAAAAGCCTGCTCGCCCACACGGCGCTCGGGATATTGCCGAAGAACGCCGTCGTCGAGGGCGGCATGGCATGGCGCGGGGCGCCGCTCGACGCCGCGTTGCAAACGCGGCTGCGCGGGCGCGAGATCGCGCTTGTGCCGCAGAGCGTGGCCTACCTCGACCCGCTGATCCGCGTCGGGCGGCAGATCTCAAAAGACCGCCAGACGGTGAGCCGGCTGTTTGCCCGCTATCATCTGAAGCCCGGGACGGAGAGGCTGTTCCCGCACGAACTGTCGGGCGGCATGACGCGGCGCGTGATGATATGCGCGGCGCTCGCGGGGAACCCCAAGCTGGTGATCGCGGACGAACCCACGCCGGGGCTGACGCCGCACCTCGCGGAGCACGCCATGAAGCATTTCCGCGAGATCGCCGACGGCGGGGCGGGCGTGATATTGATCACACATGACATCGATCTTGCCGTGCGCCATGCGGACCGCATCGCGGTGTTGTACGCCGGCACGGCGGTCGAGGCCGCCAAGGCCTCGGATTTCGCCGACGCGGCGCTGCTGCGCCACCCGTACAGCAAGGCGCTCTGGGCGGCCATGCCGCAAAACGGCTTTGCCGCCGCCGCGGGGGCGCAGCCCTACGCCGGGGCGCTGCCGCCGGGGTGCCTGTACGCGCCGCGCTGCCCGGAATGCGGCCCCGCGTGCGTGGCGGCCCCGCCGCAGCCGCGCAGTGTCCGCGGCGGGGAGGTGAGCTGCTGCCATGCGCATTGAGGCAAGGAACATCGTCTTCGGCTATACAAAAGGCAAAAAAGTGCTGGACGGCGTGAGCCTGGCCATAGAGGCCGGCGCGCGCGCGGCGCTTGTGGGGCCGTCGGGCTGCGGCAAGAGCACATTGTCGCAGATCCTCGCGGGCGCGCTGAAGCCCGAATCCGGCGAAGTGCTGTTCGCGGGCAAGCCGTTGCCCGGGCGCGGCTTCTGCCCAGTCCAGCTCATACGCCAACACCCGGAAAAGGCGGTAAACCCGCGCTGGAAACTCGGCAGGACGCTCGCCGAGGCCTGGTCGCCCGACGACGGCTTTCTCGCGGCGATGGGAATAGAGAAGGCGTGGCTGGACCGTTACCCGGCGGAGCTGTCGGGCGGCGAGCTGCAGCGCTTCTGCATCGCCCGCGCGCTCGCGCCGGAGACGCGCTTCATCATAGCGGACGAGATGAGCACGATGCTGGACGTGATCACGCAGGCGCAGCTCTGGGAACTGCTGCTTCGCGCCGCGAGCAGTCGCGGGCTCGGGATATTGGCGGTCACCCACAGCGAGCGGCTGGCCGCCCACGTGAGCACCCGCGTCATAGACTTTGGGGCCCTCGGCTGACGTTGCTTCTGCGCGGCGGAAGATCTCGGCGTGCCGATTTGACCCCGCCTCCCAAATTTTTATTGACACCGCCCGACCGCAGTGCTAGAATGTGGTGGGGCACAAAGGCGTGTTTTCATCCCATGTGGATGGAGCGCGCCTTTGTGCTGTTCCATATTTTTCCACGAAAGGAGGTGTCCGGTATGCGGCTGTCCCCCAAAGAGATGGAAAAACTCATGCTGCACACGGCCGGGGAACTGGCCAAGCAGCGCAAAGCCAGAGGGCTGAAGCTCAACTATGTGGAGTCGGTGGCGCTGATCAGCTCAGAACTGCTCGAATACGCCAGAGACGGCAAGCGGGTCACGGAACTGATGGAACTCGGAACCCAAGTGCTGACCGCAAACGACGTCATGGACGGCGTGGCCGAAATGGTCCACGAAGTCCAAATCGAGGCCACTTTTCAAGACGGCACCAAACTGGTGACCGTACACAACCCCATTGCGGCAAAGTAGGGCGGCCCCGCGCCGCGCGTGCGGCCGGGCCACAAGCGCCGGCAGGGCGTCCGGGCAGGGTGCCCCGCGCCGCCGCCGGTAAGGAAAGGATGGTGTGAAACGTGATACCAGGCGAAATCATAACCAAGGAGCGCGATGTGATTCTCAATGAGGGCAGAAAGACCGCAAGCGTCGCGGTTTCCAACCAGGGGGATCGGCCCGTGCAGGTGGGGTCTCATTTTCATTTCTTCGAGACAAACAAGCTGCTCCGTTTTGACAGGCCGGCCGCCTACGGCATGAGGCTGGACATTCCCTCCGGCACATCCGTGCGCTTTGAGCCGGGGGAGACGAAGACCGTTCAGCTGACGGAACTGGGCGGGCGAAAGCGGGTGTTTGGTTTGAACGGCCTGACGGAGGGCCAGGCGAACGCCGCTTCGTTGGAAAATTCACTGCGCGCCGCCCGGGGAAAAGGGTTTGTCGCATCAGTTTGAGGAGGGAAGCACAATGAGCGTGAAAGTATCCGGTAAAAACTACGCCATGATGTTCGGTCCCACCGCGGGCGATCGCATCAGGCTGGCCGACACCGGTCTCCTGGTCGAGGTGGAGAAGGATTTCACCGTGTACGGCGATGAGATCAAGTTCGGCGGCGGCAAGACGATCCGCGACGGCATGGGGCAGTCCGCCGGCACGACGAGCCGCGGCGGCGACCTGGACCTGGTGATCACAAACGCGGTCATCTTGGATTACACGGGCATATACAAGGCGGACATAGGCATCAAAGACGGCAAAATCGCCGGTATCGGCAAGGCGGGCAACCCGGACATCATGGACGGCGTGACGCCGGGCATGGTGGTGGGCGCTTCGACGGAGGCGCTGGCCGGTGAGGGGCTCATCGTGACCGCCGGCGGCATCGACACACACATACACTTCATCTGCCCCCAGCAGATAGACACCGCTCTCTACAGCGGCGTTACCACCATGATCGGCGGCGGCACGGGCCCGGCGGACGGCACCAACGCCACAACCTGCACCCCCGGCCCCTGGAACCTGGGGATGATGCTCAAGGCCTCGGAGGACTACCCCATGAATTTGGGCTATCTGGCCAAAGGCAATTGCTCCGCTTTCGCGCCGCTGGCCGAACAGATTCGGGCGGGCGCGATGGGGCTGAAGATTCATGAGGATTGGGGCTCCACCCCGGCGGTGATCGACGCGGCGCTGACCGTGGCGGACGCGTACGACGTACAGGTCGCCATCCACACCGACACGCTCAACGAGGCCGGGTGTGTGGAAGATACCCTCGACGCCATAGCCGGGCGCGTCATCCACACCTATCACACCGAAGGGGCGGGCGGCGGCCACGCGCCCGACATCATCAAAGCGGCGGCCTTCCCCAATGTGCTGCCTTCTTCCACCAACCCCACGATGCCCTTCACCGTAAACACCCTGGACGAGCATCTGGACATGCTGATGGTCTGCCACCATTTGGACAAAAAGATCCCGGAAGACGTGGCCTTCGCGGACTCGCGCATCCGCCCCGAGACCATCGCGGCGGAGGACGTCCTGCACGACATGGGGATCTTCAGCATGATGAGTTCAGATTCGCAGGCGATGGGACGCGTCGGCGAGGTCATCACACGCACCTGGCAGACGGCGGGCAAGATGAAGAGCCAGCGGGGCGCACTCCCGGAGGAGACCGATGGGAGCGACAACTACCGCGTGAAGCGCTACGTCTCCAAATACACCATCAACCCGGCCGTCACGCACGGCATATCCGACTATGTGGGTTCGGTCGAAAAGGGAAAATTCGCGGACCTCGTGTTGTGGAATCCGGCATTTTTCGGCGTCAAGCCGGATATGGTCATCAAGGGCGGCATGATCATCGCGTCGAAGATGGGAGACCCCAACGCCTCCATCCCCACGCCCCAGCCTGTTTTCTACCGGCCCATGTTCGGCGCGCACGGCGCGGCCAAGTATGACACGAGCATCACCTTTGTGTCCCAGGCCGCCATTGACGAAGGCGTGCCGGAGGCACTGGCCCTGCGCAAGAGGGTTTTGCCGGTCAAGGGCTGCCGCGACGTGTCCAAAGCCGACATGAGATTCAACAGCGCAACGCCCACGATCGACGTCGACCCGGAGACATACGAGGTCAAGGTGGACGGCGTAAAGGCGGACTCCGCCCCGGCGGACGTTTTGCCGCTGGCGCAGCGCTACAACTTGTTCTAAAACACGGCAAATCGCAAAATGATCGGGATGATGGGAATAGGGCGTGTCGCCGGCACGCCCCATTCAAATCATACATTCCGTATGTAGGAGGATGACGATATGGGCACCGCGTTAGGATTGTGTCTATTGTACGTGGGAATCGTGCTGATCAACAACGGCGTTTGCCGTTTGCAAAAGGTCCAGGGCAAAGCCCCGGCCGTTATGAATCTTTTTACCGGCTTCGTGTCGGTGGTTGTCAACGTAATTGCCATTGCCAGCGGCGACTACTACGCCGCGGCCACCGGGCTTTTGTTCGGCTTTACGTACCTGTTTTCGGCGCTCAACAACCTGTTGGCGCTGGACACAAAACCCTACGGCTGGTTCAGCCTGTTTGTGGCCGTCAACACCATCCCCTGCGCCTATATCGACAGGGCGGACTGGCGCATGGTGGTCATATGGCTGGCCTGGGGCGTCCTGTGGCTCACCGGATTTATTGAGTGCGTGCTCAAAAAAGACCTGAAGAAGTTTGTGCCCGCACTGGCCATCGCCGAGGGCATTTTCACCGCCTGGATCCCCGGATTTATGATGCTGTCGGGCGCCTGGTAAAGACGTGAGCGCAAAAGCGAAATACAAAAGTAAAATACAAAGTAAAGTGTAGAGAGGGAGAGCCGCGTATGATCATTGAGACGCCTAAAGGCCGCCTCGGCGACACGGCATTTGAGGGCCTTGCGGTGGACTGCCTGGACATCGAATGGCATGACGTCCACCAAAAAGTCGCCCGACTCACCACCAGAAATGGCATTGAGCTGGGTTTGCGGCTTTCGGAGGAGATTTCTCACAGGGGCCTGCGGCAGGACGACGTCCTTTACGCGGACGGCGCCACGGTTGTCGCGGTCAACATTGTCCCGTGCGCATGCATCTTTGTCGATGTCTCAGACCGGGAATCGCTGGTTAAGCTCTGCTACGAGATCGGCAACCGGCACAGCCCGTTTTTTTACGGTGAGAACGGGGATGGATTTTTGCTCCCCTACGACGCGCCGATGCTCGCCGTGATGGAAAAACTGGGGTTCGCGCCCCGGCCGGTGACGGCCAGGCTTCGGCCGGAAAAGCGCATATCCGGCGCCCACGGGCATGGGCACGGGCACACGCATTGACCGGTTTGTCGGCGGGCGGCGTGTGCGGGCGTGGCCTGTGCGCCGATTTCGTCGGCGGGCGGCGTGTGCATTGCATTTGAGGTGACAAATCTATGATGGACGCATTGTTTATATTGCTGCAAATCAACGACGCCGCGTTTCCCATTGGGGCGTACGCGCATTCGTACGGGCTGGAGACATATGTGCAGGAAGGGCTCGTAAAAACGCCCCGGGATGTGGCCGCCTATGTAGAGAGAAATCTCAAAGCGTCCTTCCTCTACTCGGAGCTGTTGGCCGCGAAATTGGCGTACGAGGCCGCGTCCCGCCGCGATTTGGACGCGCTGATACAGTTGGAAGATGTGCTGTTTGCGAGCAAGCTCCCGCGGGAGACGAGGCAGGCGTCGCGAAAATTGGGGACGCGCTTTGTCAAGACCGCCGGCCTTCTGCTGGGGCCCGGCACGGTATTTTCGGAGTATGTCGAAGCCTGTGCGGGCGCCAAAACTTCCTACGCGGCGGCGTATGGCGTGTTCACGTCGGCGGCCGGAATCCGCGCCGCCGACGGCCTGGCCGCGTTCCTCTACGCGCAGACGGCCGCGATGGTCACGTGCTGCGTCAAAACCATCCCCTTGCGCCAGACGGACGGCCAGGAGATACTCTCGGGCGCCAGGGCGTTTTTCGGGGAGATACTGGCGTCGCTTGAGACGCTGGACCGCGGGGATCTGTGCCGCGCCTGCCCCGGGCTGGAGATACGGTCTATGCGGCACGAAAATCTGTATTCCAGGTTGTATATGTCCTGATATGTCTTGAAAGGGATTAGAATCATGCGTTATGTAAAGATCGGCGTAGCCGGGCCCGTGGGGTCGGGAAAGACCGCCCTGATCGAGGCGCTCACCCGGCGCATGTCAAAGGAGTACAGCATCTGCGTCGTGACAAACGACATCTACACAAAAGAGGACGCCGAGTTTCTGATCAAAAACAGCGTGCTGGAGAGAGAACGGATTCTGGGCGTGGAGACCGGAGGGTGCCCCCACACGGCGATCCGGGAGGACGCCTCCATGAATCTCGAGGCCGTCGACGAGCTGGTATGCCGCTTTCCCGACGCCGAGATCGTGTTCATAGAGAGCGGCGGCGACAATCTTTCCGCCACATTCAGCCCGGAACTCGCCGACGCGACGATCTTTGTCATCGATGTGGCCGAGGGCGATAAAATCCCGCGCAAGGGCGGCCCGGGCATCACGCGTTCCAGCCTTTTGGTGATCAACAAAACGGACATCGCCCCCTATGTGGGCGCGAGCCTTGAGGTGATGGCGCGCGACTCCCAGAAAATGCGCGGCGAAAAGCCCTTTATATTCACGGATATGCGCAGCGGCAAAAATGTGGATGACGTGGTCGAATGGATAAAGAAAAATGTCTTACTGGAGGACATGCGGCCTTGAACGAAAACAGATACGGCGCGCCGTCCAGGCTGAACATCACGGCGCGGTCGGCCGGGGGACGCACGGTTTTGGCCGATGTGAGTTTCACCGCGCCCTTCAAAGTGGTCAATCCGTTTTATGACGAAAAAGACCGTATGCGCGTGATGCTGATCAGCGTGTCCGCCGGGATCATGTCGGGCGACGCGCAGGAGATCGGCGTCACCGTGCGGGAGGGCGCGCGGCTCGACGTCACGTCCCAGGCCTTCGAAAAAATCCATAAAATGGATGAAAATGGGTTCGCGGCGCGGCGTACGCGCCTGGTGGTTGAAAAAAACGCCGCGCTGCGTTACGCGCCTCTGCCCACCATACCCTTCGGGGGCTCCGCGTTCAGGAGCGAGACGGAGGTGCAGCTGGCGGATTCTTCGTCGCGCTTTTTTCAAAGCGAGATCCTCTCATGCGGAAGGGCCTCCCGCGGCGAGAGATTTGCCTATCGCGAGTACCGGTCTCTGACAAGGATATACCAGGGAGAAACGCTCCTGTACGCCGACAACGCCGTGTATCTTCCCGGCGGCATGTCCCTGGAGAGTTTTTGCCTTTTTGAGGGATACACGCATCTGGGAAGTTATCTGATGATCAACCAGGACATATCGGAGGAGCGGGCCGAGGCGCTGCGCGCGGCGGTGTATTCGCTGGAGGACGGCGTGGGCGGCATTACCCAAACGGGGTGCGGCGGCTATTGCGCGCGGGCCCTCGCGAACGGCTCGGAACCGCTGCTGGCAATGGGAGACAAGATACGGGAGATTTTGGACCCGTGACGTCTCACATATATTTCTCCAAAATATTTTGCACCGAGGTGCCGCCGTCGCGGAGGACGCGTTTTAAGCCAAAGAGAGCGTTCGGGTCGCCGGGCGTCAGGAAATTGACGCCGTAGGTGCAGGTCATGGTGCAGGCAAAGCCCATGTCTTGGAGGATATTTTCGAGACGGGCGGTGAACAGGCCAAACGGATACACAAACGCCTCCGGGCGGCGTCCGGTGACCTCAAACACCCGTTCTTGGAGTTCGCCCAGGTCCGCCCGGATCGCCTGTTCGTACTCCGCGTCGCTCTCATCCCGGCGCTGCGCGCAGCCCGGACGGGGCCCGGAGGGGACGTGCATCCGGTAGGAGTGGTTTTCGAGCTCAAAGACGCCGCGCGCCGCGAGCGCGGTCATGTCGTCCCAGGTCACATAGGAAAAGTTGGGGTTTTGCGCGCCCTCCCGCACCGAGCGGTCGGAGAAGGATCCCACCACCGCGAGGACGCCCCGCATCCCGTAGGCGGCGAGCAGGGGCTCCGCGTAGAACACATTGTTGTAGTGCCCGTCGTCGAAGGTCAGCATGACCGGTTTTTCCGGCAGCGCCGCCTCGCCGCGCGCAAAGGCCGTGAGCTCGGAGACAGTCACCGACGTAA
The DNA here is from genome assembly GCA_031255175.1 of Oscillospiraceae bacterium. Lineage (GTDB taxonomy): Bacteria > Bacillota > Clostridia > Oscillospirales > UBA929 > JAIRTA01. The sequence continues at coordinate 6,149 of JAIRTA010000053.1, read as the reverse complement.
ACCCCTGGGCCTGTAAATAGGCAAGGTCGGACTCGAGCTGCGCCGGCGTGATGATGTACGCGCTGCCGCGCGTCGACCGGAGGATGCTGTGGTACATGATGACGGGCAGCTTCACGGCGTTTTCCGGCGCCGGCGGCGCGGCCGCCGCGGCGGACAGGGGCTCCTCGAAGGGCTGCGTGCGCTGGAATTCCCTTGTGGATGGGTCCTGAAACACGGTGGAGCGGTGTGCGTAGAGCAGTTTGGTGATCTCGTACACGTCCACCCAATTCGCCTCCGGGTTCTCCGGCGCCGCCCCGGCGTCGAGGAGTTGGAGCCCCCAGTGCAGGTGGTCCTCGCCCACATTGTCTACGTCCTCCTGCGTGCTGTAGCCCGTGCGTCCCACATAGCCGATCACGTCGCCGGCGCGCACCAGGCGGCCCTTCTCCATGTCGGCGTGGTAGGGCCGGCCCCGGCGCATGTGCGCGTAATAATAGTAGCGCCGCCCGTCCAGGCTGCGGATCCCCAGCCGCCAGCCGCCGTATTGATTCCAGCCTATCTCCGTGACCACCCCGGTTTCGACACAGACGACGGGCGTGCCCGTCGGGGACATCATGTCGTGGCCGAGGTGTTGGCGTTCGCGGCCGTAAGATCGCGCGCTGCCGAAGTCGTCGCTGTCGTGGTAGGCAAAGCCGGCGGCGATGGGGGAATACGCCTTGAGGCCGTACATGTCGTCCCAAGCGGTTCCGTCCTCCGTCTCCGTGCCGACGCGAAACGGGCCGGCGAGGCCGCCCAGCACGGCGGCGTAGAGATCGCGGTAGCCGAAAAAGCGCGGGCTGTCCGCGGCCAGCGACTCCGGGGACTCGCCCGCGCGCAGTTTGTCACACAGGGTGCGCAGGTCCGCGTTCCGAAACCGGCCGAAATCCCCCCGGTAGCGGACGGCCAGGCAGGCCAGCAGATCGATCCAGTCGAGCGCGGCCGCGCCCTCCGTGCCCGCCAGCACGGCGGCGTGCGCCTCCACATCCGCCCGCAGCGCCTTCTCCAGCACGCGGGCCGGTATGTCAAACGACGGCGCCGCCGCGCGCGTCGGGGCCGAGGCGGTCCGTGTCACCAACCACACGGAGACGAGCACCGCGCCGGCCGCGCACACGGCCAGCCCCCGCCGAAGCGCGCGTGACGAGACAATCCGCATGGGAATCAACCTCCTTGCCGCCGCGGAATAAATGGATATTTTTTACAATTTCAGCACTGTGGCGTCCGGGCGTCTTTTCTAAACGTACGTCCGAAACGGAGAAAATAGACCCGGTCTTGCGGGCCGGGCTCCGCCGGAGGGGCAAGGAAACCATCTTTTTTTATATTTTCTTGGCAAGGTACACGGTTTTTCCATTTTTTGTCTTGACAGAAGGCACGAAAACCGATAGTCTTAAAGAAATGGTTTGTCCATGTTCCGCATGAGATATATCATACATCAACGAAAACCGCCGCCCATGCCCAGCAGTCCGCGCGGCAGGAGACGATTTCTCCCCTCCAGAGCGCCGTCCGAGTGAGAAGCCCGGGCGGGTTTTGGGTGCCATATTTTGTGTTTGACCTTTATATATGGTGCAGGGACCGGCGCCGCCGCGGCGCGCGCCGGGGAGATCCCTCAGAGAGCCTAGAAACAAAACGGGCCCGATTGGGCGGACGACGGTTTCCGAATTACTGGAGGTGTGCACGAAGACGTGTGGGAGATTCTGATTCCCATCGTGTCCGCTCTTGTCGCGATTGTCGTCGGGTTTTTTGCCGGAATTTTTTACCGTAAAAATGTGGCGGAGAAAGAGATCGCGAGCGCCGAAGAAGAGGCCCGCAGGATCATCAACGATGCGATCAAAAGCGCAGAGGCGAAAAAGAGAGAGGCACTGGTGGAGGCCAAAGAGGAAATTCACAAAAATCGCGTGGAGTATGACAGGGAAGTCAAAGAGCGGCGGCAGGACCTGCAAAAACAGGAGCGCCGGTTGCAGCAAAAAGAAGAATCCCTCGATCGCAAACACGAAAACATCGAAAAAAAGGAAGAACAGCTCACCCGCAAACTGCAAGACGCCGACGCCGTCCGCGAGGAGGCGGAGCGCCTGAAGCGCAGCCAAATGGACGTGCTAGAAAAAATTTCCAGCTTTACGGTCGAGGAGGCCAAGCTCTACTTGATCAAGAGCCTCGAGTCGGAAGTGACGCACGAGGCCGCCATGAAGATCAAAGAGATCGAGACGCGCTACAAAGAGGAGGCGGACGGCAAGGCCCGCGAGTATATCTCGCAGGCCATTCAGCGTTGCGCCGCCGAGCATGTGATCGAGGCCACAGTCAGCGTGGTGCCCCTGCCAAACGACGAGATGAAGGGGCGCATCATCGGGCGCGAGGGCCGCAACATCCGCACACTGGAGACGCTCACGGGCGTCGATCTGATCATCGACGACACCCCGGAGGCCATCACGCTGTCCTCGTTCGACGCCGTGCGGCGCGAGGTGGCGCGGTTGTCGCTGGAAAAACTCATCTCCGACGGGCGCATCCACCCCGCCCGCATCGAGGAGATGGTCGAGAAGGCCCGAAAAGAGGTGGACGCGACGATCAAGGCCGAGGGGGAGCGCGCCATCTTCGAAGCCGGCGTGCACGGCCTGCACCCGGAGCTCATCCGCCTGTTGGGGCGTCTGCGCTACCGCACGAGCTACGGGCAGAACGTCCTGCTGCACTCGCTGGAGGTCTCCCACATCGCCGGCACGCTGGCGGCCGAGTTGGGTGTGGACGTAAACCTCGCCCGGCGCGCCGGGCTGCTGCACGACATCGGCAAGGCCATCGACCACGAAGTCGAGGGCTCCCATGTGACAATCGGCGTGGACCTGGCGCGTAAATACAAGGAAAATCAAGACGTCATCCACGCCATCCACGCCCACCACGGCGACATCGATCCGAAGACCATCGTTGCCTGTCTGGTGCAGGCGGCCGACGCGGTGTCCGCCGCCCGGCCGGGCGCGCGGCGCGAGAATCTTGAAAATTATATCAAACGGCTGGAAAAGCTGGAGGAGCTTGCGAACACCTTCGGCGGCGTGGACAAGAGCTTCGCCATTCAGGCCGGCCGCGAAATTCGCATCATGGTGAAGCCCGAGAACGTCAGCGACGACCAGATGATTTTGCTGGCCCGCGACCTCGCGAAAAAGATCGAGGAGGACCTCGATTACCCGGGCCAGATCAAGGTACATGTGGTCCGCGAGACGCGGCACATCGAGTACGCGAAATGATCCGCGCGGCTGCCCGCACATGCCGGGCGGCCACGGTTCGGCACGGCGCGCCCGCCCGTCCGCTTGCCAGCGGGGGGGCGGGCGTGTTACAATGGCTGAAGAAACGGAGGGTAAACCCATTGGCCGTCGAGACGCGTGAAACCGTGCTGCCCGTCCGGCTGGCGCTGGCCCCTATGGCGGGCGTCACAGACTTTGCTTTCCGCACGGTATGCCGGCGGCAGGCGCGCATCCTCACCTGCACCGAGATGGTGAGCGCGCGGGCGCTGACATACGGAGACGAGAAATCGCGCCGCCTGATGCGGCTCGGAGAGGACGAGCATCCGTCCGCCGTCCAGCTGTTCGGCAGCGACCCGGCCTGCATGGCCGAGGCCGCGGCCATCGCGGCGGAGAGCGTCCGGCCCGACCGCATCGACCTCAACATGGGCTGCCCGACGCCGAAGATCGTCGCCTCGGGCGACGGCTGCGCGCTGATGCGGGACCCGGAGAAGGCCGCGCGCGTCATCGAGGCCTGTGTCCGCGCCGTGCGTCTGCCGGTGACCGTGAAGTTCCGCCGGGGCTGGGACAGGGGGCAAAGCAACGCCGCGGCCTTTGCCCGGGCGGCGGAGGCGGCGGGCGCGGCCGCCCTCTGCGTACACGGGCGCACGCGGGTGCAGCTCTATGCGGGGCGGGCCGACTGGGATACCATCCGCGAGGTGAAGCGGGCCGTATCCATCCCCGTGATCGCAAACGGGGACATCTTCTCACCCGCCGACGCGGTCGCGGCGATGCGCCTCACCGGCGCAGACGCGGTGATGATCGGGCGGGCCGCCTTCGGGAACCCGTGGATCTTCGCGCGGGTCGAGGCCGCGCTCGCGGGCGCGCCGGACCCGGGACGGCCGCCGCTGGCCGAGCGGCTCGAAACGGCGCTGGCGCAGATCAAACTGGCCGCGGAAGACAAGGGGGAACACATCGCCTGCCTCGAGGCGCGCCGCCACGTCGTGTGGTACCTGCGCGGGGTCCCGCACGCGGGCGCGTTCAAGCAGCCGCTGTGCCGGGTGTCCACGCTGGCGGAACTCGCGGAAATCGTCCGTCGTATGCAGCGGACGCTGCGGGACGAAGAGATGTAGGGCCGCGCCCATGTGCGCGCCCGGGGATATCGGATATCAAGGCAATAAATGGAAAAAATTGTAAGTTCTATATGGCCTGTGGGAGGGGGGATAATATGGCGGGGGGAGACGCGGACCGCGCGCTGGTTGAGAGAGCCGCGCGCGGAGAGGAGGCGGCGTTTGAGGCGTTGGTGAACGCCTACCAAAAACGGGTGTACACACTGGCGTTCCGGATGACGCACAGCCGGGAGGACGCCTTTGACCTCTCCCAGGAGATTTTTTTGAAGGTCTACCGGGCGCTGCCCCGCTTCAAGGCGGAATCGTCTTTTTCCACGTGGCTGTACCGCCTGGCGTCCAACGTCTGTCTGGACCACGCGCGCAAGGCGGCCCGGCGGCGGGAGCAGCCGATGTCCGCGTGGGAGCAGGAGGGAGAATCCCAGCCGGTCGAGTGGCCGGACATGCGCTACAGCCCCGAGGCGGTCTACGAAAAGGCCGAGTTGCGCGAGGCGGTGGCCGAGGCGATGGACAAATTGACGCCCGAACACCGGATCGTCCTGACGCTGCGGGACATCGAGCGGCTGAGTTACGCGGAGATCGCCGCCGCGCTGGAACTGGAGGAGGGCACGGTAAAATCCCGGCTGGCGCGCGCGCGCGCCGCACTGTGCCGCATTCTCACGGCACACGGGAACTTTTTTGAAAATCGAGCGTCTAAACCATCGTCCCCACAAACGAAAGGGCGGGACGAGACGTCCCGGAGGAGGTGAACCGCATGGATCCCTGCGAAACCTATATAGAGGCCATCAGCCTGGACGTAGACGGCGTCCTGGACGAGGCATCGCGGCGCGCGCTGGAGGAGCATCTGGCGGTTTGCCCGCGCTGCGCGGCCCGGCGGGCAGCCTTCGCCGCGCTGCGGGACGGCCTGGACGGGTGGGAGGAGACACCGCCCGACACCCTGTTGCCCGGCATCCGCTATCAAATCCGGCGGGAGCGCGGCCGGAGCACCGGTCGGTGGCTTCGTCCGCGGCGCGTGGTACCCGCAGCGGCCGTGGCGGTTGTGGCGGCGTTGCTGCTCATCACGCAGGACCGGCTGCCCTGGATCTCAGGTGCGCCCACCAGCCGCGACCTCTCCCTCACGTATTCACAGGAATTTGACAGGGGCGAAGCGTTCCTCTATGAGGGGAAATCCGAATCCGCGCCGGGCGGCGGCGAAAACGTGTTTGACGCCAACGCCGACAGCGGCGGCGTCTCGGCGGCCTCCGAACCGGGAACCGGCATAAGCGACGACGTGGTCGCGCCGGCGGCGCCCTTCGCGGCGGCAGATGCCCCCCCCGCGGCGAACGACGGAAGCCGTACCGCACCGTACCGCGCCGCGATTTCGGCGCCCGACGACCCGGAATTGCCGGAGTCGGACGATGATGAGTATACGGCGGAAGTCACAGAGGCGTCTTACGCCTATGTGATACGCTGGGAGGCCGCCGTGCCGGAGGAACTCGCGTCACTCACAAGGGCGGAGTACAACGACCGAACGGAAGTCATTGTACCGCGGCCCGTGGCGGAAGTATGGTGGCCGGCATGGTCGGAGGCGGGCGCGCAGCGCGAACCCGAAGACGTCGAAGTACCCCCTCTCGCCGAGTCGGACAATGTGCTGGTCATTTTTGAAAAGCCTTCATCCTCTTCTTGAGTTGAGATAAAAACGAGCATTTCGATACGAGCGATCCGATCTGCGTCCGACGCCCGCGCCATAATAGCGCGGGCGTCGGACGTTTGCGCGATGCGCAAGAGCCTGTAACCCTTGCGGTCACAGGCTCTTCGCCGTTGGCGGGGG
>JAIRTA010000093.1 GCA_031255175.1 Oscillospiraceae bacterium | reverse complement strand
CAATTGGCTCGGCGTGTTAGACGTAATAATAGGGAAGTCGAAATCGCGGCAGGGGAAGGGTTCGTTTTTCAACACATAGTGCCACCATTCGAAGCGATACGCTTCGAATCCGCTGCTTTCCATGAGAGAGCGCAGGAGGTTGCGGTTTCGGGTTTCCGAGGGTGTGATTCCCTTTGCCCCGTGGTGGGAGAGTTCGTCCATGAGATCGAAATCACCGCCCATTGGGACGAGATCGCCTGTGTCCGGCCGGTAGATCGTGAGATCGACCGCGCTCCCCCGGCTGTGACTCGATTGCGGCGATACGTACCCGTTTGTGATCATCTCCGCGCGGTCAATGCGGGGGTAGTACCGCGCCTTTGTGCGGCCGTTCTCCCGCCGCTCTGCCCACCGCAAAAAGCACGTCACGGCCCGTTTGGGCCGGTAGGCGTCCCAGAGCAACAGGTCGTACCCGAGGGCGGCGGCCCGCCGCCGCACCTCCCGCAACGCGAGGGCCAGGGCCTCGGTGCCCACGATGCGATTGGCCTCGTATCCGTCCACGGGTTTTCCTGTAAAATTATCCCATGTGGCGTACTTGGCGTCCCAGCGGACGCCGGGCAGCATCTCGTCCAAAAAGACAAATCCGTTTTCCACAAAATTCACTCCTTCAGCGCCAATGTAATCAGGCGGTCGATCAGTTCGGAAAGCGACAGACCCGCGGCGGCCATCATACGCGGGTAGCGGCTGTATGATGTGAATCCGGGCAGGGTGTTGACCTCGTTGAGCACGATGTATCCGTCTTCCCGCAAGAACATATCCACGCGGGCAAGCCCCTTGCATCCGAACGCGCGGTAGATGGTTTTCGCCGTTTCCTCAATCCGTCCGCGCGTTTTTGCCGGCAGGTCGGCGGGGACGGTTATCATCGCGTTTGCGGCGCCCTTTTCCGGGTCGTTTTCTTGATGAATGCGAAAGAACCCGTGCGCGAGCCTAATTTGGTCTATCGCGCCGGTCGTCAGCGCGCGGCCGTTTCCCAGCACGGCGCAGCCGACCTCACAGCCCGGAACGGCCTGTTCTATCAGGACCTTGCTGTCGTAGCGCCTTGCCGACCGCACGGCGCCGGGGAGCCCGCCCGCGCCGTCCACTTTTTTTACGCCGAAGGAGGAGCCCGAACGCGCCGGCTTGACAAAGACAGGGTAGTCAAACGCGCCGGCGTCCGGCGTGTCGCCGTCGTCCAAAACCCAAAATGCAGGGGTGGCCACGCCCGCGTCTCTCGCGACGATGTACGCAAGCGACTTGTCCATGCAGAGCGCGGAACTCTGGACGTCGCAGCCCACGTAGGGGATCCCCGACAGCGCGCACAGCCCCTGCACGGAGCCGTCCTCCCCCGACTTGCCGTGTAAAACCGGAAAGATCACATCCACGGGCGCGGTCCGGTACGCGCCGTCCTGGGCCACGAGCAGCCCGCGCGTTTGTTTGTCCGGCGAGAGGACGGCCGGGCGGCAGGCTCCGGTTTCCCACGCCGCGCGCGGCGCTTCGCACAGCTTCCAGACGCCGGATTTTGTGATGCCGATGTACAGCGGTTCGTATTTTTCGGCGTCCATGTGCGCGGCGATCTCCGCGGCGGATTTTACCGACACGTCGTGCTCCTCCGAGCAGCCGCCGAACAGGACGGCAACCTTCAATTTACCCATATGCGCGGCCCCTTTCAAAAGCGAGACAGTTTGTGATGGTATTCTCAACGGTATCGCGCAGCGCCCGTTCGGTGTAATAGGCCGTGTGCGGCGTGATGACGACGTTTGGCATACGCTGCAACCGAAGAAAAAACGGATTGTCGATGGGCGTTTGTGTGCGGTCACAGTAGAAGAGCCCTTCCTCGCCCTCCAGGACGTCCAGCGCCGCGCCGCCCAGCGCCCCGCTTTCCAGCGCTTGGACCAGTGCGGCGGTGTCTATGAGGGCCCCGCGCCCCGTGTTGACCAGAAACGCGCCCCGTCTCATGATTTGCAGCTGCGCGCGGCCGATGATATGGCGCGTGTCCGCGTTGAGCGGCAAATGCAGCGTGACGACGTCGCTCTTTCGCAGCAATTCGTCCAGTGGAACGTACGCGGCCGCCGCCGCTTCCCGCCCTCTGCCGCAGGCCAGTACGCGGCAGCCGAACCCCCGCAGCCGCGCCGCCACCGCCGCGCCTATGCGCCCGGCGCCCACCACGCCGACGGTCAGGTCGCACAGCTCTTTGCCGCGCGCGCGGCGCAGCCTGAAATCGTGCCTTTCCGCGGCGCTCACAATGGCTTTCGCGTCGCGCACGGCCAAGAGGATCAGCATGAGGGTGTGGTCGGCCACGCTGCCCGGCGAATACGCCACGCCCTCTACGGCGATCCCCATGCGCCCGGCGGCCCGCGTATCTATGTGGTCGCATCCAACGCTGCGGGTGGAGATATACTTTACCCCGGCGCTTTTCAGCAGACGGATCAGGGGTTCGGACACTCTCGATTTGTGCCCCACGCTGACGCACCGGTTGCCGGAGGTCAGCGCGGCGTTGGCCTCCGACAGCGCGCCGCGCACGATCATGGGCACGACGCCGAAGCGCGGGGAGACCGCGCGGAACATGTGCGCTTCATCCCGCTCGCAGCCGTAAACAGTGATGCCCGTCTTGTTCATGGGTGGCCCGCTTCCTCGATGGCCGCGCCGTCCGGCAGGGGATAGCATATTTTGCACCGGTTGGTGTAGAGCGGCTTTCGACATCTTGTCTCGCCGGTGAGCGCGTCAATTTCCGTTCTCTCAACCTCAACGGATTCGTAGATCCCGCCGCCTTCGCGAAAATATGAGACACCGCCGTTTGTCACCCTGTACAGCGTCGCGGGGCGCTCGTCCGCGCGCACCGTTCCGATGATGTTCTCGTCGTCAAACGCCACGAGGATTTGATAGACGCGGCCGGTGTCGTTTCGCACCTTCAAATCGATCCACCCCTCGGAGATTGTCGCGTCCACCCCTTTGATCTCGTCGCTGTTCGGTTCGGGGAACTCCTTGACATCGTGGCCGCTCCGCTCGACGACCGTCAGCGGCGTGTGCAGGAAGAGCCAAAACAGCAGATTGCTCATCTGACACATCCCGCCGCCGTACGCCGTGGTGAGTGTGCCGTCCTTCACCGTGAGCCCGTCTCTGTAGGGCGTGTGCCTGTCGGCGCGGCGCACAAGCCGCCAAAACGAAAAAGTCTCGCCCGGCCCTATCAAAAGGCCGTTCAGCGTCTCGGCCGCCAGCTTCAGGTTGAACACCTTGTTTTCCTGGTACGCCATAGGAAAGCCGGTGCTGCGGTTGTACAGCGCGCAGCACGCTTCGAAGAGCGTGAAGGGAAGCCGCCCGGCGGCCACGCGCTCCGCGTAGCGGCGGCCGTCAAACCGCATGGCGGCGTAAAAACACATCTTTCGCTGCGCCTCCCGGAGCGGCAGCAGGAAAGGAAATCTCTGCGTCACTCTTTTTCTGCCCATATCTCTCGGCCCCTCTTTTCGTTGTCTGTCGCAGGGCGCAAAAAAGCCCCCCGCTTTGTTCACATGTCTATGGTACAGGCGACATCTGAACAAAATCGGGGGGCAAATCTTATCTTTTTCTTAAGTCGGCGGCCTCCCGGCATCCGCCTGTTTCGGCAGGCAGATATCGAACGCCGTGCCGCCTCCGGCCTGCCTCGCGGTGAGCGTGCCGCCGTGCAATTCCACAATCCTCCGGCTTATAAACAGCCCCAGCCCCACCCCGCCCGTCCCGGCGGCGCGGGATTTGTCGAGCCGGTAGAGCCTGTCGAAAATCCGCTCCAAATCGCCGGCCGGCACGGGGTTCGCGTGGGTGATAAAAGAAACGCGCACCCTGTCGCGCAAAGTTTCCGCCTCGACGTCGATGCTTCGCCCCTCTTTTGCGTAACGGATGGAGTTGTTTATCAGGTTATCAAACACACGCGCCATCAGCGCGCCGTCCGCGTAGATTGTCAATGCGGGGTCGGGAACATGCAGCGAGATCTCCATATCGGCGGCGTGAAGCTGCGGATACATCTCCTCCCGTTTTTGCAGGAGAAATTTTTTGAGATTCAACGCCTCCTTGTTGATCACAACCTCGTCCATAGTAAAATGGGCGACGTCGAAAAGCGATTCGAGCAGGCCGTCAAGCTGTTTGGATTTGTCAAACGCTATGTTGGCGTATTTCGCCGCAATCTTCGGGTCGAGTTGTGTCTCGCTGATGAACGACAAATAGCCGATGATCGAGGTCAAAGGCGTCCGGAGATCGTGGGCGATGTTCACGATAAAATCGTCTTTTGACTGTTCAATCTCTTTCCGCCGGCGGAGGGTGTCGTTGATTTGGATGGCCAACGCGTTGACGCTGTGTTCCAGCTCTCCCAACAGGTCGCTGTTGTCGTTCGGCAGCAGAACATGATATTCGCCTTTTCGTATCTGCGAAACGGCGTTCATAATGGCGTTCATTCTCTTTGTCGTCCGCCTGGTGAGCAGATGGTTGATCAGCCCGGAAAGAAGAACTACAGCTGGGAGAATCAAATACCACGGGTAGGCGCTTAGGAGCGCGTTTAAGAAACTGTACAGCCCCCGCACGGTCCTCCGCACAGCTTCTAAATCGAATATTTTGTATGTGGCGTAGACAAGGACGGCCATCGACAGCACAGAAAGAAAGATGCTGACAACGACTGTGATCATAAATTTCGCGGAAAATTTCCAATATTTATTTTTCAATTTTATATCCCACCCCCCACACCGTGTGAATGTATTTGGGCCTTCGGGCGTCGTCGCCCAATTTGTTGCGCAATTTGCGAATGTGGACCATGACGGTGTTGTCCTGTTCAAAAGCGTCCTCTTTCCACACGCTTTCAAACAGCTGTTCTGAGCTGAAAACCTGTCCGCGGTTTTGCGCCAGCAGCAGGAGGATGTTGAATTCCTTCGGCGTGAGCTGGACAAGCGCGTCATTTTTTATAACGGTGTGTTCATCGACGTTGATCACCAGATCTCCGATGATGATCTCCCGCGCGCCGTTTTCGTGGTAGGGGTTCAGCTCCGTATAGCGCCGCATGTGGGCCTTGATTCTCGCCACCAGTTCCAACGGATGAAACGGCTTTGTGACGTAGTCGTCCGCGCCCGCGGAGAGCCCCTGCACCCTCTCGAGCGGCTGCGTCTTCGCGGTGATGAGAATGATGGGAATGTTGGACTTTTCACGCACCCGTTCGCAGACGGAAATCCCGTCGAGCTTCGGCATCATAATGTCAAGCGCCAACAACGAAACGGTCTCTTTTCGCAAAATCGAAAGGCACGCATCGCCGTCGTAGGCCTTGAGAATGTCATACCCCTCACCCGCGAGATACAATTCGATCAGATCGACGATTTCTTTGTCGTCATCGACAATCAAAACCTTCCGGCGTTCCATCTGCCATGCCCCCTCAGATAAGAATATTATCTGAACAACCTTACGAAATTGCGACGCCAAATCTTAACTTTTTCTGAAGCTGCCCTCTCAAGGCAAGATATAGACGGAAGCAAGCCGCGGAGATGGGAAACGATGGGTCGTGCGACCCATCGTTTCCTGTAAAAATTTTTATCAATCAAGATTGCCGTCAACCATCAAGACGAAATGTACTCGCGTCGGGCGAGGCTATCATATGCCTCCAAGATTGTTTTTTTATCAAAATGTGGCTTGATATCATGAACTGTTTTAATCACATCGTCTTTTGAGGCTATGGTTCCTTTTTGAACGCACAAAAGATGATTGATAAAAACAATGGTTGCATGCAATTCCAAATCTTTTGCAGACTTGCCATCCGCGAATGTCAGGATTTCTTGCACCTCTTTTTCATCTTCATCACTCAAGAGATGCATCATCTCCTTGCCGGTTTCTGAAATGCTTAACGCATATCCGGAATAGTTTCTATAACTGTGAACGACAGACGAAACAAACCCGTCAGAAATAAGATTGTCAAGAGTGTCGGTTACATCCGAAGCGTAGGGGCCATATGTGTAAATATCAAAATCATATTCAAGTTCCAGTCGCTTGACATGCTGCAAAAAGTATATGATTTTCATAAGGGCAGTTTTGCCCAAATTTGGGCGTTCATGCAGAATGTGTAGGATCACATTTTCGTTTTGTGTTAACATCATGTTTAGCTCCTTCTCCCCGTCTGGTTAATATATAATCTTATCACTTTGGGCAACCTCGGCATGGCTTTGATCAATTCAGATTTCATGCTCAACGAACAAGTCTTTTTATCTTTTTCACGAAAAATCTTAATATCCTTATCCAATTTATACCATTTTGTTTTGGCCCCATAATCAATATAGCCGCCATATTTTTTGATTTTTTCGTTGGCTTCTGATAATTCAGCTCCCTCCGGGAGGTGATCCCATTCGTCTTCGTATTTGAAAGGGTTCCGATTTAGTATGATATCGCCATGTTCACCACCTTTTCTATCTTTGAGTGCCCCGGATATTTTCCAGTCATCACAGTCTAAATATCGCATCAGATTGTCCGCTGTTGTCGGTTCTGGAAACAAACCTTCGTCATGTTCGGTGTGTCGAAGGATTTCTTGCAACGCCTTTCCAAGATGATAATCAAATATCCTTCTGACCTTGTGAAAATAGACCTGAGAAAACATCTGATATCTTGCGATGACTAGACTTTCGGCGACATGCCAACCTCCCTCTTCAATCGCCAGAAAAGATGATTCTTCTTCGGACTCGCCTATTGTCATACAGCTTACCAAACGGTTTCTGTCAAATAGGCCGTAGTTTATTCCAATGTGCAAAGAATCGCGCAACAAATAGTCTGCTCTGTCGGCATCGAGCTGACCTGAGATTAATTCCTTCCAAATGATAGACGTTCTTGTAGGAAGCCCTGTCTGATCTCCCAATAGAGCAACGATATCCTCAGCTTTTATGCCGAGATTTTCACAAACCGAATGTTGCTCAATTAGATCTCGAAATAAAAATTTAATCGCCGCTATGCTGTAATCCTCATGAGTATAACATTTTCTCTTATTTGGCTGGTATCTAGGATGGTTGCTGGGCAATGGAGGCATTGCGTCCTCACCTGAATGAGAAAATGGCGCGTGTCCTATATCATGCAAAAGAGCGGCTAAACGAATGATCTTTTTGATACGGGGCACGGCGTCGAGTTGCAATTTCAATCTGCGCAATGTGTTTGGGTTTCGAGCGATGTTTTCAAACATGTCAGAAGCCATTTGCATCACACCCAAAGAATGTTCAAATCGGGTATGATTTGCACTGGGATACACCATATCGGTTAAAGAAAGTTGTTTAATGCGCCGCAATCTTTGAAAATGAGGAGAATTTACGATAGCCATCTCTTGTGCGTCGAGCCTGATGAATCCATAAATCGGATCACGCACTTTGTACTCTTTATCGATGTTTGATTTTGACGCCATATTCAGACTCCTTAAATGAGCAAGTATTATGCTCGGGAACGAACAATTTGATGTTTTGACCAGCGCGTACGAACATCAAGAAAGAGGCGATTCAGACGCTGATCAAAGTCTGCGGATAAGTATTATTGCAAAACGGCGCGCATCTTGACATCGGATGGAAAAGTATCTGTTTTGGACGATTTAGATTTGAAAAAAGAAGCAACCCTTACCTTTGATCGATGCAAGTTGCCACGCAACCCGCCGACCTCACGTCCGAAATGAAAAGGGCCACTGCTTCTCTTGCCCCACTGTACCACAGCCGGGCACGGGTGTCAAGCCCCCAAATGCGGACCGGCGCGCCGCCGGAGGGCGCACGGTACAGCCTGCGGGACGACAGGCGGGCGACGGCTTGATTTCCCGTTTGTCCGGCATCTTTGAAGGGCGTGGGCTTTCTACCCCGGTTATAGCCCTGACGAACGTCACGGGCGTCCCCTTCGCCGTGATGAGCGGCCTCCAGGGCGGCGGAAGCGCGGCCTATGAGGCGGCCCAGCTGGGCAAAGACCCATTGACGCAACTCGCATACGGAACCGCCGAGGGCGTATTGACCGGCGGCATTGAAGCCCTGTCCGGTCTGGGCGCTTCCGCGGCCCTAAAAAGCACGGTTGGCAAGGCCCTGGCAAAAGTCGCCCCAAAGGCGGCGGCATGGCTCACACGCGTGGGGGAATCTGTCGCGGGCAAACTGTTTTTGTCCGGCGCGGGCGAAGGCTGGGAGGAATTTATCCAGTATCCGGGGGACAAGCTGCTGGCCAGAATCTTTTTGAATGATGAGAGCCCATACGATGTCAAAGAGCAGGCGTATGGCGCTCTAATGGCCAGCATCCTGGGCGCCCTCATGAGCGCCCCCGGCGCCGTCTCGGAGAGCGGCATGGCCAAGCAAGAGCGGGACAATATCGCCGCCGCCGCCCGCGCGGCCAACGAATTCGCGGACACCACATACCAGTCATTGAAACTCACGCCGCCGACGCGGCTGGACCCCGCGAGGGCAACGGCGGAAGACGTCGAGAAGCATTTCAGAGACATTCAAAAAGTGGTCACCGCACAGGCCGAGGTGGAGCGGCAGCAGACCAATGAGGCCATGCGCCGGGCGGGACTCAATCCGGAATTGGCGCGGCTCACGGAAAACATGACGCCGGTACAGACACAGCCGAGCGGGACCACAACCCCGCCGGCCGCGTCGTCCGTGCCGGCGGACATCCTCCCCCTCACCCAATCCATTAAATCCGGCCTCGTGCCGGATGCGCGCTCCGCCCAGCTTCCCAGCGAAACGGCGCGGCTGCTGGACACAGTGGGCCGGCGCATAGGCGTGCGCGTCGTCATCGGCGCGCCGGAGGCAAGCATGGGCGCCAATGGCTGGTATGGCAACGGCCAACTGGTCATAGCCCAAGACGCGGCGAACCCGCTGGTGGTGGTACTCAAGCACGAGGTCACCCACCGGATGCAGGAGGCCGCGCCGGAGGAGTACAACCTTTTCCGCAACTACGCCGCCCGGCAAATGGCCCTCCGAAGATTCGGCGGCCGCCTCGACGCGGGCATAAGCAACTATCAACAGCGCTACGCCCAAAAGGGCCGCACCCTCACCCAGGAGGGCGCCCTGGACGAAATGGCGGCCGACTACACAGAATACCTCATGACAAACCCCGGCGACTTCGAGGCAGTGGCCCAGGACAACCGCACCCTGGCCCGCCGCCTCTTCGAGAGCCTGCGCCAAGTCCTCCGCAACATCAAAGCCGCCTTCACCGGCAACACAGCCCGCAACCGCGCCGCCCTGGAACAGACCGGCCGCTCCTACACCCAACTCCAAGAGGGCCTAACCCTCTGGGAAAACGCCCTCCGCGCCACCGA
>JAIRTA010000042.1 GCA_031255175.1 Oscillospiraceae bacterium | reverse complement strand
AAGGGCCGCCAGAGAGATGGTCTTGGCGCCGGGCATGACCAAAACTTTGTAGTTTTCGTAGTTGACCTCGTTTTGCAGCCGGAAGGTGTCTCCGTCCGCCTCGCAGCGCTCGGCGATGATCTCCGGGTGCAGATAGGTGAAGTCCCGGCGAAGGGTGGTGGAGAGCGTATGGCCGAGGTCCATGTAGTCGGCTTCTTCCGGTGCGACGCCGTAAAGGGGATTGCCGACGTCGAACTGCGTCGTGGCCTGCAGGGTGTGGATCGGGTAGACGACGCCGATGTCTGCCACGTGGCGTCCGTTTTGCAGCAGGCCGCTGACCCGGCCGATGAAGTCGTTGTACGCCGGCAGTTCCGGGCCGTACCGCGCGCTGCGGAACGAGAGCTCCGGCGGGTTGTCGATGGCCTGCTTGTTGTTGTACCAGATGGCGTGGGGCACCACATAGTTGATGCCGCGGACAAGCTGGTTCATGATGTCTTTGTAAAGGACGGGGATGCCCATGTTCTCGCCCATGCCGCCGTAGGTTTCGGTCATCACGAGGCCCTTGTCCCAGTTGTAGGCGGAGGAACTGACGAGCTTGTAGGCCTTGAGGGCATTGTCGTAGGAAGCGATCTCGTCGACACCCGGGATGTCTTGGTGGGAAAAGATCTTCAGCATATCGCCGGAAGACGTGGTCGGGTTGACGTTCTCCTCCAGAAGCATGTGGCCGGTCAGCGCGATGCCGTGCGCCCGGCACCAGTCGTTCAGCCGCTTGATGTATTGGGTGGAAAACAGTTCTGTGCGGAACCCGAAGAGCGCGTTGCGCGCCGACGCGGTGGCGTCGCCGATGTCGTACCAGAGGGCCGGGTAGAGGGTGACGGGGCTGTACCCGTGCGCCGCCTCAAACAGTTCGTTAAACCGCCCCGTCCAGGTGCGGCCCTCGGCGTATTGGAGCGTGGGTTCGTCGTAGAAGGCGCTGTCGATGACAGTGCCGAAGTACTCGGGAAAATGCTCGTAGTAGACATCGTGGGTGGTCGAGATGAAGTCGTCCACGGCCTCCCCGCTCAGGTAGTCCACCAGACTGATGCCGTCTTTGACGGTGGCAAACGCCATCACCTTCCACGACCCGGCCGGCGCCTCCCAGACGACGCGGTCGAAGTTGTCGCCGACCGCGAGTACGGGCAGTTTGGCGTCACCGTGGAACAATTCCACTTCGTAGATCGAGGCGGAATCGGTGGGCGCGCTGGTCGTGTAGATCATCAGGCGGAACCGCCGGGCCGTCACCGCCGGGAAGCTGAGTTCCCGCAGCGCGCCGATCGTGGCGCCGGTCGCGAGGTCGACCCAACCGTCTCCGTCGTGGTATTGGACGGCGTACGACCGGATCCGGCCGAGCGCCTCCCGGATGACCACCTTGTCCACGGTGGTGTCCGTCTCGTAGCGGACCTCCAGCCACTGGTCGACGCCCAGGGTTGCGCCCGCGTTCCAGCGGGTGTTGTGGTCGCCGTCAAAGGCCCGCTCGGGGCCGAACGTCTCGCCGCCGACGGCGGGGTGGGAGGTGGAGGCGAAAACGCCGGGTGTCATCTCGCCGACAAAGACCGCGGTGTCGGAGATGTCGAGGATCTCGTGGGTTTCGGTGTTCATGGCCACCGCGCCCAGATATGTCCGATAGGCCCCCTGAGGGATGGCCAGCGTCACGGACGCGGGCCCCGCGACGTCCGTTTCGCTCTTGTCCAGACGCTTCAGCGTGGACTCCGGGAAGTTCTGGGCCAGCAGTCCGTCCACCCCGTTTCCCTTCTTCGTATGGATGGATGGTGTAGAGCCGCCCGCCGTCCCGCTCGGGAAGCCGTCTTCGTCGTACAGGCACATCTTCATGCCCAGCTCTTTGGCCACTTCCAACGCATACCCGTAAAGTTCCAGGTATGCGTCCGACATGTAATTGTCCAGCCAGTTGGGCAGAATGCCAAACCCGAAGTAGCCGCTCTGCTCGTTCGAACCCACCATGATCTCGCGGATGCCTTCCTTGGTGATGTCGCTCAGGTGACGGCCCTCGCTGTTCCAAAACCACAGGGGGCGGGATTTGCTCTCGCGCGGCGGTGTTTGGAAGCGTTCGTAGAGGGCATCCGTGGCGGCGTCGCCCGGGAGATCTTCGGCGACAGCGTGCCATGTTCCTCCGCTCGACAGGCATAGGACGAGGGACAAAAGCACGCTGAGAAGCAGACGCGGAATGTGTGTCGGGTGTTTCATGACTAGCTCCTTTCTTTGGCCGGCGCGGACCGGCCGGCTCCGATATATCGGAGCGAAATTCAATAGAACGCACAATAATATGCGAGGATGAAAAACATAATTGTGCGATACATATGTATTTTCATTGTAAGATAGCCTCCGGGAGATGTCAATTGGGAGAAGTTGCGTACCGACAGGATAATATTGCTGGGCGTGGCAGAGGGATGATATATGTATTTGGACTATCGGCTCAACATCGAAAAGGAATCCGTCTGGTTGATTTCCCACTTGCAGGCGGCCACGGAAAAACCTCCGTTCTTCGTGGAAGAAATTGGAAAATTTTGGGCGAAAAAAGAATATTACACGCGCCGCGAAGACAAGGACATGTACCTGCTGCTCTACACGCTCTCGGGGGAGGGGGTGCTTTCTTACGAGGGCGGCACCTGGGCGCTGTCCCGCGGGACGGTCGCGCTCATCGACTGCCGGCCGTACCACGACTACCACACCGCGCCCGGCTCAGAAGAGAATTGGATGTTTTATTGGATGCACGTCGACCGCAAAAACTGCGACTACTACTACAAAAGTCTCTTCGCGGACGGTTTCTCTCTCCTCGTGCCCGGCGTGGACTACGAGATAAAGGAGGTGTTTGAGACCCTCATCGAATCCTACGACGACCTGCACCCGGACACGCTCTGTTTTATGAGCCACCACGTGAGCGGGCTGCTGACAAAGCTGCTCACCTACCGCGACTGGCGAAAGGCGCAGGACTATGAGCACCGGGACATCATCGAGGCGGCGGTGGCCTATATCAAAGAGCACTTTCACCGCCCCATCGACGTGGAGGACATGGCGCAGCGGGTCGGCCTGTCGAAGTATTACTTCATCAAGCTCTTTCGGGAGCGTCTGCACACCACGCCGTACCAATATCTGCTGGTCCACCGCATCAACGAATCCAAGAAGCTGCTGATCTCGACAGACCGCAAAGTTTTGGACATCGCGTTTGCCGTCGGGTTCTCCGACGGAGGGCATTTCAGTAGGACATTCCGGCGCATCACCGGGGTCACGCCCTGCGACTACCGGCAGGAGTGGCACAACCGGAACGGGGCGCTGTGAGAGGCGCCGCGCGGTCTCCGGAGCGGCGTTTGAGAGGGGGCCGCGGTCGGCATTGTTTGTGTTCTGCATCAAAACTGTTTACTTTTCTACATCCAAAGTGTTTACTATTCTCCATTTACTTTTGTGTGGAATAGTTTACAATAAATAGTGAAGAGGAGGAGGTGTCTATGACTATATGGCATGGATAGAGGCGAGGAAAATATGCAAAATTTTTCCAGGCGTCAGGGCCCTCTCCGACGTTACATTGTCGGTAGAAAAGGGCGAAGTACATGCGGTGGTCGGCGAAAACGGCGCGGGTAAGTCCACGCTCATGAAAATTTTGGGCGGGCTGTACAGCATGGACAGCGGCCGGATTTTGATCGACGGCAAGGAGTGCGAGATCAAAAGCATCGCGGATTCGCTGCGGCACGGTATCAGCGTCATCTACCAGGAACTGAACCTCATGCCGGCGCTGACAGTGGCGGAGAATATCTATATCAGTGGGCTGCCGGGCAAGATGGGTTGTGTCAACTACCGTGAGTTGAACCGTCGCACGCAGACGCTGATCGACAGCCTGGGCCTGCACATCCGACCGACGGATTATGTGAGCGCGCTGAGCGTTTCCCAACGTCAGATGGTGGAGATCCTCAAAGCGCTTTCGCACAATTCTGAGATCATCATCATGGACGAACCGACGGCGGCGCTGAACAACCAGGAGGTGGAGACGCTCTACGGCATCATCCGGCGTCTCCGCGCCGACGGCAAGACCATCATCTACATATCCCACCGCCTGCGCGAGGTCTTCGATTTGTCCGACAGGGTGACGGTCCTGCGGGACGGCGAATACATCGGCACCCGCGCCATCGGGGAGCTCGACGAACGCAAATTGGTCGAGATGATGGTGGGCCGCGACATTTCCCAGCTCTACCAGTACGCCGTCCACCCGCTGGGCGACATGCTGCTGGAGATCAAAGGCCTGAGCAAGGAGGGCGTCTTTTCCGATGTGTCCTTCACCCTCCGGGCCGGCGAGGTGGTCGGCATGGCCGGGTTGATGGGCTGCGGCCGGGAAGACATTGTAAAGTCCATCTACGGCCTTTTGCGGCACGACGCCGGTTCGGTGGCCGTGAACGGCGAGACAGTCGATATCCGCCGCCCGACCGACGCCATCAAGCAGGGCATCGGGTTTGTGACGGAAGACCGCAAAGACGCGGGGATCTTCGCGCTGATGACCGTTCGGGAGAACATCACACTCAATATCCTGCGCGTGATCTCCAAATTCCGGTTGATTTCAGCCGCAAAAGAACGCGAATTGTTAGATACTTACACAAAAAGAATGAATATGAGGTACGCGAACGAGGTCCAGCGCATTATGAACCTGTCGGGCGGCAATCAGCAGAAGTTTGTGCTGGCCCGCGCGCTGGCGTCCGGCTGCAAGGTGCTTATCCTCTGCGAGCCGACCCGGGGCATTGACGTGGGCGCGAAGGCTGAGATCTATCAGCTGCTGTCCAGCTTGTCCGAGCAGGGGTACGCCATCCTGGTGATCTCCTCCGAGCTGCCGGAGATCATGTCCATCTGCTACCGCACGCTGGTGATCTTCCAGGGGCGCGTCACCGGCAACATCCTGCGGGATGAGATGGATGAGAACCTCATCATGCGGTGCGCCACCGGCGGCGCAACCCATTTCAGCGAGGGGGCGATGCTATGAGCAGGCGGGCGGATTTGTTTTGGCGCTATTGGGAAAAATTCGGCATTCTGGCCATCCTGGTCGTGGCGCTCGTTGTCTTCGCCATCCTCACACCCAGCATCTTGACCATCGGCAACCTGCTGAACGTGATGGCCCGTTCGGCCATTGTGGGCATCCCCGCGCTCGGTATGACGTTTGCCATCTGTTCGGGCGGCTTCGACCTGTCGGTCGGCAGCATTGTGGGCCTGTCCACCTGCGTCTGGGCCTCCGCGCTGCCCGCGGTGGGGCTGATCCCCGCCACGCTGCTGACGCTGGCCGTGGGCGCCGTCTGCGGCCTGCTCAACGGGCTGGCCATCACCAAACTGAAAATCGTGACCTTTGTGGCCACTTTGTCTATGAGCATGGTCTTCCGGGGCGTCGCGCTGGTTTACACCGACGGCGCCAAGCAGATGATCAACCGTTCGGAACACCCGGAGGCCAAGTTCTTCTCGCAGAGCGTGAACGTGTTCGGGCAGCCGGTGCAGCTGACCCAAATGCTCATGCTGGTGGCGGTGTTTGCTGCGGGCTATTTGCTCTACCGGTACACCCGCTTCGGCGTCTACACCCGCAGCGTCGGCTCCCATGAGGTATCCGCCCGCACCTCGGGCATCCGGGTGGACCGTACGCTGATCCTCGTTTTCGTCCTCACCGGCGCGACCGCCGCGATGTCCGCGCTGATCACGGCCTCCCAGCTCATGCAGGGCGCGGCCACATTGGGCGTCGGCTTCGAACTGGAAGTTATCACCGCCACGATTTTGGGCGGCACTTCGCTGGCAGGGGGGCGGGGGAATATCTGGGGGTCCCTGATGGCCGCCGTCATGCTCACGCTCACCCGCAACGGGCTGAACCTGCTGGGTTTGTCCGACGAATATCAGCGGCTGGCCATCGGCGTCATTTTGCTGTTGGCGCTGGCGATCAGCGGTATACAGGAGCTCACAAAGGAGGCGCGCCAATGAGAAGCCTTGTCAAAAAAGTCGATTTCCGCGAACTGGGTATCTTTTATGCCCTGATCGTCTTGTGGCTTGTGCTGATTGTCACAGGCGCGCCCGGGTTCCGGCAGTTTTCTACCTATCAGTCCATCCTGCAAAAGGCGTCTTTTATGGGCATCTGCGGCGTCGGCATGACGCTGTGCATCGCCTCCAAGCATTTCGACCAGAGCATCGGTTCGATGTCGGCCTTTTTGGGCTGCACCTTCGTCATGCTGCTGCGGGCCTTCTCCGACCGCCCCCCGCAGGAGCAGGTCGGCGTCACGGTCCGTCCGGACGGCGTGGAATACATGGGCATCACCTGGACGGGCATTTTGGCCGCCTTTCTGATCACACTGGCGCTGGGCGTGTTGTGCGGCCTGTTTAACGGCGTACTGGTCGCCAAGCTGCGGATCCCGGCCTTCATTGCCACGCTGGGCACACTCTATGTGCTCCGGGGTTCGGCCTACCTGGTCACCGACAGCCAACCGTACGTCATCAACCAGCAGATCACCGAGAAGCAGTACGCCCTGTTCAAGTATCTGGGCACCGGGGTCATCTTGGGTTTGCCCTTCTCCTTCTGGGTGATGATCTTGTGTGCCGTCGCGGGCGGCATCGTCCTGCGCAAGATGAAGCTGGGGCGCGATACGCTGGCCATCGGCAACTCGGTGGAGGCCAGCCGCATCTCCGGGGTCAACATCGACAAGACCAAGATCCTGGTGTTTACGCTGCTGGGCGGCTTCGTCGGCATCGCCGCCATCCTCAACACCTGCTATCTGGCCTCGGAGAACGCCGGTATGCTCCAGGGCTTTGAGTTTGACGTCATCACCACCGTCGTGCTGGGCGGCACCGCGCTGGCCGGCGGCAAGGGGAACATCTTCAATTCTATGTCGGCGGCGCTGTTCTTCGCGACGCTGACCGTCGGGATGCCGCTCATCGGCATCGGCACTTACCCGCAGCGCATCATCCAGGGCGCCATCTTGCTGTTCGCCTTCTCCATCAACGAGATCCGCGCCCAAATGGAGAGCCGCCGCGTCAAGGCCGGCGCCCGCCGCGCGGCCGCGCTCAAATCGGCCACTCAACCGTGAGCAAACCCCATTTACATATTTCATTTCATAATTAAGGAGAGAAAAAGCATGAAAACAAGACGTATTCTCGCGCTCATCCTCTGCGCGGCGCTGGCCCTCGCGCTGGTCGCCTGCGCGCCCACGGACAACACCCCCAACGCGCCGGACACCGGCGACGTCGCGCCCCCCGTGAACAGCGGCGGAGACAAAGGCACCATCGGTTTCTCGGTCTACGACATGCAGTACGAGTTCTTCCAGATCATGGAGCAAGGCACCCGCGCCGAGATCGAGCGGCTGGGCTACAAGTACCAGTTGCATGACCAGAAGAGCGACGAGACCGAGATGGTCACAGGGGCCATCAACCTGATCAACTCGGGCATCCAGGCGCTGATCATCTCCCCCTGCAAGCCCGAGGCGCTCTCCAGCATCGTCGCGGCCGCCAAAGAAAAGAACATCCCGGTCGTCGTGGACGACATCGGCGGCGGCGGCGCCGACTACGACGCCATCGTCATCTCCGACTGCTACCAGGGCGGGCAGCAGGCCGCCGACTACGCCGTCGAATTGCTGACGGGCAAAGAGGGCTCCAAGAAGGTCGCCATCATCAAGTGCGAACCGGAGGCCGTCTACGCCATCCGCCGCGGCGAGGGCTTCAAGGCCAACATCACCGCCGCCGGTTACAACGTGGTGGCCGAGGTTTCCGGCCACTCGAAGAGTGAGGAAGGCTACTCCATCATGCAGGACCTGCTGGCCTCCAACGCAGACCTCGTGGCCGTCTTCGCCGAAAATGACCCGATGGCCGTCGGCGCGGCCAACGCCCTGGCCGACGCGGGCCGCAGCGACATCGTCGTCATCGGCTTCAACAACGACCCCGAGGCCGTGGACGCGATGAAGAACGGCATCATGGCCGCCACCGTGGCCCAGTACCCGGACGAGATGGGCAAGCTGACGGTTCAGCTGGCCGACAAGTTTATCAACGGCGAGGCCGTGACCTATGACGACCCGAACACCCGCGAGATCTTCGCGGAGGTGCGGCTGATCAAAGCGGCCAACCTCAACAGTGAGAAGGGGACCATCGGTTTCTCGGTCTACGATATGCAGTACGAGTTTTTCCAGATAATGGAAAAAGGAACCCGCGCCGAGATTGAGCGGCTGGGCTACAAGTACCAGCTGCATGACCAAAAGGGCGACGAGACCGAGATGGTCACAGGGGCCATCAACCTGATCAACTCGGGCATCCAGGCGCTGATCATCTCCCCCTGTAAGCCCGAGGCGCTCTCCAGCATCGTCGCGGCCGCCAAAGAGAAGAACATCCCGGTCGTCGTGGACGACATCGGCGGCGGCGGCGCCGACTACGACGCCATTGTCATCTCCAACTGCTACCAGGGCGGGCAGCAGGCCGCCGACTACGCCGCCGAGTTGCTGACGGGCAAAGAGGGCTCCAAGAAGGTCGCCATCATCAAGTGCGAGCCGGAGGCCGTCTACGCCATCCGCCGCGGCGAGGGCTTCAAGGCCAACATCGCCGCCGCCGGCTACAACGTGGTGGCCGAGGTCTCCGGTCACTCGAAGAGTGAGGAAGGCTACTCCATCATGCAGGACCTGCTGGCCTCCAACCCGGACCTCGTGGCCGTCTTCGCCGAGAATGACCCGATGGCCGTCGGCGCGGCCAACGCCCTGGCCGACGCGGGCCGCAGCGACGTCATCGTCATCGGCTTCAACAACGACCCCGAGGCCGTGGACGCGATGAAGAACGGCATCATGGCCGCCACCGTGGCCCAGTACCCGGACGAGATGGGCAAATTGACGGTTCAACTGGCCGACAAGTTCATCAACGGTGAGACCGTGAATTACGACGACCCGGCCACCCGCGAGATCTTCGCGGCGGTGAAACTGATCAAAGCTTCCGACGTGCGCTGATACAACCGCTCACAAAGAACAAACCCCGGGCCCTCAAACAGCCCGGGGTTTGTTTTGCGCTTTCGGCGCGCGGTGGGTTGTAATACGGGCGCATTTGTGATATGATACTCGCAGAAAAAATCAGTGCAAAGCTGACGGATTTGGGGGAAAATAGTTATGAAGCGGCGTGCGTTGTTCAGTGTGTCTGACAAGACAGGCGTGGTGGAGCTGGCCCGGCGGGTTTCGGCGCTGGGGTATGAGATCGTATCTACCGGGGGCACCGCGGCCGCGCTTCGGGCGGGCGGCGTCCCGGTGGTGGGCATCAGTGAGATCACGGGGTTTCCCGAGTGTCTCGGCGGTCGGCTGAAGACACTGCATCCCTTTGTGCACGGCGGCATTCTGGCCATGCGGGACAACCCGGACCACATGGCGCAGCTTGAGCTGCTCGGTATCGAGCCGATCGACATCGTTGTGATCAACCTCTACCCCTTCAAACAGACGATCCTCAAAGAGGGCGTGCAGCTTGCAGAAGCCATTGAAAACATCGACATCGGCGGCCCCACGATGATCCGCTCAGCTGCCAAAAATTGGCAAGACGTGGTGGTTGTCATCGACCCGATCGACTATGAGATGGTGGCCGACGCGCTGGAGGAGGGAGGCGTGAGCCGGGAGACCCGGTTTGCGCTGGCCTCCAAGGTGTTTGAGCACACGGCGCACTACGACGCGCTGATCGCCGAATATCTGCGGCACGAGACAGGCCGGTTGTATCCGGAGACGCTGACGCTGACATTCGAAAAGGAGCAGGCGCTGCGTTACGGAGAAAATCCCAACCAGTCGGCGGCTTTTTACCGGGAGACGGGCCGCTGGGCGGGGACGCTGCCGTCCGTCGAGCAGATCCACGGCAAAGAACTCTCTTACAACAACATCGGCGACCTAAACGGGGCGATCGAGCTCATCCGGGAGTTTGAGGAGCCCTGCGTGGTGGCCGTCAAACACATGAACCCCTGCGGCGTGGGGTTGGGGCGCACGCTGCCGGAGGCGTGGGAGAACGCCTACGAGGCCGACCCCGTGTCTATCTTCGGCGGCATTGTCGCGCTGAACCGCACCTGTGACGCCGAGACGGCCGCGCAGATCCACAAGCTCTTTATCGAGATCGTGGTGGCGCCGGCGTTCACCGACGAAGCGGTGGAGATTTTGAGCGCGAAAAAGAATCTCCGGCTGCTCACGCTGGAGTTGATGGGCGATCCGCACATCCCGTTCGACTACGACCTGCGGCGGGTCTCCGGCGGGCTTCTGGTGCAGAGCCGGGACAACATCCTATACGACGAGTCCGCGCTGCGCGTTGTGACCAAGCGCGCGCCCACCGAACAGGAGGCGGCCGCGCTTCGTTTTGCCTGGAAGGTGGTCAAATACGTCAAATCCAACGCCATTGTGCTGGCAAACAACCGCCGCACGGTGGGCATCGGCCCGGGGCAGACAAACCGCGTCACGGCGCTGAAGCTGGCCATCCAATACGCCGGCGAGGCGGCCCGGGGGGCCGTGATGGCGTCCGACGCGTTCTTCCCGTTTGAAGACTGCGTGCGGGAGGCGGAGAGGGCCGGCGTCACGGCCATCATCCAGCCGGGCGGCTCGGTGGGCGACCAAAAATCCATCGACGCGGCCGACGCGGCGGGTATCGCGATGCTTTTCACCGGGGTCCGGCACTTCAGACATTGACGCCGCGGAAAGAGTAAGACAGCGAGAAGAGCAGAGAGCGAGAGAGGAGAGAGCGCCCGTGAGAGTGCTTGTCATTGGGGCCGGGGGGCGCGAGCATGTCCTGTGTTGGAAGCTTGCGCAGAGCGCCCGCGTCACGAAATTGTACTGCGCGCCGGGCAACGCCGGCATCTCCCGGCTGGCCGAGTGCGTACCGGTGCGCGCCACCGACGTGGACGGCATCATTGCGCTTGCCAAGCGGGAGAAGATAGATTTTGTCGTCGTGGCGCCGGACGACCCGCTGGCGCTCGGCTGTGTCGACGCGCTGGAGGCGGCCGGGATTTCGGCCTTCGGTCCGCGCCGCGCGGCGGCGGAGATCGAGAGCTCAAAGATCTACGCCAAGACGCTGATGCAAAAATATGACATCCCCACAGCGCGGTGGCGCGCCTTTGACAGGCCGGACGAGGCGATCGCCTACATCCGCGCCCAGGGCGCGCCCATTGTGGTCAAAGCCGACGGGCTGGCGCTGGGCAAGGGCGTTGTCGTCGCGCGCACGGAGGATGAGGCGGTGCGCGCCGTGCGGGATATGATGGAAAACAAGCGTTTCGAAGAGGCCGGCGCGCGGGTGGTCGTCGAGGAGTGCATGACGGGGCCGGAGGTCACTGTGCTGGCCTTCACCGACGGTGAAACCGTGGCGCCCATGCCGTCCTCGCGGGACCACAAACCGGTGTTCGACCGCAACCGGGGCCCGAACACCGGCGGTATGGGCGCGGTCTCGCCGGCCCCCGGCTACACGCCGGCTATGGCGACGCTCTGCGAAAAAACCATTTTCATCCCCACTGTCCGGGCTTTGGCCGCCGAGGGGCGGCCCTTTCAGGGCGTCTTGTATTTTGGCCTGATGCTGACGGAGCAGGGGCCGCGCGTTGTGGAGTACAACGCCCGTTTCGGGGACCCGGAGGCCCAGGCGGTGCTGATGCTGCTGGAGAGCGATCTGCTGGACATCCTGCAGGATGTGCGCGGCGGCACGCTGGCGCGGGCGGACATCCGCTGGCGGCCGGGCGCCTCCTGCTGCGTCGTTTTGGCGAGCGGCGGTTATCCGGGGACCTATCCGACGGGGCTGCCGATCACCGGCCTGCCGGACGACACCCCGGAGCGCATGGTATTTCACGCGGGCACGGCGCGGCGGGGCGAGGACTGCGTGACCGCCGGCGGCCGCGTACTGGGCGTGACCGCCCGCGCCTCCACACCGGAAGAAGCCCGCCGCCTGGCCTACGAGACGGCGGACACCATCCGCTTCGAAGGCGTCCACATGCGCCGGGATATAGGTATATAAGATCTGAATTCAGACGAGAGAAATGCTGTAAACGAAGGGAAGAAAATTCTCTTGGAATGAGCACGAAAATAAGTGCGGCGTGGGGTTTTA
>JAIRTA010000005.1 GCA_031255175.1 Oscillospiraceae bacterium | reverse complement strand
GCGATCTGCAAAGGCCGCCGTCCCGAAATCGATCGGACGGCGGCCTTTGTGTATTTGTGAAACGTTGTGAAACGGGGACCGGTGGGCCGGTCGGTGCCGCCGGCGTCACGGATTGAGCTTGGTTCGCAGATATTGGCCGGTGTAGGACGACGCGCAGGCGGCGACCTGTTCCGGGGTGCCGGTGACGACGATCTGCCCGCCCTCGTCGCCGCCCTCGGGCCCGAGGTCGATGATGTGGTCGGCGGTTTTGATGACGTCCAGGTTGTGTTCGATGACGACCACCGTGTTGCCGCCCTCCACCAGGCGGTCCAGCACCTCGATCAGCCGGTGTACGTCGGCGATGTGCAGCCCCGTCGTCGGCTCGTCCAAGATGTAGATCGTGCTGCCGGTCGAGCGTTTGGTCAGTTCGCTGGCCAGTTTGACGCGCTGCGCCTCGCCGCCCGACAGTGTGGTGGAGGGCTGCCCCAGACGGATGTAGCCGAGGCCCACTTCGTTCAGCGTCCGCAGCTTGCGGGCGATCTTGGGCACGTTTTCAAAGAAAGCCAGCGCCTCCTCGCAGGTGAGATCCAGCACGTCGAAGATATTTTTCCCCTTGTAGCGCACCTCCAGCGTCTCCCGGTTGTAGCGGTGGCCCTTGCAGACGTCGCAGGGGACGTAGATATCCGGCAGAAAATGCATTTCGATCTTCACAAGCCCGTCGCCCGCGCAGGACTCGCAGCGCCCGCCGCGGGTGTTGAACGAGAAGCGGCCGGGGCCGTAGCCGCGCATCTTGGCGTCGGCGGTGGAGGCGAACAGCGTGCGGATGTCGCCGAACACGCCGGTGTAGGTGGCCGGGTTGGAGCGGGGCGTGCGCCCGATGGGGGACTGGTCGATGTCGATGACCTTGTCGAGATATTCCTTCCCCTCGATGGCGTCGTGCGCGCCCGCGCGGACGCGCGCGCCGTTCAGGTCGGCGGCCAGCCGCCGGTACAGGACCTGGTTGATGAGCGACGACTTGCCGGAGCCCGACACCCCCGTCACGCAGGTGAAGGTGCCGAGCGGGATGTCTACGTCGATGTGCCGGAGGTTGTTTTCGGCCGCGCCCCGGATCGTCAGGGTGCGTCCGGAACCCCGGCGGCGCTGTTCCGGGATGGGGATGCTGCGTTTCCCGGTCAGGTATTGCCCGGTGATGGAGTCCTCGCAGGCGCGGACGTCGTCCACCGTGCCGGCGCAGATGATGTGCCCGCCGTGGACGCCGGCGCCCGGGCCGACGTCGACGATGTGGTCGGCGGCGTACATTGTGTCCTCGTCGTGTTCGACAACGAGGAGGGTGTTGCCCAGGTCGCGCAGACGCCGCAGCGTGCCCAGCAGCTTGTGGTTGTCCCGCTGGTGCAGCCCGATGGACGGTTCGTCCAAAATATACAGCACGCCCATCAGCGACGAGCCGATCTGTGTGGCCAGCCGGATGCGCTGGCTCTCGCCGCCGGACAGCGTGCCGGCGTGCCGGGACAGCGTAAGATATTGGAGCCCCACGCTGGCCAAAAAGCCGAGGCGCTCCCGAATCTCCTTCAGAATGCGCTCGGCGATCAGCGCCTCCTTGTCCGTCAGCGTCAGTGTGTCCCAAAAGGTCAGCGCCTCGGTGACGGTGCGGCGGGTGTAGTCGGCAATGGACAGTCCGCCCACCGTGACGGCGAGGCTCTCTTTCTTCAACCGGCGCCCTTGGCAGTCCGGGCAGGGGACGGACGACATACAGTCTTCAATCTCCTGGCGGGCCCAGTCGCTCTGCGTCTCCCGGTAGCGGCGTTCCAGATTGTTCACGAGGCCCTCAAACGTCTGCTGCATGAGGCCCATGCCGCGCTCCGTGCGGTAACGGATCTCCAGTTTCTCGCCCTTGGTGCCGTAAAGCAGCGCGTTCATTGCCTCGGGGGAGAATCTGCGCAGCGGCGTATGCAAAGTAAAACCGTAGGCGCGGCCCAGCGCCGAATAGTACATGTAGGCGATGGTGCCCTCCTCGGCGTTGCCCCAGCCGGAGGCCTTCACGGCCCCCTCCGCCAGCGAGAGCGCGCGGTTCGGCAAAATCCGGTCCGGGTCCACTTTGAGCTGTTCTCCCAGCCCCGTGCAGGTGGGGCAGGCGCCGTAGGGGTTGTTGAAGGAGAACATGCGCGGCGTGAGCTCTTCAATCGAGACGCCGCAGTCCTCACAGGCGTAATTTTGAGAAAATAACAGCGACTGTTCCGGGGTCGTCACCGCGCCGTCCGCGCCGACTGCCTCGGGCAGGTGGGCCACAACGATCCCCCCGGCGAGCGCCGCCGCCGTCTCCACCGAGTCGGTGAGCCGCTGGCGCACGCCGTCGCGGATGATCAGCCGGTCGACGACGACCTCGATCGTGTGTTTCTTGTTCTTCTCCGGCCGGATCTCCTCGCTCAGATCGTAGAGTTGTCCGTCCACCCGCACGCGCACATACCCGGAGCGGCGGGCGTCCTCAAAGACCTTTTGGTATTCGCCCTTCCGCGCCCGCACGACGGGGGCCAGGATCTGCAGGCGCGTGCTCTCCGGCAGCGTCATCAGCTGGTCGATAATCTGGTCGATGCTCTGTTGGCGGATCACCTTTCCGCAGCGGGGGCAGTGCGGTATGCCGATGCGCGCCCAGAGCAGGCGCAGGTAGTCGTAGATCTCCGTGACTGTCCCCACCGTGGAGCGCGGATTTTTGGAGGTGGTCTTTTGGTCGATGGAGATGGCCGGCGACAGCCCCTCGATGTAGTCCACATCCGGTTTCTCCATCTGCCCCAGGAACTGGCGGGCGTAAGAAGAGAGGGACTCGATGTAACGGCGCTGCCCCTCGGCGTAGATGGTGTCGAACGCGAGAGACGACTTGCCGGAGCCGGACAGCCCGGTCAGCACGACCAGTTTGTCCCGCGGGATCTCGATGTCGATGTTTTTTAGATTGTGTTCGCGCGCGCCTTTGACAAAGATACTGTTGCGCATATGATTGTCCCTTCCCCAGAACCCGCGCCGACGCGTCGAGCGCCTGGATTGGAAATATTTTACATGTTTGACGGGATGGAGCGTTCTGCGGGAACATCAAAAAACCCGCCGCACGGTCCGGCCGCACGGCAGGGTCCTTTCCGATCTCTCAACCATTATAGAGCGGAACAAATGTTCCGTCAAGCCATATGGGAGAAAAATGTT
>JAIRTA010000144.1 GCA_031255175.1 Oscillospiraceae bacterium | reverse complement strand
ATCCGACCCGGCGTAATACGCTGTGACATCCGGAAACTCCGACATCAAGGTGTCGTTAATAATTTCCGGCTTGTATTTGCCGTGGACGCCGCCACCGTCTTCGCTCTCTATCTCATCAGCCGTCCCCGCGTTGATGAGAGAAAGACTCGCAAAGCCCGTGATTGCCGCTTTGCTCACGGTGAAGTCTACTGTATCGAGCGCCCCCCCGAGGGTCTGGCCGTATTCCGTCGGCAGCGTGTTTCCGGCGCTCGCCGCCACTGTCACCGTCGCGCTGTATGTGTCGGCGGCGAGTCCGGTGTTTGGCGCGACGGTGAATGTGACCTTGCCGTTTATGGGAATGTTCCCGATTGTATGATCCGTCTCAAGGCCCCCGAGCGTGAAGGCAGCAGTTTTCTCATCCGTCAGGGTCACGGTCAGTTCGCCCGTCGGTTGGTTGCCGGTGTTTGTCACGGTGACGGTCACGGGCGTGGGCGCGGCGTACCCGTATGCCGCTTTGGGGATCTCAGCGGATGCGGGCGCGACCGATATGCGCCAGGTCGGCGTCACGCCGGACGGTGCCACAGTGACGGTCACGCTCTTGCCCGCGAACCGCTTTGCTCCCGTGTCGGCTCTGTACCGCACAAGGTAGTTGCCGGGCGCCAGATTCTCCGATTCCACAGCGCCGGGCTCTACCCGCACCCAGTACGTGTCCGGGTCCGTGTCGGCTCTGTACTCCATCTCGCCGTTGAGATCGATGAGTTTGCCGTCACCAAAACCCGCAAAACTCTCGGGCTGACCCAACACGCCCGGCGCGCTCACGCGCGCGGGGATCCTGAGATCTTGGGGCAGGCTGGCGGCGTTGTTCTCGTCGGCGTTTCTAACCAATGAGAAGTTTTCCCCGTCCGCGCCCGTCGCCGTCATCCAGGTCCCCTTGATCGCGTAGACCCCGTCGGTCGCGGTAAATGTACCCGTCAGCACGGACTTGTGCGTCCATGTGTATGTGGCTCCGGGAATGAGATTTTCGAGCGTTTCATTCTCATAATTGATCCGCGCGGCGGGGGTGGCGTGGCGGTCTCTGTATTCGGCCGCCACCGTCGCGTTCCCCGCGGGCATGGTGAAACTTGTGGACGCGGCGTAGGCGTTCCCAAACGCGCCGCCGTCCGTCTCGCGCAGTGTCCATTTATAAAAGGCCTTCCCGGACGGAGGCGCGTTCGCCGAGATCGCGACGGCGCGCCCCGCGGGGTAGCGCCCGCCGCCCGCGCCGCCCTCGACGGTGAGCGTGTACCGCGGCGTCAGCCCGGAAACGCCGATCTTACCGCCGATCATGACGACCGCCGCGGGGTCGCCTCTGCCTTTCAGCACGACCACAACCCGGTGTTCGCCGTTTGCCTCCGTCCAGCCCTCTTGCAGCATGACGCACAACTGCCGCGCGATGGGCCCTTTGCTCTCCCCGTCGAAAAAGTACGGCTGATTGAGAGCGATCTGCTCGGAGTAGCCGGTGACGGTGATGGGCGCCCCGTCGATGTATACGGCGCTCACCTTCCACTCGTCCGCGTCGGCATCCGTGCGCAGAAGATACTTGGCCGCCTCATATTCCTGCCCGTCGCCGCCGTACACGCGGCTTGGCAGCACCTGAAACGCCTCTTCCAATGTCACCAGGTAATTATTTCCATTTTCATCCAGGTAGTAACCCGCCCCGGCGCGGAGTTCCGTGGCCTTGATCTCACCTTCGACGTCCGCCGCCTCGACGCCGAAGTCGGAGATGGAGATCGTCACGGAGCCGGTCTGCACGGGGGTGATGAACGCGCGGAAGGTGAGGCCGCTCGGGTCGGCGTCCACGCGCCGTATGTCCGTCGGCATCAACTCTGTGCCGTCTGTGTACTTGAACACAACGCTGTCCGGGTGTTCTCTCAAGGCGTTTACATCTATTGGGAAATGTTCGGGCCCCGGGGCGAGCGTGAACTGGACGTAGTTTGTGGAATAGCCCGCGGCGGGCGGGAGCGGGGGCGGAGACACCGACGCGCGGGCGATGGCGCGCGGGATTGTGACGCGGGTGTTATTGTTTTGCAGTACGCCGTCCCCGTGCGCCAACTGGTAGGCGTAGTCGGGGCCCAGCGCACCCACGTTGATGCTGACCTTGACGGATGTGCCTTTTTTCACGCCCATCAGCGGCTCGATGGCGAGCGTATACGTCTCTCTCGGCGTCGTCGCGTCCGTGTCTGTGAAGCCCGTGCCGGATTTCACAGCCGCGCCGTCGACGGCGATGTCCGCGAATGTGAGTGCGATTGGGTATTCGAATTTGATCTGCAGTTCGTTTGTCAGCCCATACCCGTTTGCTTGCGTCGTGACCTTCTTTATCTCCGCCTTGTGGTGGATGTTGAAGCACACGTTTTGAATGGACGTGTTGTCTTTTTCTCCCTCATATGTGATCTTTATTTTCGCGGCGTATTCGCCGGGCGAAAGGGTTGTGTCTGATTTTAGCTTTACGCTCCAATTTTTTCCTTCTCCTTCTAGGACAAAAGGAAGCTCGTCCACTGCGTCGTCTTCAAGCAGATTCCCGGCGCTGTCAACCCATTTCACGTCTGTGATCGTGCTCATGTTCTCGCCCGCACTCGTGGCCGGTTTGACAGGCAGGCTTGCGGGCGGCCCGTTCTCGCTCCCGATCGTGTACCCCTGCAAAGCGTCGCCGAAGTTTATCTCCCCGTACTTATATATGCGCACAAGCGCGGCGGCACTGGGGAATTCTTTTGCGGAGACGTTGGCTTTGCGGCGCACATAGTAGACGCCGAGATCGAGGGTGATGTTGCTGTCGGCCACAGATTCCCAATTATTGGAATCTGTGGGAGGCACAGACTGATATTCCATGTCTGCGTTCACACCCGAAACGGTCGCCTCGGCGCCCGCCGCCGTCGGCTGATTGATCTCGAGGGTGGGCGCGGGCCGGCGCGCGGGGATCGTGAGCAATTGGGGCGCGCTGTCTACGCTCGCCTCTCCGCCCGCGCGCACGAGCGAAAATCCGTTTGCCTGGCCGGTCATCCAGGATTCGTGGATGGGGAACTCGGTGCCGGCGTCCGGCATGGTGATGGCTCCGCTTCCGACGCCCTCCGCCCCAAACTTGTACTGGGCGCCGGGGGTAAGCCCGGTCAAGCGTTCCTGTTCATAGTCTATGCCCGCCGCCGGCATCTGCTCCGGTTTCGGTATGTATATTGTGACGGCTTTCTCCGAGCCCGCGGCGACCGTGTACTGTTGGTCGTTGTATCCCCAATTTTTTACAGTCACCTGGATTTGCGTGGATCCGTCGCCCTCGTTCGCGGTGGGAACGATATTGACAAACCACGTCGCGGCGTCCGCGTCGCCGTTGTCCGTCACGGTGCCTATGGTCGCGGGGCCGGCGAGCGTGAGCGCGTCCGCCGGCAGCCCCGTGACCGGCCTGTTGAAGGTGATCAGGAGGCCCTTGGTCGCGGCCCTGCCCTTCGCGCCGCCTTTCTGTTCGATCGACGAGACTTCAATGGCCAGGCTCTTCGGCGTGATGCTGACGGTCGCCACTTTCGACGCGAAGGCCGACGTATTCGGCGCCGTGCGCACCTCGTAGTTGTTGATCCCCAGCGTGTTCACCCGGTTGTTCGCGTTCCGCCACCCGCCGTTGCCGCTGCCCGCGATGCGGTACTGGAACGCGCCCCCGCTCGTCTTCTCGATGCCGCCGTCCTCAGACAGGTCGGTGCTCGCGTAACGCGCGATGACCTCCGGGGCCTCGTTCCGGCCGTTGAAGAAAACCTCCACGCATCTGGAGTCGGGATACATATCACCCGTTCCGGGGATCAGCACCCCTTTCCGCACCACCGACACGGTGAAATCGCCCTTGTCGGCGTAGCTGCCGACGCCGTATCTGCTCGCCGTCGATGGCGGTATGGGCAGATTTCCGTCGTCGCCGCTGATCGTCACCGCGCAATTCTCGAAGTTGAGGCCGCCGCTGAGCACCAGCATTTCATTGATAAAATCGATATCGATATCGGCACCCTCACCGTCTATCTTCGGCAGCGGCATGGCGGTGTGTACGGGGAACGTCCCCACAT
>JAIRTA010000140.1 GCA_031255175.1 Oscillospiraceae bacterium | reverse complement strand
CAACCACGCGGGCTACACGGCCGACGGCGTCCGGCGGCTCAGAGCCGAGCGCGATTACGACGACGGGCGGTTCGAATACGAAGTGGAATTCTACGTGGGGAACATCGAATACAGCTACGAAATCGACGCCGCAAGCGGAACCGTTCTGCACTACGAGGCCGAGCAAGACGACTGACCGCGTGCGCAGTCTTCGGCCGCGCGGCGGCCAGCAAGTACGGGGCGGGATACAGGAAATACAAAACGTCGCCAAACAGTTTTATCACGAACGCCTCATACAGGACAAACCCCGTTATATTGAAAAGCAATAGGACGGGGCGTATACGTCCTGCAAACGGCCCGAAGGGACGGTGCGGCACGCAAATGCGCCGCACCGTCCCTTCGGGCCATCGTCATACTGTCAATTGTTATCTGTTATCTGTTAACTGTTAACTGATCGATCATTCCATGACGAGCGTCATCTCATCGGAGACCAGCCGTTCGATGTCGATCAGCAGTTTGATGTCCTCGCCGGTTTTGGCGATGCCGGAGATGTAGCGGTTGCCGCCGGAGCTCTTGGATTCGGACGGCGGCACAATCTGTTCGGCGGAGATCTCCAGCACCTCGCGCACCAGATCGACAATCAGGCCGATCCCGGCGTCGCCGATGTCCACGACGATGATGCAGGTGCGGTCGGTGTATTCCTCCGGCTCCTTGTTAAACCGGATGCGCACGTCCATGACGGGCACAATCTTGCCGCGCAGGTTGATGATACCCCGGATATACGGCGGCAGCTCCGGCAGCTCGGTGATGGTCTGCACGTTGATAATCTCCGTCACATAGGCGATCTCCACGCCGTAGTCCTCATCGCCGACGGCAAAGGTCAGGTACCGCCCTCTGGTACCGTCCTCTTCGTTGATCAAAGTCAAATTGTCCTGGTCCATATTCTCACTCTCCCGGGGATTTTACTGCGCCTGGGTCAGCGCCTTGACGTCGATGATGAGACTGATGCTGCCGTCTCCGAGGATCGTACAGCCGGACACGCCGCGGATCTTCCCTATGCGCCGGAGGATGAATGAGGGGATGGGTTTCACGACGATCTGCTGTTCGCCCACCAAGGTGTCCGCAAACAGCCCGACCATGTGTCCCTCGTCCTCCACCATGATGATGATCCCGTCCTCAAAACGCGCCACGTCTGTTTGCACCTGGAACAGCCGGTGTAAGCGCACAATGGCGTAGCACTCGCCGCGGAACAAAATCATCTCGTTGCCGTCCGGGTCGATTACGATGTCTTTGCCGCGCGGCTTGAAGGCCTCCCGGATGTTGAGCGTCGGCACGATGTAAAAATTCCGCCCCACCTGTATCTCGATCCCCGCCAAGATGGCCAGGGTGAGCGGAATGCGGATTGTGACCGTCATACCCTTGCCGGGTACGGAGTCAAGCAGCACGTTGCCGCCCACTTTTTCTATGTTTTTCTTCACCACGTCCATGCCCACGCCACGGCCGGAGAGCTCCGTGAACTGCTCATTTGTGGAAAATCCTGGGAGCATGATGAAGTTGTAGATCTCTTTGTCCGTGTAATCCCAGTCCGGCTTCGCGATCAGGCCCTGGCGCTGCGCTTTGGCAAAGATCTTGTCCCGGTCGAGCCCGCGCCCGTCGTCCGCGCAGGAGATGATGACGTCCGACCCCGAGTTGCGGGCCTCCAGGACAATCCGCCCCATCGGCGGCTTGCCGGCCGCGATGCGATCCTCGCGGGCGTCCTCGATCCCGTGGTCCATCGAATTCCGGATGATGTGCATCAGCGGGTCGGACAGGTTGTCGATGATGTTTTTGTCCACTTCCGTCTCCTCACCGAGGATGGTGAGTTCGACCTCTTTGCCCAGCTTGCGGGAGAGGTCGCGGATGATGCGGTGCATCTTGTGGAAGGTGGACGACACCGGGATCATCCGCACGGACATGATCACGTCCTGCAACTCTCCGGTGTTCTTTGTGAGCAGCGCGGCGGCCTTCTCGAAGTTGTCGAGTTGCAGCCCCTCCAAATCCGGGCTGCTCACCACCATAGAGACCGAGATCACCAGTTCGCCGACGAGATCCATCAGGCGGTCCAGCTTGTTGACGTTGACGCTGATGAAATTCTGCTTGGCCTCGACCACGGGCGCCGCGGCGGGTTTGGCGGGCACGCCGGCGGCCGGCGCTTTGTGTTCCGCCGGCGGCGGAGCGGCCTCCGCCCCGGTTGGCGCCGCAGGTGCGGGCGGCGGCTTCTCCTCCGCCGCGGCCGGCGGTTTCTGCGCCGCCTCCGGGGCCGCCGGCACATCCGCCGGTTCGCCCTCCGGCGCGGCGGCGTTTGACGACTCCTGCGTGACCTCAAAGCTCTGGACAAACAGGGCGGTCGACACGACGCCCCGGATGTCATCTATCGGCAGTTCCGTCTCCACAAACAGGACCGCGCCGTTTGCGATGATGTAATCGCTGCAATCCTCCAACAGGTCCTCCGGCACGGTCTCGATGTGCCCAGACACATCCTGCAGGGCGTTGGCGATCTGGTAGGCCCGGATGTTCTCCATCTTGCAGCCGTCTTGAAAGAAGACGTGGACGCGATAGCGGTTCCCCGCCGTCGCCGGCGGCGCGTCGGAGGGGCCGTCGGCGGCCTTTGTCTCCGGCGTTTCCGGTACCGCGGCCACCGGCGCCTCAGCCCCGGCGTCGTCGCCCGGCGGGGCGGTCAGCACCTTCATATACGCCCGGATGCGTGTGAGCAGGGATCCCTCGTCTCCGTCCGACGGGAGCCCGCTTTGGATCTTCGCCACCTCCGCTTTGAAGAAATCGGCCGACTCGAGGCACAGATCCGCGATGACGGGCCAGTCCGGGCTTGCGTCGCCGTGCTCCCGAATGTAGAAGAACATGTCTTCGACCGAATGCGCCAGCGTGGAGATGTGGGTGTACTCCATCATGGCCGCCGAGCCCTTGATGGTGTGCATGACACGGAAGATCTCGTTGATGTGCTCCCCCGTCAGCCCGCCGAGCTGTTCCCCCTCGATCAGGATCTCCTCCAACCGTTCCGTGAGCTGCATGTTCTCAAAAATAAACATCTCCAGCATGGAATCCATGCTCATGCTTCCACCACCCTATTGTGAGCTCCGCCCGGCGGCGTTTCGCGCAACGCTTCGCGCCACGGGCCGCGCTAAAAACCTCTCAAGCCGCGCAAACGCTCCAGACGCGTCCACACGAGCCCATATTATGTTTCGTATGTTGGGGCAGAAAAGTTTAGGGCCTTCCTCGCTGCGCCGGGTACGGCGGGCGCCCAACGCACCCCCCGCGCGCCCCCGGCAGCCGGCGGCCGGCAATCGCCGCGCCGCCATGAAATTTCGCGCCGCACAAGAAAATTGAGACAAAATACGGCGGCGGTCTGCGCATCATTTGCCCAAACCGCCGCTGTGCGTATTCTGTTGCCCCATCGTCAAGACCGCACCGCCGGATTGTTCACGACGCCGCTGAACAGGATCTGCCCGCAGTCCTCCAGTATGAACACAAACGGTTTGTCGCAAATCATCTCAAATCCGTCGATCGGCTTTGGAATCACCGCGCTCTCCCGCACCACCATCACCGTGACGGCGGCGGCGGTGGTGCCCTTTTCGTCAACCTTTATCATTGCATTTTGCCTCGCATCGCTGATGTGTAAACCGACATCGCTTGCAAGCAGCTCCGTGATCGGCGAAAGATGGCCGTCCACCAGCGGGATGCCGAGAGCTGTCAGCGCGTCTCTCAGATCCAGCATATTTGACATCTCAAACTTCGGCAAAAGCAGTTTTCCCGTTTGCGCAGTTGTGCCCTCGCCAATTTCAGCAAAGTAATCGGCTGTCATACGCAAATACAGTTCGGTCGCCGACTCGCTCCTGGGAAGAAGAATCCACATTCTGCCGCCGTTTTGAAGGTCGAGCGGCATGGCCTGCATGCGGTCGTCTTCATAGTAAAGCTGCGCGTCACCCGCGCGTCTCATATAGTCGGCTGTGGCGTTGCCGTCTTCAGCGCGAAACGCGCCGGATTTTGTGTCGATTTCGCTGAACGCCCACGCCCAGTGGTCTGCGTAATATATTGCGTTGGCAATCGCCGCGACCGTGTTCGGGTCGAAGTGTTCGATGACTTTCTCTATGAGCCCGTCCGTATGTTCGCGGCCCCACGCGTTCACTGCGTCGGCCGCATCCTGCGAGGTGAAGTCCACATTGAACACCGCGCCGAGGTAATGATCCGCGAAGGTCTGCGCGAAAGACGGCTTCACCGTTTCGTCGCGGCTGACAAAGAGGGCATTTGCAATTTGGAGCGGGCTCTTGTATTCGGGTTCATGTTCACGGTTGGCCTCGCCGGATATGCGGTACAAGAGCATCTGCGCGTACGCATTGATTTGTTTTTCAGTCATACCGCCCGCTCCGAGCGTATCGAGCAACGCATCTTTGTCCTTCGCGTCTGTGCCGTTCACCAAAGCGGCGAGCGGAAGCCACACCGAGAGTGGGGAGTATACGAAGTTGTCTCCCGGTTTTTGCTCCGCAAGCAGTTTCCGCCCGAAACTGAAAGCGAAGCCGGCCCCGTCAATCGGAACTTGCAAAACTTCATCGCCGGGATTTTCAAGCCCGCGGATTTCCGCTTTGACCTGTGAAACAGGCGCGGTACGGCCGTTCAGATCGGCTTTTGCACCACGGCCGCCTGGTTCGCCGTTGTTTGGTTCGCCGCTGTTTGCCGTGCCGGACTGGCAGGCCGTGAGTGCGGAGACAATGAACAGCAGCATCACCGCAAACGCGATGCACGCGCGTCTTTTGCGCTTCATGTTACGATCCTCCCTCGTTTTCCCGATGGCTGTCTTTGGGGAACGAACCCAAGCCGCCCGCCACTATGAAACTCCCGTCGGCTTCTCTATGGCCTCGCTGAAACGCGCCGTTCCGTTTCGCTATCCAGGCGTATTCCGAGCCGCTTGACCCATTCTCCCCAAGAGCGATTTCGAACAGATATACGGGCGCGCCTTTGATGGTGGTCTCTCTCTCGAATGCCGCGCTGAACTTGCGAAATCCCCACAATGCGTAAGCGGTTTCAACCTGTGTTTGGGCTTCCTCCGCCGAATGGATCGGCTGTTCCGTAAACACAACCGTCGGCGCCGGGTACAGTGCCCGAACATCATCAATCAGCGCTTGAAAGTTCATGCCGTCGTACCGATTCAGGTCGGGATAGCGGGTGTGCGACATGATTTTGCCGTTGTTGTCGAGCTCAAACAGCACATCGAGGTCTCCGGTGACTTCATAAGCCCCCCAACCCTCATTGAACCGCACCGGGAGCAGGTACACGCCGCCCACCCGAAGCAGATTGTTCGGTTCGTCCATCGTACAGCCGCCGATCAACCTCTGCCGAATCAGGATACGGTTTCCGTTGGAAACCGTGTAATCGTCCCACTGGCGCGTTGTCAGCGCACCGCCGATTGTTTCGGTATATTCGGCGACAGACGTTTGCTTATCGCCGCCGTCTTGTACTGCGTCGTGAACATTCAAAACGACTACCCAGGCATCGGCGCGGTCGGCCAACTCCTGCAATGTGGTGAACACCATTCTATCGACGGCGATTCCGCTTTCGTTTTGTTCTTCAAGCACAAAATTTTCTGTGGGCAAACCGCGCCAGTAATCGGGAGCGGCGTAGCTGGCGGCGGATTCACGTCCGGATTCGAGGCGCAAATCCGGTTTGGGGACCGTCTCGCCTATTGCCGCACCTTCACTCACCGCACCGTCGGGAGCGCTCTCTGCAACAGCGCCGCTTTCCACATCGCCACCGGCGAAGACAGCCGATTTGTTTGGATCTGCCCCGCCATTGTCAGGTTGCCCGCGCAGGAAAGCCGGTATGCCCATTGCCGCCGCTATGACCAGACACGCGGCTGCGGGCATGGCCCATCTCAGCCACGGCGCGAATTTGACTGCGCGGGCGGCTTTTTTGCCCCTTGCCGCGTCGGCGGCCTCAATGTATTTCTCCTCTATGCCGCCGACAGCTCTGTATAAATCCTTACCATTCATACGACAATGCCCTCGTTTTCAAGGTGAATTCTCAGGTTCTTCCGCATTCGAAAGAGCGCGGACTTGGCTTTGCTGCCGGACATTCCAAGGTCGGCGGCGATCTCCTCCAAGCTGTCGGTATGCCAGTAGCGGCGCACAAAGAGCTGTCTGTTTACATCCGACTGCACCGAGAGAAAACCGTTGATGGCCTCGGTTATGCTCGCGGCCTCGATTTGCCGCTCCACGCTTGCCCCGTCGTCCGACAGCACTTCCTCCAGTTCTGATAGCACGACGTCGAACCGGCCGCCGCCGCGCTTCTCCGCCTGACGTTTCTCCCAAACGTGCAGTGCCAAGTTGCGTGTGATCGTGCCGAGGAAGGCCGACAACTTCCTCGGACGCTCGGGCGGGATGGCGTTCCAAGCGTGAACATAGGTGTCATTGACGCACTCCGCCGCATCCTCGTTGTTGGCGAGGACGTTCATGGCGATTTTGCGGCAGTAGCTGCCGTAAACCGCTTCTGTTTCGGATATTGCCGCCTCCGACCGCTCCCAGTAGAGCGTGACAATCTGTTCGTCGCTTAGCATGGCACCTCCGTCTTGTCCGCCCGAAAGACCTTTCACCCATATAGACCGATAAATTCACCTCGAGGTTGCGCGCTTGCCAAAAACTGCCGCAACGAAAGTTTACCAAATGCAGGCGCCCCCGTCAAGGGGCGCGTGGGCGCCATCGACGGCGGCCCGCAAATTTGTAAAATTTTGGTTTTTCTCGGGTTTGGAAGGCTATCTGCCGCGCGGGATACTCATGCTTTCCCAGACAATCTTTCGCGGCGCATATCCGCCGATTGCCGCCCTATCCCCCGCGCGGATTCGCGTCTTTTTTC
The DNA here is from genome assembly GCA_031255175.1 of Oscillospiraceae bacterium. GTDB lineage: Bacteria > Bacillota > Clostridia > Oscillospirales > UBA929 > JAIRTA01. The sequence continues at coordinate 9 of JAIRTA010000140.1, read as the reverse complement.
GCTTTTAAC
>JAIRTA010000134.1 GCA_031255175.1 Oscillospiraceae bacterium | reverse complement strand
GCCGGAAAAAGAGACTTGACAAATCGCCGCGCGGTGCGTACAATGGTAATGATGTAAAGGAAAGCCGCTTTACAAAAGACAGTGAGGTGAGCGCCGTGAAATCAGATCCGTTGGACATGGCCTATCTGTTTGACTTTTACGCCGACATCCTCACAGACAAACAGCGCGATTACTTCGACCTTTACTACCACCAGGACCTCTCGCTGTCCGAGATCTCCGAGAGCGAGGGCATCACCCGGCAGGGTGTGCGCGACGTGATCACGCGCGCCGAGGGTACATTGCGCCATATGGAGGCGCAGCTCGGGCTTGTCGCGCGTTTCAGCCGCGTGCGGGAGTCGTTAGACGCCATCGCCCGGCTGTCGGAGGAGCTTCTTGTCCTCTGCCGCCGGGGGCTGGCCGACAACGAGGTCTATCTGCGCGCCGACGAGATCCGCCGGCTGGCCGGCGCGGGACCCGCGGAGTGAGTCCTATATTTGGAAAAATATGACAATCGCGGCGCTCGCCCCGGCCTTCGCCGGAGAGAAGAGCCGCCGCAATGAGGCGCAATATGGCATTTGAAGGTCTCTCCGAAAAACTGGGCAATGTCTTTAAGAAGCTGCGCGGCAAAGGCCGCCTCTCGGAGGCCGACGTCCGCGAGGCCATGCGCGAGGTGCGCCTGGCCCTGTTGGAGGCCGACGTCAGCTACAAAGTTGTCAAAGACTTCGTCGCCGGCGTCACCGCCAAAGCCACCGGCGCGCAGGTGCTCGAAAGCCTGACGCCCGCCCAGATGATCATCAAGATCGTGCGCGACGACCTGACCGCCCTGATGGGCGGCGTCGCCGCGAAACTCACGCTCTCCCCCAAGGCGCCCACCATCGTCATGCTGGTGGGCTTGCAGGGCGCCGGAAAGACAACCAACGGCGCGAAGCTGGCGGGGATGATGAAAAAGCAGCAGGGCAAGCGCCCGCTGCTGGTCGCCTGCGACGTCTACCGCCCGGCGGCCATCCGGCAGCTCCAGATCGTCGGCGAACAGCTCGAACTCCCTGTGTTTGAGCGCGGGGAATCGGATCCCGTCGCCATCGCGCGGGAGGCCGTCACCCACGCCGTGCGGCACGGCAACGACATGGTCTTTCTCGACACCGCCGGCCGGCTGCACATCGACGAAGCGCTGATGGACGAGCTGCAGCGCATCAAGGCCGCCGTTTCCCCGCATGAGATCTTGCTGGTCGTCGACGCGATGACGGGGCAGGACGCCGTGTCGGCCGCCTCCGCCTTCAATGAGGCGCTGGGCATCGACGGCATTCTGCTGACCAAGCTGGACGGGGACGCGCGCGGCGGCGCCGCGCTGTCGGTGCGCGCGGTGACGGGCAAACCCGTCAAATTCTGCGGCATCGGCGAAAAGCTGGGCGACATTGAAGTTTTTCACCCCGACCGCATGGCCTCCCGCATCCTCGGCATGGGCGACATGCTGACCCTCATCGAGAAGGCCGAGCGCAGTTTCGACGACGAAAAGGCGCGGGAACTGGAGAACCGGCTGCGCGGCAACCGCTTTACGCTGACGGATTTTTACGACCAGCTGGTGCAGCTGCGCGGTATGGGGTCAATCTCCGACGTGCTCGGCATGATGCCCGGCCTCGACAAGCGGGCGCTCGCCGGCGCAAAACTCGACGAGAGGGCGCTGTCGCGCACCGAGGCCATCATCCTCTCCATGACAAAACAGGAGCGGGAAAATCCCGCCATTCTCAATTCATCGCGTAAGCGCCGCGTGGCCGCCGGCAGCGGTACCCGCGTCGAGGAGATCAACAAACTGCTCAAGCAGTTTGAGATGATGCGCCAGATGAGCCGCCGCATCATGGGCACCGGCGGCAAACCGCCGAAGGGCGGCAAGAAAAACCGCGGATTTCCCTTTGGGTTTTCGTGAGGGGTTTCCCCTCGCCGTATCGATAACCAATCCCCACTATACAGGTATACAGGAGGTCAAAACATCATGGTCAAGTTGAGACTCAGAAGGATGGGTGCCAAAAAAGCGCCTTTTTACCGCATTGTGGTGGCCGATTCCCGCTACCCGCGCGACGGCCGCTTCATTGAGGAGATCGGCACCTACGACCCTCTGAAAAACCCGGCGGAGATCCACGTAAACGGAGAGCGCGCGCTGGAATGGATCCGCACGGGCGCGCAGCCCACCGATACCGTGAAATTTCTTTTGAAAAAAGCGGGTGTTCTCTGATGCTGCAAGAAGAATTGAAAGAACTTCTCACCTACGTGGCGCGCCACCTCGTGGATGCGCCCGACGCGGTCTCCGTGACCGTGACCGAGCGGGGTGAAGACCTCGTGCTGGAGCTGCGCGTGGCCGCCGACGACATGGGCAAGGTGATCGGCCGCCAAGGGCGCGTCGCCAAAGAGGTGCGCGCCCTGATGAAGGCCGTCGGCCAGCGCGCCGACACCAAGGTCTCCGTCGAGATCGTGGAGTGACGGGGGCTGCTTCTATGGACGAGCGGTTTTTGGAGGCCGGTGTCATCGTGGGTACGCACGGCGTGCGGGGCGAGGTGCGTCTGAACCCCTGGTGCGACGACGTCGCCTTCCTCTCCGGCTTCAAAACGCTTCACATCGCCGGCCGGGCGTACACCCTGCTCTCGGCCCGCCCGCACAAACATCTGGCGCTGCTCCGCCTCGAGGGCGTGGACGATGTGACGGCGGCGCAGGCGCTGCGCGGTCAGGTGGTACACATCGACCGCGCGGAGGCCGCCCTTCCGGAAGGCCGTTTCTTCATACGGGACCTGATCGGCCTTACGGCTGTGGACTGCGCCTCAAAACAGCCGATCGGCACGCTGACGGATGTCTGGCAGCAGCCGGCGCACGACGTCTATGTTGTGCGCGACGCCGAGGGGCGTGAGCACCTCGTCCCCAATGTGCCGGCGTTTGTCAAAGAGATCGACTGGCCCGGAAAAACGATCCGGATGACGCTCATTGAGGGGATGTGACCGTATGCGCGTGGACATCCTGACGCTCTTTCCCGACGCCGTAGACGCCATGATGAGCGCCAGCATCTTGGGGCGCGCCCGCGAACGCGGGCACCTGGCCATTCACTGCCACCAGATCCGCGACTACACCACCAACAAACAAAAACAGGTGGACGACTATCCGTACGGCGGGGGGCTTGGCATGGTTTTGCAGGCCGACCCGCTCTATCGTTGTTTGCAGCATGTGTGGAAGGTGGCGGGCCGGGGGCACACCATCCTGCTCAGCCCGCAGGGCGCTCTGCTGAACCAAGCCGCCGCCCGGCGGCTGGTGGCGCACCCGCACCTCATCCTGGTGTGCGGCCACTACGAGGGCGTGGATGAACGCTTCATCGAGGTCTGCGTGCAGGAAGAGATTTCCATAGGCGACTACGTGCTCACCGGCGGGGAGATCCCCGCGATGGCGCTGTGCGACGCCGTCTGCCGCCTGGTGCCCGGCGTATTGGCCGACGAGGGCAGCTTCACGGGCGAAAGCCACTGGGACGGCCTGCTCGAGTACCCGCAGTACACGCGCCCGGAATTTTGGCAGGGGCGCGCGGTGCCGCCCCTGCTGTTGAGCGGCCACCACGAAAACATCCAGGCGTGGCGCCGGGCGCAGTCCGAGGAGCGCACCCGTCTCCGCCGCCCGGATCTGTGGTCCTGTTATCTGGAAAATCAGGGTCGGGAGGACTGAACCATGCGTGGGCAAACGCCCGGTTTGGGTGTCAAAAGTGCGTCTGTATATTTGGCCGGCGGGTGTTTTTGGGGTCTCGAAAAATATCTCTCCCTGCTCCCCGGCGTGACAAAAACGGATGTCGGGTACGCCAACGGGCGTACCGAGCATCCGTCTTATGAAGATGTCTGCCGCGGCTCGGGCCACGCGGAGACAGTCCGGGTCGAGTTCGACCCGGACATATTGAGCCTTGCCTCCCTGCTGGAGGCGTTTTATGAGGTTATCGATCCGACCGCGGTGGGTCGTCAGGGCGCCGACGTTGGGATGCAGTACCGCACCGGCGTCTACTGCGAGGACGAGGCGGACATCGACGCCGCACGGCGTTCGCTCGCCGCCCTGGAAGCCCGGCTGGGCAGGCCGTCCGCCATTGAGGTCCGGCCGCTGCGGCACTATTTCCGCGCGGAGGAGGCCCACCAAAAATACCTGGACAAACACCCCGCCGGGTACTGCCACATCAGCCCGGCGCGGATGGAACGGGCGCGGCGGTTTCTGGTCAGATCACAAAATCCCAATTGTCCTCCGCGGCGGCCGCCGGATTCTGCGCCGGCCGGTCCGTCTTAAACCGGAGTTCCGGGCTCTTGACGCTGACCTTTGTCTTCTCCTGCACGCTCGCTGTGATGAAGGCGTTGGACCCGATCACGACGCCCTCGCCGATCACCGTTTGGCCGCCCAAAATGGAGGCGCCGGAGTAGATTGTGACGTTGTCCTCAATGGTGGGGTGGCGTTTGACGCCCCGGAGTATCTGACCGCCCCGCGTGGAGAGCGCGCCCAGCGTCACACCCTGGTAAATCTTTACATGGTTGCCGATGACCGTCGTCTCGCCGACGACGATCCCCGTGCCGTGGTCCACGAAAAAGTGGTGACCGATGGTGGCGCCCGGGTGGATGTCGATGCCGGTCAGGCTGTGCGCGTGTTCGGTCATCATCCGGGGGATGAGCGGCACATCCAGCAGATGGAGCTCGTGGGCCAGGCGGCTCACCATGATGGCGTACAGGCCCGGATAGGACCAGACGATCTCGTCCGTCGAAAACGCGGCCGGGTCGCCCTCGTAGAAGGCGGCCACGTCCGTGGCGAGCAGACGGCGGATGTGCGGCAGCCGCTCCAAAAAGACATAGGTGACGGCCTCGGCCTCGGCCCCCGGGTCCGCCACCGGTTCCTTCCGGTTGGGGAGCGCCCGCGCGATCTGTTTTTGCAGGTGATAGATCAGCGTTTCCAGCAGTTCCCCCACATGGTATTCCACCGAATCGCTCTTTAGGTGTTTATCCCCGAAAAAGCCCGGGAACAGCAGGTGGCGGAGCTGTTCGATGCTCTCGATGATCACGTCTTTGTTGACCTTGTTCGACGCCGAGATTTTGATGGTCTCGGGCGTCTCGCGGTAGCTCTCCAGCATCGCGCCCACCAGCGCGCGGATGTCCTTGTCCGCCCGTTTCCCCACAACAATTCCCCCTTCCCATAGTGTATTTCATTATACTCCGGCGGCGCGCGCCGTGTCAATGCGGGCGTCGCCCGTCGTTCGGGGTGCCGGACGCCGCGGCGCTTTTTTTGTTTTCGATTTTGTCTGCAAGTAGGAGGAATCCGTCGATGAAAGGAATCATTACCGTACTGGGGCAGGACCGCGTGGGCATCATCGCGCGCGTCTGCACCTATCTCGCCGAACAGGACATCAACATTTTGGACATCTCGCAGACCATTGTACACGGCTATTTCAACATGGTCATGATGGTCGATCTCACCGAAAACAAGGGCAGCTTCGAGCAGACCGCCGCTGGGCTGGAGGAGATCGGCCGGTCTATCGGCGTACGCATCAAACTCCAGCGCGAGGACATCTTCGACGCCATGCACCGGGTCTGAGGCTACCATAAAATGGAAATATTCAACGCCAAAGCGGGCAAAACGGGAGGCGGCCTATGATTTCGAAGTTTGAGGTTCAAGAGACCAACCGCATGATCGAGGAGAGCAATCTCGACGTGCGCACCATCACAATGGGCATCAGCTTGCTGGACTGCGCCGACGCCGACATCGACGTCTTTTGCCGCAAGATATACGACAAGATCACATCGGCGGCGCGCGACCTTGTCGCGGTGGGCGACGACATAGGGAGGCAGTTTGGCATCCCCATTGTCAACAAGCGCATTGCCGTGACGCCCGTCTCCATCGCGGCGGCGGGCGCGGGCGCCGTGCGCTACGCGTCGGTGGCGCGCACGCTGGACAGGGCGGCCGCGGCCGTGGGCGTCAACTTCATCGGCGGATACTCGGCGCTCATCCACAAGGGCTCGACGCCCGCCGACAAGGCGCTGGTGGACAGCATCCCCGAGGCGCTCAGCGAGACCGAGCGCGTGTGCGCCAGCGTGAACGTCGGTTCCTCACGCGCCGGCATCAACATGAACGCCGTGCGGCGCATGGGCGAGATCATCCGCGAGATGGCCCATTTGACGCGCGACCGGGGCTCCATCGCGTGCGCGAAATTTGTTGTTTTCTGCAACGCCGTGGAGGACAACCCCTTCCTGGCGGGCGCCTTCCACGGCGTGGGCGAACGCGACCGGGTGATCAACGTGGGCGTCAGCGGACCCGGGGTCGTCAAACAGGCGCTCACCGAGACGAAGGGCGCCGACTTCGAGACGCTGTGCGAAACCGTAAAACGCACGGCTTTTAAGATCACGCGGGCCGGGCAGCTTGTGGCGCAGGAGGCGTCACGCCGGCTGAACGTACCCTTCGGTATCATCGATCTCTCGCTCGCGCCCACACCCGCCGTAGGGGACAGCGTGGCCGAGATCCTCATGGAGATGGGGCTTGAACAACCCGGCGCGCCGGGCACCACGGCGGCTGTGGCCATCTTGAACGACAACGTAAAAAAGGGCGGGATCATGGCCTCAAGCTGCGTGGGCGGCCTGTCGGGCGCGTTTATCCCGGTCAGCGAAGATCACGGGATGATCGAGGCGGTGCGGTGCGGCGCGCTGACGCTGGAAAAACTGGAAGCGATGACCTGTGTGTGTTCGGTCGGGCTCGATATGGTGGCCGTTCCGGGCGACACGCCCGCGGAGACGATCTCCGGTCTCATCGCGGACGAGATGGCGATCGGCATGATCAACCACAAGACCACAGCCGTGCGGATCATCCCGGCGGCCGGCAAACATGTGGGCGACATGGTGGAGTTTGGCGGCCTCTTGGGCTCCGCTCCCGTCATGGCGGTCAACCGCTTCGACTGCGCCCCCTTCATCCGCCGTGGCGGACGCATCCCCCCGCCGGTGCACAGTTTTAAGAATTGACGCGGGTGGCTTTGTAGAAACTTGCCGATACCGGCAAAGCCTTCGCCGGCCACGCAAACCGGAAACGAAAGCAAATGGCATGCGGCAGCGGATTTATACGCGTACTTCCGGCGGCCGGGCGGTCTGTTGTTCCGCCACGACTTCATCAATCTCGTCAAGAACCCCTTCATCCCCCGTGAGGTGGAACGGTTCATATCCGACTTCGAGCAGATGCAGGATATGATACTGCTTGTCCCTCTCGACAAACTGCAAAGGCGTAAGATTGTGCCGGCGCATATACTTTCGCGCTATGCCCACTTGGAAATACGCCACATCATTGAATTTTCGAGTTTCCATCACTACACCTCCATCCAGCTTTCCCAATCACCGGCCAATTCTGCACCCAGCATATCCTCCACATAAGGGGCCGCCTCAAGATACAGAAATGATTTTGGATTTGTCAGCAGTTCATATGTTTTTGTCGTCATAAACAATCGCATGGCATCTGTCACGGAGATACCCTGCTTATCCGCATAGGCATCCGCAACCTGAGCGGCAATGGACTCTATACAGATTTCGACGATATTATCATTGACTTCTCTCATCGAATGACTCTCCTTCCCCTCAGGTGAAGTAGGTCGGCTGCTCGTTGCGTCCCGAAGAAAAACTGCCGCGGCAGTTTTTCCGGTTCTATGAGCGCAATCAACGCGTCAATAGCTTTATCCGTCATAACCTGTCCTTTGGTCAGCGGTATGACGGTTTGTATTGCTGCGCGAGTATTGTCGTTCGCCGTGGGCCCCGTTACAATATCATATTCATGCTGTTGAACTTTACTTTTGCTTTCGCGATTGAGAACTACAAACCGCATCCATTCTCTGTCAGCGGCTGTAAACTCCTTTACATTCAGTGTTCTTATATTCTCAAGGTCGAAGTCGAATGTATAAAACCAGGGTGTGACGTTTTTCTTCACCCCGCGCAAGGCAAAGCGTTCTTCTTCGATACTTTTGTTTCGAGTCGCAAGACGCTCGGCATGACGAATATCACAAGAGGTGTAAAAGCCTCGTCCGAAGTCTTTGTGGCCTTTTCCTTTGGTTATGTCAATTTTATCAAACTCGTAGATTGTCCCATGATAAAGAGTGATGATGTTTCCCATGTGTTCAATCCTCCTTGACAAAACGGGTCTTTTCAGCCTCTTTGTCCGCAAACACACACGCGGGTGTGTGGGTTGTCTCATCTCTCGGTGGCCTCGATGGTGCCGCCGCCCAGGACGGTGTCTCCGTCGTAGAGGACGACGGCCTGACCGGGGGTGACGGCCCGTTGCGGGGTGTCGAAGGTCACTTGCAGGGTGTCCTCGTCCAACTGGCGGACCGTCGCCGGCTGTTCCGGCTGTTTGTAGCGGACCTTGACCCCGGCCCGGACGGGGCCGTCCAATCGGCCGGCCGCGATCAGGTTGATGTCCCGCGCGTAGAGGGTCCGCGCGTAGAGCGCCTCCGACGGCCCCACCACCACGGTGTTGTTTTCCGGACGGACCTCGCACACGTAGTACGGCCGCTCGCCCACAAGGCCGAGGCCCCGCCGCTGCCCCACCGTGTAACGGATGATCCCCCGATGCTCCCCCAGCGCGCGCCCCTCTGTGTCGACAAACCGGCCCGCCGCGCAGGCGCGCCCGGTGTAGGATTCGATGAAGCGCGCGTAATCGCCGTCCGGCACAAAGCAGATGTCCTGGCTGTCCGGCTTGCCGGCGTTGACAAAGCCCTGCGCCTGCGCGATCTCGCGCACTTCGGCCTTGCGCAATGCGCCGAGGGGCAGACGGGTGCGCGCAAGCTGCGCTTGCGTCGTCGCGTAGAGCACATAGCTCTGGTCCTTGGCCGTGTCCAGTCCCTTTTTCAGCAGGTACCGCCCGCTGCCGCCTTCATACTCGACGCGGGCGTAATGTCCGGTCACCACGGCGTCCAGCCCCATCTCCTGTGCCCGCCGCAGAAAACGGTCGAATTTGAGGTGCCGGTTGCAGTCGATGCAGGGGTTCGGCGTCCGGCCCTTTTGGTATGATTTTACAAATTTTTCCATCACTTGCGCGGCAAAACTTTGCGCGAAATTGAAGACGTAAAATGGGATGTCCAGCCGGAAGGCCACGGCGCGCGCGTCCTCGGCGTCCGCCAGCGAGCAGCAGCCTCTGTCGCGGCCCCGGCCGATGTCTTCGTTGTGATACAGCTTCATCATCGCGCCCGCACAGACGACGCCGGACGCCTTGGTCAGCCACGCGGCAACGGAGCTGTCGACGCCTCCGCTCATCGCGATGAGCGCGCCGCCGCCCTCCGTCGGCCGGCCGTTGTCTTCCCCGTTCATCCGTACCTCCCGACAGGCTGTGTGAAAATCACACTTTTTGAACTAAAAACAACAACATATAGTATGCGCGCGGCGTACTATATATTGTATATACGTGTGAAGACTTTCGCGTTTTCACACGGTCTTTCGATGAAAGAAAACCGAGACATCGCCGCCGCGCCTCACAACTGAGACAGCGCGTCCGCGATGTCTTCGCACTGTTTGACCTCACAGAGCACAAAAGGCAGCGGCCCCTTCCAGGAGGGGGGCGGCGCCCCTTCGGGGGGCGTGTAGACAACGCCGGGTTTCCCCGCCTGTCCTCCCCACTGGGACAGCGCGTCCGGCAGCCCCTCAGGCAGCGCCGCCGTGAAAACCACCACGTCGGCAAACGAGCGGTCGGCCGCCAACTCGCGCAAAAGATCCGTCAGAGAGTCCGCCGCGTCGAAGGGCAGCGCGGCCAAATGGCGAAACAGCCGGTCGAAAGACGGTTTGTCCGACTGCTCAAATCGGCGGATGCGCCCCTGCGCCCAATGGACGAGGCAGACGCGCACATTGTGCCGCAGGCAAAAGGAGAGCGCCGACACCACACACTCCACCATCCGGTCGGCCACCTCCGCCGGCGAACCCGTCTCCTCGGGCGGCGGCGCCGTGTCCAGCGCCAGCAGGAGCACCGGGCTGTTCTCATCCTCGTAGAGCCGGGAGATCATCTCTCCCTTCTGCGCCGAGAGTTTCCAGTGGATTCGGTTCATCGGGTCGCCGTATTGGTATGTTCTCGTGTCGCTGCCCGTGGACACGTCGCTGTCGGTGTGCGTTGCCTGCCGCGGCCGTGCCTGGGCCGTGAGGGCGATGAGGCGGCGGCAGCGTGACAGCGGATGTACCCGCGGGCAGACCGTGAGTGCCACAGGCGGCGGCGGGGACAGCCGCAGGGCGAACAGCCCCAGCATATCCAGCACGCGCACGGCGGGCGCCGCGATCTCGTACAGGCCCCGGTACAAAAATCCCGTGTTCACCGACAAATTCAGCGATCGGCCGGCCGCCAGGCGGCCGGTGACGCGGTCCGTCTCCGCCGTCTCCTCAGAGAGTGTCGGAGGCCGGCCGGTCAGCACGACAAAAAGAGCGGCCGGCAAGCGGCTCTCATTGACGAGCCGCATCTTATATTGGGTCTCCGTCTCTTTGGGGATCATCGCCCGCGTGAGACGGTGGGAGACGACAAAACGCCGCCGAACAAGCAGCAAATGCAGCAGGGAGATAGGCGGCAGCGCGAGACAGAGGAAAAACAGCGTACGCATCACCCGCCCGCCGACAAACGCCATACAGAGAAACGCGACGGCGAGCAGGATGAAGTAAGACACGCGCCGCGTGAGCGGCCTGTTTTTCCGTTTACGCGCCATGAGCCCGCACCACCGGCACAGGAATCTGACGCAGGGATTCCGCGACCAGCGCCTCCTGCGTCTGCCCGCGCAGGCGTGCCTCCTGGCGCAAAATCAGCCGGTGCGCCAGCGTCGGCTCCGACATCGCCTTGACGTCGTCCGGCAGCACAAACCCGCGCCCCTGATAAAACGCGTTGGCTTGCGAAGCCCGAAACAGCGCCAGGCTGCCGCGGGGGCTGGCGCCCAGTTCGATGTCCGGATGTTCGCGCGTGCGGCGCGTGAGCTCGACGATGTAGCGGTACACGCTGTCCTCCACATAGACCCGCCGCACCATCTCCTGCATGGCCACGATGACCTTCCCGTCCGTCACACAGGTCAGGTCGTGCAACGGATTTTGCGCGCCGAACCGTTTGAGAATGGCCACCTCCTCGTCGGCTTCCGGGTAGCCCAGCGAGATGCGCATAAAAAATCGGTCGATCTGCGCCTCCGGCAACGGATAGGTGCCCACATACTCGGCGGAGTTTTGGGTGGCCATGACCATGAAGGGCGGCCCCACCGGGTAGGTGATGCCGTCCACGGTCACATGGCACTCCTCCATGACCTCGAGCAGACTGGCCTGTGTCTTGGGCGAGGTGCGGTTGATCTCATCGGCCAGCACAAAACAACTCATGATCAGGCCGGGTTTGAACTCGAACTGTCCGCTTTTTTGGTTGAACATCGAAAATCCCGTGATGTCCGACGGGAGAATATCCGGGGTAAACTGAATGCGGCGAAAGGAGCAGTCGACAGACCGCGCCATAGCGGAGACCAACGTCGTCTTCCCGACGCCGGGCCTGTCCTCAATGAGTACATGTCCCTCGCACAACAAGCTGATCAGCATGAGTTCCGCGGCTGCCCTCTTGCCCACGATGACCCGGGAGATATTTTCGACAACAGCGTGCATCACGCTTTGGGGTGTTGGCATGAACGGGTTCCTCCTAGATGTAAAGTGCCTCCGACGTACACGTCACCCGCGGTGGGCAACGGAAACCTCGGTCTCCGGTTCCATAAAAAAGGATTCAAAATCTCCAAACTCCTCAAACCCCTCGAATCCCTCAAAGCCCTCAAAGCCCTCAAAAGGGAAGACGTCGCCGAAAGGGAATTCCGAATCAAAAGAGAATTCGCTCTCAAACGGGAAATTGGAGTCCAAAAGGATCAGGTCCGCGATCTGCCAATTCCCATCGGTCTTTTCGAAAGTCATTTCGTATAAAGACCGGAATTCCGCGATGAAGTTCACCTTCATGGTCATGGCTCCGATCGCCATAGATTCGTCGCTGGCGACGGACAGATCGTCCAAAGTGAGCGCCGCGTTGCTCCAAGTTCCAACGGTGTCGATCAGCGTCTCCATGTCGATGTTGGTCTGTGCGCGCAGATCGGGGGTAAAATAGGCCTCCGCAGCCTTAAAGTTGCCCGTTTTGAGCGCGGCGGAGAAGTCCTCGAAGAGCACGTTGATGTCTTTCTCAGGCCCGGAATTCAAAAACCCGCCCCGGTGGAAAAAGCCGAAGTAGATGCCGGCCCCCAACAGGGCCGCGCCGAGCAGGCAGATGAGAACAATGCGCAGCGCCTTCGATTTTTTGGCCGATCGCGCGGCCGCCGGCCCGTGAAGGTCGGCGCCGGGCCGTGCCTGCCAGGCGGGCTGCCCCGGCGAAGTCCATGAGGGCGCCGGCGCCGGGGGGCGCGGCGGCCCGTAGGGCGGGTGTCCGTACGGCCCGCCGTAGGGAGGCTGTCCGTGGGCCGGCGGCCGGCCCGGCGGCGGCCCGTAATGTCCGTAGGGCCCGTGAGGGCTGTAAGCGCCATAGGGAGGATACCCGCCGCCGGGGTAGTACGACGGCGGAACCGGCGGAGGACCCCATCCGGGCGGCGGCGGAGGCGGCGGAGCCGCCCAAGCCGAGGCCCCCGGCAACGACCACCCCGAAGTCGCCGGCGGCGTCCAAACCGGCGGTTCAGACGGCCGCGCCGGCGGTTCTTCCGCCTTCGGCTCTTCCGCTATGGGTGATGGTTCCGGCGACCGGACAGGTGCCGGCGGCGTCCAAGCGGGTGGTTCCTCCGCCTTCGGTTCTTCCGCTATGGGCGGCGGCTCCGATGTCCACGTGGATGCCGGTGGCGACCAAGCCGGCGGTTCTTCCGCCTTCGGCTCTTCCACTATGGGTGACGGCTCTGATGTCCAGGCGGACGGCGCAGGCGACCAAG
>JAIRTA010000075.1 GCA_031255175.1 Oscillospiraceae bacterium | reverse complement strand
ATCCGGGCCAGGGCGGCCGGTATGCGCCCGGCTGCGGGCGCTTCCCCCGGCATCGGGGTTGCCGCCGCCTCCGGAGTCCCGGCGCGCGCGCCGGGGGCGGGGGCGCTTTCGTCCGCCGCGGCCGGGCGGGCCGGGTCGGTCAAATCGGCCGGCTGTTCGATCAGATCGGCCGGGAGCCGGCTGTCCGACATCTCGCGGATCATCGCGCGCAGGACATCGACGTCCATCACCCCGGGCAGTCCGATCCCTCCGGCCGAATCGGCCGCGGCGCGCCCGAAGATGGAGAGGATCTCCGTCTCGAGTGAAGCCGCCGTGTGCGGCGAAATGGCCGTCGGGTTGATCGCGTCGCCGGGTGCGCGCCCGGACGGCGCGGAACCCTCCGGGGAGACCGGCGCGCCGTAGGACGCGCCCGCGCTGTCCGCGCCGGTTGCCTCCGGCCCGGCCGCGGCGGCGCGTCCGGGCATGGACACGATCCCCGCCGTGTCCGCGCGGCCGGCCGGCTCCGCCGCGGGGCAGAGCAGCTCAATCAGGCCGAGCAGCTGCCGGCCGAGCATCAGATCCTGCCGGCTCATCCGGTTCAAAAAGGCGACGGACTGCTTGTCGAGGGGAATGTTGTGCGCCCGCAGGAATACGGCCTGTTCCGGCGTGATGTCGGGGACGGAGACCAGGGCCGAGGCCAGCCACCGAAACAGGCGCTCCGCCGGCGGCAGACCGGCGTTCAGCATCGCCGAGACAAGACGCACGTTTTGCGGGGTCTGCCCGGCCTTCCACTGGTGCAGCAGCGACCGGGCGTCGGAGCGGCCGCCGGCCGCCTCCACCAGCAGCACCCCGTCGCTCTGCCCGGAGACGGTCAGCCACAGCGTATCGCCGGGCGACGCCTGCAAGACGGTTTCGCTGCGCGCCGAAAGGACCGTCCCGTCCGGCAGACGGAAGGTGAACTGCCGCTCGGCGACGGTCAGCACCTCCGCCTCCAGCACATCCCCCACAACCGCGGGGCGGCCGCTTTCCCGCGCCGCGGCCTCGGCCGGTGTCCGGGAGGCCGGCGGCGTGAATGTATCGATCCTCATGGTGAACCTCGTTTCTCCCCACGCGCCAGACGGAATGCGTTCGCGTGTCATGTGTCTATAATATCGTGTGTCCGCACCCGTGAAATTACGTTTCAGATCAGAAAAACCCCGCTTTTCGGAATAAATTGGAAATCCGTCCCCCCGCCCGCGAACCGCCGCCGGCCGGCCGTGTAAAACAAATTGACGCAACGGGGGATTTTTGTTACAATGTAGCTGAGAAAATGATCCGCCCGCCGCCGGCGCCGGTCGGTATTTTTGTTGCCGGACGGAAGGAGAGCACCGTGGGAGTAGAAGAAGAGGACGGGCGGCTGTGCGATGCGCGCTACATCCGCGCGCTGCTGGCCCGGCATGGGTTTCATTTTTCCCGCGCGCGGGGGCAGAACTTTCTCACGGCGGACTGGGTGCCCCGGGCCATAGTGCGGCACGCCGGGCTGGACGGAACCCAAGACGTCTTTGAGGTGGGCCCCGGTCTGGGCGCGCTCACGCGCCCGCTGGCGCGGGCGGCCCGGCGCGTCGTGGCCGCCGAAGTGGACACGTCGCTCCGGCCCGTGCTCGCCGAGACGCTGACGGGACTTGACAATGTGGATGTGCTCTGGGCGGACGTGCTGACACTGGACCTGCCGGCGCTGGTCGCCGCCCATTTTCCGGGCCGCCGCCCGGTGGTGTGCGCCAACCTCCCCTATGCCGTCACCACGCCGGTGCTCACGCGTCTGCTGGGGTCCGGGCTGTTTGAGGCCCTGACGGTCATGGTGCAGAAGGAGGTGGCCCAGCGCCTGTGCGCCGCCCCCGGCACGCCCGCGTACGGGGCCTTCTCCATTTACGTGGGGGTGCACGCGTGCCCGGCGATTGCCTTTGACGTGCCGCCGGACGCGTTTCTGCCCCGGCCGCGCGTGACCTCCAGCGTCGTACACATGGTCTGCCGGAAGCGGCCGCTGCGCCACGAGGCCTTATTTTTCCGGCTGGTTAGGGCCGCCTTCGGGCAGCGCCGCAAGACATTGCTGAACGCGCTGGCGCCGGCCCTGCCGCTCCCCAAAGACGCGCTGTCGGCGCTGATCGCGTCGTGCGGCCTCGCGCCGTCGGCGCGGGGTGAGACGCTGGGGATCCCGGAGTTTGAGACGCTCTCCGCCGCCGCCGCGCGCGCGGTCTCCGGCCCCGCCGCGGCGGAAGACGCAAACATCCCGGGAGGAAACACGCATAAGAAGAACTGAGGTGGGCAAATATGATTTATGAAGAGCCGTCTTCGCTGCCCTATGGAAAATTGGGAATTATTGGCATGTTCGGCTGCGAGGACATGATCTCCCGCATTGACTTCTATCTGACGCACTGGCGCTCGGAGGACGCCCAATCTGTGGGACAGCTCACATTGGACGCGGCGGCAGCCCCCCGCGAGGGCCGGTTTCAGGTGCGGGCCAGCTGCCCCCGGTTCAACACCGGCGAGGGCAAGGCGCTCATCCAGCAATCGGTGCGCGGCTACGACCTGTATATTTTAACAGACATGTTCAATTACGGCGTCACCTACTCCATGTATAACCAGGTGATCCCGATGAGTCCGGACGACCACTTTCAGGACCTCAAGCGGATCATCGCGGCCGCCGGCGGAAAGGCCCGGCGCATCACGGTCATCATGCCCATGCTGTACGAGGGCCGCCAGCACCGCCGCTTCGCCCGCGAGTCGCTGGACTGCGCGCTGGCGCTGCAGGAACTGACGTCGATGGGCGTAGAAAACATCATCACCTTCGACGCCCACGATTCCCGCGTGCAAAACGCCGTGCCGCTCAAGGGGTTTGAGAATGTGCCGCCCACGTACCAGATGCTGAAAGCGCTCTTTAAGACCTACCCGGACCTCACGGTAAACAAGGAGAACCTGATGGTGGTCTCCCCCGACGAGGGCGGCATGGCCCGATGCATCTTTTATTCGTCCGTGCTGGGCGTGGACCTCGGCATGTTTTACAAACGGCGGGACTACACGCGCATGGAGCACGGCCGCAACCCCATTGTCCGGCACGAGTTTTTGGGCGACAACGTGGCCGGGAAGGACATCATTGTGGTGGACGACATGATCTCCTCCGGGGACTCCATCCTCAGCATTGCGGACATTTTGAAGTCGCTGGGCGCGCGCCGTATTTTGGTGTTTTGCACCTTCGGCCTCTTCTGTGAGGGCCTGGAACGGTTTGACGAGGCGTACGAGCGGGGCGTCTTCGACAAGGTGTTCACCACCAATCTCATCTACCGCACCGCCGAGTTGAAGGCGCGTCTCTGGTATCGGGAGGTGGACATGTCCAAGTACATCTCCTACATCATCGACACGCTCAACTACGACCGCTCCATCAGCGAGCTGCTGGAACCCACCATGCGGATCCGCCGCCTGCTTCAAGGCCACCGGCCGGCCGAGGCCGGGCTGTCTCACCCGTGAGACCGCTGTTTTAGGAAACTGTCCGGCCGCCCCTTCGCAATCGGCGGGATGATGTGAGAGTCTGCGTCTTCGCGCCCGGTGAGACCCGGGTCGCGGACCGGTTTGGGGGAGAGCGGATATGCTGTCGAAGACCAAGGAATATATCAAATATATCATTCCCTTTGTGCTGGGCGTGTTCCTGTTTTCGATGATCACGGACTTCGAAAACACGATGAAGTTCCTCTCCAGCGTGTGGGGGTGGGTCTCCTACGTGATCTCCCGCTTCGTGATCGGGATCAGCATCGCCTACATTTTGAATTTCTTTGTCCAGTGGCTGCGCAGGACATGCAAATTCCCCTTCTGGCTGGCGGTGGCCTTCTCGTATCTCACCCTCGTCGGCGCCGTGGTGTGGATGATCATCTACATCGTGCCGTATATGATCACCAGTGTGGAACAGCTCATCGCCGTGCTGCCCGGCTTCATCGACAACACGGGGGAATTTTTGGCGCAGTACTTCCCCCGGATGGACGCGGACAGCCTCAGCTTCCTGACGACGTTCGTCACGGGGATCTCCGACCAGCTCGTCAAGTGGGCCACAAATCTCCCCAACGTCTCGACATTCCTCCCGGTGGTGCGCTCGGCCGGCCGCGGCCTCATCGACATCTGCTTCGGGCTGCTCATCTCGTTCTACACGCTGGTGGGCAAAGACAAGATCCTGGCGGCGCTCAAGCGGTGCATGTACGCCTTTATGGCGCCCGACAAAGTTGAAAAGCGCATCCAATTCGGCCGGGAGGCCAACGAGATTTTTTCGCAGTACGTGGTCGGCAAGTTCGTCGACTCCCTGATCATCGGCGTGCTGAGCGCCATTTTGTACGCGATCTTCGACCTGGAGATGATGCCGTTTCTGGCGATACTGGCCTTCCTCTTCAACATGATCCCCTATTTCGGTCCCATCATCGGCATGGTCATCACGGGGATCATCCTTCTGTGTTTTTCGCCGCTGCACGCCCTGTACTCGCTGATCATCTCCGTGGTACTGCAGACGATCGACGGTTCCATCATCGGCCCCAAGATCCTGGGCGACGCGGTGGGCATCAGCCCGCTCCTCACGATCGTGGCGATCTCCGTCGGCGGGGACATCGGCGGGCTGCTCGGCATCTTCCTCAGCGTGCCCGTCGTGGCCACGCTGAAGACCCTGGTGTTCGACCGGTGGGTGAAGCACAGGCTGGAGAAGAAGCACGTGCAGATCGAATAGCGCGGGCCCGTCCGCCCGGCGCGGGAGGCGTGGGCGAAGAAACGGAGAACTCGCAAACAACACTCTTGACATCGGCGCAAATTTCCTGTACTATAAAGAAGCGGCATCGGTTCCGCCCGCTCCGCCGAGGTGTTGTCCGTGGAGGGTTTTCCAATATATGGGGGTATAGCTCAGCTGGGAGAGCGCCTTTGTTGGAAAACACCCCCGAGGGAGCGGCGCTTAGGTAGGCGAAAAAATGGCACACAAAAATGGAATTTCCTATAATTAGCGGGGGATTAGCTCAGTCTGGGAGAGCGCTTGAATGGCATTCAAGAGGTCACCGGTTCGAGCCCGGTATTCTCCACCAAAAACAAGGTTTGCGACGTAGTTCGTAAACCTT
The DNA here is from genome assembly GCA_031255175.1 of Oscillospiraceae bacterium. Taxonomy (GTDB): domain Bacteria; phylum Bacillota; class Clostridia; order Oscillospirales; family UBA929; genus JAIRTA01. The sequence continues at coordinate 93 of JAIRTA010000075.1, read as the reverse complement.
GTTTTTATACGACAACTGCGTCGCGGTCTCCGTGCACCGTGATGGAATCGCTCAGATTAAATTGCGCTACGCTGATCTTGAAGTCGATCTCGA
>JAIRTA010000096.1 GCA_031255175.1 Oscillospiraceae bacterium | reverse complement strand
CTGCCCGGCGTGCAGGAGGAAACCCACGTGGAAGCCCAAGTAAACATCGCCGAAACCATCCTCGTCGGCAGCGTGCCGGAGAGCTACCTGCAATTCGGCGGAGAGGAAATTTTTTCCAGTATTGGGGGATGAAAGGGCGCGGGCGGCGTTGGCTCGCGGTCGCCGGGCTCGTCCTCGTCCGGACCATCGGCCGCGAAACCGCGTCGGGGCAATACGCCGGGAAGGTGAAATCGCCTATGACTTCATTGTTCCGGACTGCTCCCCTGCCCTCTTACTTTGAGGCGTTGCATAGGATTTTGAGTGTCTCCCGGTCAAGACAACTCCTCGTTGTTTTCTATTTTCGCTCTTATCTCCTTCACCAATTCATGTACTGTTGTCGCCGGACACATCTCTGACGGCACTGCCTTAACACCCCGCGCCTCAAAGTGCTTACGCTGCTCACGCAGTTTACGCTACCCAAGTATATAGTTTCGCTCAGTTTCTTCTGTATCAGTCACGATAAAATAGTAGCCGAGCTCAGGTTTTCGCTTTGGTAATTGCTCACGGGTTTTTCTTCTACCGTTTCTCTCAGCCACTCTTACTCCCCCTCGAACATATCAAAATGCTTCAAAGTAGGAATGGCGCCGTACTTGCCCAAAAGATAATTTTTTGCATGGTTCTCATCCCTTCGTATTTTGGCGCCGCCTTCGTCGACAAAATCCGCCAAAGAGTAAAGTGTTGATACCCCATCTTCCGACTTTTCTGTGAACCAGACCTCGTCGCGTCTCAACAAATTGCTGTTGAGCTGCCAAGAATCGTGCGAGGTAAAAATAAGCTGCGCGTGATTTTTATTCAAGTCAGGATCGAGGAAAATAATCACAAAAGTGCGTACGAGCAGTGGATGCAGCCTCGCGTTCAGCTCATCTACAAATAAAATGCTCCCGTTCCCCAATACGCCTTGAAGCAATCTATACAGTGCAAACATTTTGAGCGTCCCAGCCGATTCTAACCTTAATGGAATTGTCGTTGTTTTGTCTGAGTCCATCATCTTGTGGACGGCGTCGATGCGCACCAGTTTTATCTCATCGGCGTCATTTTGCTCAAATACCAATGTTTCCACTTCAAAATCAACAATAGAGGGATCGAAAGCGGCAAAATATTGCACTACCTTCTTTTGCACCTCTTTATTGTTGATAAAACCATCTGGCAATTGTTCAGATAAAAAATAATTTTCAGTAGGACTTCCAAAATCGGCAATTTCGTTGTTGATAAACCAGTCGCGAACAAATTTCAGTTTTGCAATTTTCAATTTTGCTCCCAAAGAAACGACCAACACTTCTTTCTCAAGCGCGATTTTAATATTGTCTTGACTCTTTTGCGCAATGCCGGACAGATTCAAAACATTCTCGCTTTTGTTTCTATAAAAAATCCTTTTGTAGTCGCCGCGTGAAGATTTAGATCTATAGTTCAGCCATTCTTCGTCTATCCCATCTCCACCGATAGTGAACCCGTAATTGTAAGACTTTGCATCATTTTCCTCTGAATCAATAAAATACACCTCAAAAGAAGAGACAAGATTTTTGCTTTTTTCATCAAAAAGAAATGGGATTGGCGCCATAAAATCCGACTTATCTTTTCTGCTCTTGTCGCCGCCATAAGCAAAAGATCTGACGACATATGTTGCCATATATCTGAAAGCTTCTTGAACATTCGATTTCCCACTCGCGTTCGCGCCAAAAATAGCGGCGACCGGCAATACCTTTTCTTTACCAATTGCAACCACATGATTGTTGTATTCAGAAATTTTCGTAGCCGTTAAGTCCAAAGTCGTATCGTCTCTAAAGGATTTGAAGTTCTTGAAATTAAATTGTAGAAGCACTTTGTCAACGCTCCTTTCCCGCAATCTACCATCTATTATACACAGATTTTCAAAAAAGTCAACATCTAAATGAGATTTTTTCTCATTTAGATGTGTCCGCTTTCGCACTCTCGTCCTTAATATTCGAACCGTCTGCCAGTTCCGATTTCATAAAATGTCGTCCGTGTCCAGAAACAACCCCTGACAGGAACTGCACAGCAGCTGCCCCGTCTCCGCTATGTTCCGCGCGAAGCGGGCAGACCACGGACAAATACCGGCCGAGTACGCATACTCGACCGGTATTTCAAGCGCCGACACAACACCAGGCGGGAAAAAACGAAACGCCTCTCCTCTTGGGCTTGTCCGGCAACAACCTTGGTGGACGCTAACGGAATCGAACCGCTGACCATCCGCACGTCAAGCGGATGCTCTACCAGCTGAGCTAAGCGTCCTTGCAGAGGGCGATGAAAAGAATTTCCATTTTTTGGTATTTCCGTTCCCGCCGTGAGTCACTCTTTTTATTATATACAAAAGACGCCGTTTGTCAAGGGCCATTTTCCACAAATGCCAGCAGCCGTTTGTAAGCCGTTTTCCGTATTCGGTTCATTAAAAACAGCGAACAACGGGCAGATTGCCCGAAAAAATGGCATCGTTCGCGCCTTGTAGGGGCGCGCATCGCGCGTCTGTTTGGTTGTTGGGGCAATACGCTGCCCCCCGCGGCGGCCGGCGTTGGGGCATGCGTGTGCGGCATCGGCACACTGCAGACGCGCACCCCATGTTGCCGCGTGCGTCCGGAGCCCGACCGGAGGTGAACGGCATTGGCTGCGCCTTGCGGGATGCGCGTTGCACGTACGTTCGGTCGGGCAGCCGCGTTATCCCTTCCAGTCGTTCAGCAAAAAGTCCCTGATATTCATATGCACAATGCCCTTTTGCGACATATCCACCTCGTCCATGCTGACCACGAATTTGGGGAAGTTGTCTTGAATTTTCAAAAGATTTCCGAACTCCCTCTCCTGCGTTTTCCTGTCGGCGAGCAGATATGCGACCTGCACATATAGAATTTTCCCCTGCTTCTCAGCGGCAAAATCGATCTCCTGTGTGTCGAGCTTGCCGACGTGGACGTCATACCCCCGCCGCCGCAGTTCCAAATATACAAGGTTTTCAAGGATCTGTGATATGTCGTCTTTCCGATAGCCCAGCACAGCGTGCTTCAATGAGATGTCCGCCAAATAGAATTTTTCCTGCGTCTTCAAAAGCTCTCTGCCCTGCAAATCCTGCCGCAAGCAACGGTTTAAAATATAGGCGTTTTCCAATTTGGAAAGATAGTTGTACACCGTCTCCACGTCAATTTTACGGCCTTGGCTTTCAAAAAATCTCCTGATGGAATTTGCTGAAAACACATTCCCGACATTGTCGAACGCGAACTTCACAATGCGCTCCAATTGGTCGACCTTGCGGATTTGATTGCGCTTGACAATATCGACAAGGATGGTCGTATTATAAATATCCTTCACAATGACATATGCCTCATCCAGTGTCAGCGGTTTCAAATGCACGGCGGGAAAGCCGCCGTATTCGATGTAATTCAGAAATTCCTTGTTTACATCACCCACCTCGCCATACGCCTTCTTAAACGCTAAATACTCGGAAAAAGACAGCGGATGAATGCGAAAAGAGACGTATCGCCCCGTCAAGTAGGTGGATATTTCAGAGGACATCATTTTGGAGTTTGAACCCGTGACAAAAATGTCAACGTCATACTCCGGTTCCTCCATGAACGTGTTTACCAATATTTCCCAATTCTCTATCTCTTGTATCTCGTCCAAAAATAAATATGTGCGTCCGCCGGGCGCAAGTTTTGCCTTGATGATCTCAAATACCTGCGTAGCGCTTGCATTTTGCCACTCCAAAGTATCAAAATTAAACCGGACAATGTGCTCTTCGGCGATTCCGCGCTTTTTGAGCGCATCCATCAGCATCAGCATGATGGTGGACTTGCCACATCGCCGAACGCCAGTCAGGATTTTCACAAAAGGCATGTCAAAATATGGTACAATCTGGTCAATGTAGTCTTTTCTTTCCAGCAATTGAATCACCGCCCAATATAACTATAGTCGTGAAATTGCAAATTGTCAATAGTTTTTCGGTTATAACCACAAAAACTGCGCCAAATTCCAAGCGTGAAGGCGGCGTGTCCGGGGGACGGCGGGCTTTGGCCAGGCATAAAATCCTGCCTGGCCCCATATACATGGTTCAGCATACATAGTTCGGCAAGTTGTCTGCAAGGAGGAATCGGCGTGGAAAGCTGCAAGATTTATGAGGACATCGCACAGAGGACCGACGGAGACATCTATGTCGGGGTTGTAGGTCCGGTGCGCACCGGGAAATCGACCTTCATCAAACGTTTTATGGAAGGGCTTGTCCTGCCGAATATGGAGAGCGGCACGCGGCGTGAGCGGGCGCGGGATGAATTGCCGCAGTCCGGGTCCGGCCGCACCGTGATGACCGCGGAGCCGAAATTTGTCCCCGAGGAGGCTGTGACGGTCACGCTTGGCGAGACGGCCAACTTGCGCGTGCGCCTCATCGACTGTGTGGGATACCTCGTGCCCGGCGCCATCGGCCACTTTGAAGACGGCCTCCCGCGCATGGTGAACACGCCTTGGTTCGACTACGAGATCCCCATGACGGAGGCGGCGGAGATCGGCACCCGCAAGGTGATCACCGAACACTCCACCATCGGCCTTGTCATCACAACGGACGGCACCGTCACGGACATCCCCCGCGACGACTATCTGGACGCCGAGGACCGCACCATCGGCGAGTTGAAGGAGATCGGGAAACCCTTTCTTGTGTTGGTCAACTCCGCCCATCCGGACGCGCCGCCGGCCCGCGCGGTACGCGACGAGATCATAGCGCGGCACGGCGTGAGCTGCCTCGCGGTCAATTGCGCGGACTTGACGCTCGACGACATCGCGGACATTTTAAAAGGCGTTCTCTTTGAATTCCCGATCGACCAATTGGGGCTTTTCATGCCCACGTGGGTGGAGGCGCTGCCGTACGACCACCCCATCAAACATACGTTGTACACCGCCGTGCGAGACAGCGCCGCCGCCCTGCAACGCATCCGCGACCTGGAGGCGACTCTCGACAGCCTCAAGGACACCCCCGACATCAGCGCCGCGCGCCTTGACAACGTCGACCTGGGCCGCGGCCTGGCCGCCGCCACCATCGAACTGCCGCGCGCGCTGTTTTACCGGACACTCGGCGAACAGTCCGGGTTTGAGATCCGGGACGACGGGGAGCTCATGGGCCTGCTCGCCGGACTCTCACACGTCAAGAGCGAGTACGACAAGGTGGAGGCGGCGCTGCAAGACGTGCGGGAGAACGGCTACGGCATCGTCATGCCCTCGACGGAGGAGCTCACGCTGGAAAAGCCGGAGATCGTGCGCCAGAGCGGCCGCTACGGCGTGCGCCTGCGGGCCAGCGCGCCCTCGATCCACATGATCCGGGCGGACATCGAGACCGAAGTCTCCCCCATTGTCGGCAGCGAGCGGCCCTCCGAGGAACTCGTGCATTTTCTGCTCGCCGAATTCGACGACGCGCCGGAAAAGATCTGGCAGTCCAATATCTTTGGCAAGTCGCTGCACGACCTTGTGAGCGAGGGGCTGAACAACAAACTCAAACGTATGCCGCACGACGCGCGCATCAAACTGCGGGAAACGCTGCAACGCATCATCAACGAAGGCAACGGCGGCCTCATCTGCATCATCCTATAGCCCCGAACTACTCCCAACTACTCTCAAGAGGGACGCCGGCCGCAGGCCCGGGCGTCCCTCTTGCATATCATTTTTCAAACCATACCCACATCCAACCGGCAACCGCGCGACTCGAGTTGACAACCGCCCAATGTCCATGTACAATTGGCATCGACGACCCTGCGCAACCGGCCCCCCGCAAACGGGCCCTCGCAACCGTCAATCATCGTCAATTGTCAACTGTCAATTGTCAATTGTCAATTACCAAGTCAGGTGGTGCCGTGTGGACAGCGAAGCGGAGGTATATATGGGATTGGCGCTGGCGTTGGCGCGGGAGGCCGCCGAGGCGGATGAGGTCCCGGTCGGCTGCGTCATCGTGCAAAACGGCGTCGTCGTGGGCCGCGGGCGCAACCGCCGGGAGAGCGCCCGGCACGCGCTCGCGCACGCGGAGCTCATCGCCATTGACGAGGCTTGCCGGACTCTGGGCGGCTGGCGGCTGCCCGGCTGCGACTTGTATGTGACGCTGGAGCCCTGCCCCATGTGCGCCGGCGCCATTGTAAACGCCCGGATCGCGCGCGTCTTTTTTGGCGCGCGTGACCCCAAGGCCGGCGCCGTTTGCAGCCGGGTCGCCCTCTTTGACCTCGGCCTCAACCACAGGCCCGCCGTCTTCGAGGGTCTGCTGGCGGACAAGGCGGGCCCTCTGCTGTCCGATTTTTTTCGACGCAAGCGGCACGAGATTTAATAGTCTTTTAATATTTGTCTCTATTTTTTTTAATACTATCGGGCTATACTGAAAATGAGCTGCGGGAGCTGAGTGGTTTTGTTTAATTTTTGTTTTTCATCTTTTCCCCTCCTATTATGAAGCGAAGGAACAGGTTGTCCTGTTCCTTTTGCTGTTTGGAGGGTGCGCGGGCCGCACCGCTTCAGGGCCGCGCGGTCTCCTCCGGCGGCGGGACAAACCGGCGGCTCAGCAAAAATCCCTCCAAGATCAGGGCCGCCGCCACGGCGTCGAGTTTGGCCCGGCCGCGCCGGCCGGACCGGCCGGCCGTGTGGAGGATGCGCTGCGCCTCGGCCGTCGTGCGCCGTTCATCCCACAAAAAAACGGGGAGCGCGGTCTTGACGCGCAGTATCTCCGCCAGCCGTTCGCTCTTCTGGGCGCGCTCGCCCCGCGTGCCGTCCATGTTCTTCGGGAGCCCGACGGCCAGGCATTCCACCCCGCGCGCGGCCGCTTCCGCGGCGATCACATCCGTCAGCTTGCCGACCGAGACCTCTTTGACCACAAACGCCTCGCCCACCAAACTGCCCGTGATGTCCGAGACGGCCAGCCCCGTTCGCACGTCCCCATAGTCAACAGCCATGACTCGCATGACAATCCCTCCCCGCCGGTTGCGGCGCATACGCGGCATTCGCGTAATTTTTTTATAGACAAACAGCCTGTTTTGTTACATACTGTAAGAAGCCGTCGTAAAACATTGCCCCGATGGGGCCTGTGGAGTGGAGTCTTATATGAACATACAGCGCAGCGTCTCACCGTTTTTTCTCCTTCTCGCCGGCGTGCTGCTTCTCTCGCTGACCGCCTGCGGCGCCGAGAAGGCGCCGGAACTCACGCCGTCTTTCGCGCCTTCTCTCACACCCGCACCGACGCCCTCTCCGACACCGGCGCCCACCGTCACACCCGTCCCTCCAACGCCGTCTCTCACGCCGGCGCCCACTCCTACGCCCGATCCTCCGACGCCGACGTCCACACCGAGGCCCGCGTCTACGCCTGTGCCGTCTCCCACGCCCGCGCCGGCCGACCCGCCCGACCCCGGCGTCGACGCCTGGGATACACAACCGCTGACCATCAACGGCGCGTCGTACCGTTTTCCGCTCTCGTCCCCTTCTTTAATGGAAGAAAATGGATGGCGATTTGAGGCGGAGGACCTCGACGCAACCGTGCCGGCCGGCGGAGACCTCTGGATACCGGCCGGCGGCGCGGGCCCCCTGATGTTGGGCGTGCGCAATCTGTCCGACGGGACCCAAGCGGCCCGGTCGTGCGCCGTGGCGCGCCTCAACTACAACATGAGCTATGCCGAAAGCGGCACCTCCCTCACCCTGCCGGGCGGGATCACGCTTGGCTCCTCCCGGGCGGAGATCGAAGCGGCCTACGGGCCGCCGGACAGCACCAAAGAGACGCCGCTCATCGTCCACCTGACCTATCGCACCTCGTCCGTCTCCCTGTCCCTGTCCCTAATCCGGGACGCCGTTGTAGACCTCACCTTCGA
>JAIRTA010000138.1 GCA_031255175.1 Oscillospiraceae bacterium | reverse complement strand
TGGCCTTTTCGACGGCAGTTTTGTAATCGCTGTCCGCGATGTCGGAAAATGATGAACGATAGGTCGTCACCTGACCCTTGACCAACTCATAGACGTTGACCATGAGTGCCGTAAATTCGCACCGCTTTTCGTCAAGCTGTAGCTCAATGCATCAATTGCATTAAACTCGTTAGAATACGTCCCATTTTCACCGCCGACAGTTTTATTGACGCTTGCTCACGAACCGCCGATCTCTTCCCAGTAGCGGCGGGCGGCCTGTTCGGTTTTGTTGGCGCCGTATTCGTAGTAGCGCACGTCTTTTATCTCGTCCGGCAGGTACTGTTGGGGGACGTAGTGGTTGGGGAAATCGTGCGGATACCGGTAGGTGAGACCCCTGCCCAGTTTTTGCGCGCCTTTGTAGTGGCTGTCTTTCAGATGGGGGGGGACGTCGCCGGTGCGCCCGGCTTGCACGTCGGACATGGCGCTCCAGATGGCGCAGGCGGCGGCGTTCGACTTGGGGGCGGTGGCCAGCAGGATCACCGCCTCGGCCAACGGCAGCTGTGCCTCGGGCAGCCCGACCTGGAGCGCCGCGTCCACACAGGCCTTGGCAATGGCGATCGCCTGCGGGTAGGCGAGGCCGATGTCCTCCGCCGCCGTGACGAGCAGACGCCGGCAGACGGACGGCAGGTCGCCGGCGGCCAGCAGCCGCGCCAGATAGTGTACCGCCGCGTTGGGGTCGGAGCCCCGGATGGACTTTTGAAACGCCGACAAGATGTCGTAGTGGACGTCTCCGTCGCGGTCGTAGCGCATGGCCGAGCGCTGGGCCACCGCCTCGGCGTCCGCCAGGGAGAAGACGGCGGAGCCCTCGAGGGGAGCCGTGGCCTTGGCCAGGAGTTCCACCGCGCCGACGGCTTTGCGCACGTCGCCGCCGCAGGCGGCCGCCAGGTATGTCTCCACTTCGTCCGGACACACGATCGGATGCCCCGCCCGCTCCGCTGCCAGCGATACCGCCCGCCGGAGGGCCAGGCGGACGTCCTCGATGCCGACGGGTTTGAACTCAAAGATCGTGGAGCGGCTCAAAATGGCATTGTAGACATAGAAGTAGGGGTTCTCCGTCGTGGAGGCGATGAGCGTGATGAGCCCGTTTTCGGTGAACTCCAGCAGCGACTGCTGCTGTTTTTTGTTGAAATATTGGATCTCATCCAGGTACAGCAGCACGCCGCCGGGCGCCATCAGTGTCCCCAAGCTGGAGATGATCTCTTTGATGTCGGCTGTCCCGGCCGTGGTGGCGTTGAGCTTGTGCAGCGTGCGGTTTGTGTGCGCGGCGATGATGGAGGCCACCGTGGTCTTGCCGGTGCCGGAGGGGCCGTAAAAAATCATATTGGGGATCAGCCCGCTGTCGATGACCCGGCGCAGCAACCCATTATTTCCCAATATATGGGATTGCCCCACCACATCGTCCCATGTGGAGGGGCGTATCTCATCGGCCAGCGGCCGTGCGGGGCTATTCATAGAGGGGATGCCGGGCGCACAGGGCGCCGACCTCCGCGCGGATCTCGTCGGCGGCGCTCTCAAAGTCGACGGCCGCCCGGTGGATGAGCCGCGCGATGACGCGCATGTCCGCCTCCGTAAAGCCGCGGGTGGTGGCGGCGGGAACACCCACCCGGATGCCGCTTGTCACCAGCGGGCTCTGGGGGTCCCCCGGGATGGCGTTTTTGTTGACCGTGATGTAGACCTCGTCCAGCCGGCGCTGCATCTCTTTGCCGGTGAGATCCACCGGGCGCAGGTCCACCAGCATGAGGTGGTTGTCGGTGCCGCCGGAGACGAGCTGGAAGCCGGCCTCGAGAAGCGCCTCCGCCATTGCCTGCGCGTTTTGGATGATCTGCTGCTGATGGATCTTAAACGACGGCTGCAACGCCTCGCCCAGCGCCACCGCCTTTGAGGCGATGACGTGCATCAGTGGGCCGCCCTGCGTGCCCGGGAACACGGCCTTGTTCATCTTTTTGGCGATGTCGGGGTCGTTGCACAAAATGAGGCCGCCGCGCGGGCCGCGCAGGGTCTTGTGCGTCGTCGTCGTCACCACGTGGGCGTGGGGCATGGGGTCCGGGTGCAGTCCGGCCGCGACCAGCCCGGCGATGTGCGCCATATCCACAAAGAAATACGCTCCCACCTCGCGGGCGATCTCGCTGAACGCGGCGAAATCGATGGTCCGCGGGTAGGCCGAAGCGCCGGCCAGGATCATCTTGGGCTTGTGGGTTCGCGCCAGCGCGCGCAGCTTGTCGTAGTCGATGCGATGGGTGACCTCGTCCACCCCGTAGGGGACGATATGATAGTAAGCGCCCGAGATGTTCACGGGGCTCCCGTGCGTCAAGTGACCGCCGTGGGCCAGACTCATGGCCAGCACCGTGTCGCCGGGCTGCACCAGCGCGAAATAGACGGCGGCGTTGGCCTGGGCCCCCGAGTGCGGCTGCACATTGGCAAATTGGGCCCCAAAGAGCTGTTTGGCCCGCTCGATGGCAATCTCTTCGGCGATGTCAACGCATTCACAGCCGCCGTAATACCGTCTGCCGGGGTACCCCTCCGCGTATTTGTTGGTCAGCGGCGTTCCCATCGCGGCCATGACGGCGGGGCTTACAAAATTTTCCGAGGCAATGAGTTCGATGTTCCGGCGCTGACGGTCATACTCCAGGCCTATGGCGCGCCCCACCTCCGGGTCGTGCCGGGTGATAAACTCGATGTTCTGTCTGACCATGTGCAGACTCCTTTCGATCGGGAACGTGTCCCCGCTTTTAATAATAATATTGACAATGCCGGGCGGCCAATCCAAGAGGTATTATAGCGGATTTGGCCGCGTCTGACAACAGGTTTTCTCAGAAAACATGCCGCGGACTGTTCCCAAACGGCGGATTTTGATTCCGAACCGGCGATCTTGCCTGTTCTTGGGAACAGATCCGCGGGAAGCGGCGGTGCGGCGGTCCCTCCAAAACGGCCGCGCCGTCAGCGGTTCCTGTCCCGTTTGCCGGATCTTTGCATGTTGTGCAGAATTTTGATCACCGCTTTGAACCAGAACGGCTCCATTTTTTTCGTCGCGGTCACAAGTTCCCGTGTGACGGCGATATGCTGCGGGCAGTGCTTTTCGCACGCGCCGCATTTTACGCACCGCCGCACCGTGTAGTTCTTTTCGGGCGTGTTCACACCCGTACTTGTCACGTACTGCATGATCCCGGTGACAAAACCGTTGGCGAAGCGTGCGTTATACGCCGCGAATATGGCGGGGATATTGACACCCTTGGGGCACGGCATGCAATAATTGCACCCCGTGCAGGGGATCTTGTACGCGGCCTCGAAGATCGCTTTGACCGCCTCGGTCGCGGCGGCCTCCTGTTCGGTCAGACAGCCGGCCGTCGCGGTTTCGGCGGTTTTAAGGTTGTCCCGCAGCGGCCTGTCGGCGTTCATCCCGGACAAGATCACCGTGACTTCCGGCTGGTTCCACAGCCAGCGGAGCGCCCACGCGGCGGGCGTGTGGGCGGGATTTTCCCGGCTGAAAATTTCGACGCCTTTTTTCGGCACGCCGTTTGCGAGCCTGCCGCCGAGAAGCGGTTCCATGATCACCACAGGCAGCCCCTTTGCCGCCGCCGCTTGCAGCCCCGCTTTGCCCGCCTGGTAGTTCTCGTTCATATAGTTGTATTGGATCTGGCAGAACTCCCAGGGGTACGCGTCGAGCAGTTTGAGAAAGTCGTCCTGCGTGCCGTGGAACGAAAAGCCGATTTGCCCGATCGCGCCGCTCGCTTTCTTCTCCGCGATCCATTTTTCAACCCCGATATCCGTCAGCTTGCGCCAGAGCTCCGGCGTGGGCAGGTTGTGAATCAAATAATAATCCACACGGTCTGTTTTGAGGCGCGCCAGCTGTTCGTCGAACAGCCTGTCAAAATCCGCATAGCGCCCGCACCTCAAAAACGGCAGTTTTGTGGCTATGTTCACCTTGTCGCGCAGATCGTGGCGGCGCAGGGCTTCGCCGAGCGTCTCCTCGCTTCCGGCGTACAGGTACGCCGTGTCGAAGTAGTTTACGCCGTTTTCGACCGCGGTGAGAATCAGTTCTTCCGACTTGCCGTAATCGAACTTGCCGTTCAGCCCGCGCGGGAAACGCATACAGCCGAAACCAAGCCCCGACAGTTTATTGCCGTATTTGTCATTGCGATATTGCATGGCGCGTTCCTCCCGTCCCGCCGTTTGCCTTCAGCATGTTTCCATCTGAGGGATATGTTAAATTTTACCATTTCTCGCAAGAACCCCGCCCGCGGCGGGCGGGACTTCCGGCGCCCAAACCACGGGATGGACCCGGCCTTGAAATCCCCATTGACAACAAAAACGCGCTGTGCTATGATGGAACCACAATTGAATTTGCGCAGGATAGAGGCGCGGACTTCATGAGTAGCGCGGAAGAGGGCCCCCATGCCCGACGACGCCGCCGCCAAAGGGGAGACCGCCGAAGGAGCGACCGGGTGGGTGCGGCCGCGTTCCTGGGCGTCAGGTCAACAGCCTGCCGACTGTCATCCCGTTTGGATGAAGAGCTATCTGCTTTTGTATGGAAGGCGCGCCGCGGGACCAGCCCCCTCGCGTGCTATTATATACAAAGTCAGCCGGTTTTTCAACCGGTTTTTTCTTATGGGTATTTACCAATATGTGAGAGGGGATTGTTCAAAATGAGACAGTATAAGGTGGGCGTCATCGGCGCCACGGGTATGGTGGGGCAACGCTTCATCACGCTGCTGCATGACCACCCCTGGTTTCGCGTCGCCGTGGTCGCGGCCAGCGCCCGCAGCGCGGGCAAGCCATACGGGCAGGCGGTGGAGGGGCGCTGGCACATGGCCGGGCCGCTGCCGGCGGACATGGCGGCTTTGCCCGTACTCGACGCGGTGAAAGACCTCGCGCAAATCGCCGCCGCCGTCGATTTTGTCTTCTGCGCGGTCGATATGAAGAAGGACGAGATCCGCACGCTGGAGGAGGCCTACGCCAAGGCCGAATGCCCCGTGTTCTCCAACAACTCCGCCCACCGCGTCACCCCGGACGTCCCCATGATCATCCCGGAGATCAACCCGGAACACGCCGAAATCATCCCGGCGCAGCGCCGCCGCCTGGGGACGAACCGCGGGTTCATCGCCGTCAAGTCCAACTGCTCCATCCAGAGCTATGTGCCGGCCATTCATCCGCTGCACGCCTTTGGGCCGACCGACGTGCTGGCCTGCACCTACCAGGCGATCTCCGGCGCCGGCAGGACCTTTGCGACCTGGCCGGAGATGGCGGACAACGTCATCCCGTTCATCGGGGGCGAAGAGGAGAAGTCGAACCTGGAGCCGCTGCGGGTCTGGGGACGTGTCGAGGGGGAGGTGATCGTCAACGCCGCCGGTCCAAACATCACCTCGCAGTGCATCCGGGTGCCGGTCACGGACGGGCATCTGGCCGCCGTGTTCGTCCGGTTTGCCCAAAAGCCGGATCTGGCGGAGATCAAGGCCCTCTGGGCCGCGTACCGCGGCCGCCCGCAGACGCTCGGCCTGCCCAGCGCGCCAAAACAGTTCCTGCGCTACTTTGAGGAGAGCGACCGCCCGCAGACGCGGCTGGACCGCGACGCCGAGGGCGGCATGGGCATCACCCTCGGCCGGCTGCGGGGCGACACGCAATACGACGTCAAATTTGTCTGTCTCTCGCACAACACGCTGCGCGGCGCGGCGGGCGGGGCCGTTTTGATGGCCGAGCTCCTCTGCGCGGAGGGCTATGTTGGCGATTGACAGGTAAAAACAATCACCACACAACCATCATACAATAGACCGAGACGCCGGCCCGGGCCGGACGGCGCTCAGTTTGCAGGGAGGTAGATCAAGTCATGAAGACTCCGGTTTTTGTCGGTTCCAGCGTGGCCATTGTCACCCCGTTTACCGGTGACTTTGTAGATTTTGAACGGCTGGGCGAACTCATTGAATTCCAGATAAGCAACAACACCAACGCGATCACCATCTGCGGCACCACCGGCGAGGCTTCCACCCAGACGATCCCCGAGCATTTGGCCACCATTGAGTATTGCATCAAGAAGGTGGACGGCCGCGTGCCTGTCATCGCGGGCACGGGGTCGAACGACACAAACCACGCGCTGCTGATGTCGCAGGCGGCCGAGGAGTCGGGCGCCGACGCGCTGCTTCTTGTCACGCCCTATTACAACAAGACGACGCAGGCCGGTCTTGTAAAGCACTTCACCTATCTGGCCGACCGGGTGCACATTCCCATTATCCTGTACAACGTACCGGCGCGCACGGGGATGAGTTTTACGGCGCAGACCTACCGGGAGCTGTCCCGCCATCCGCTCATCAACGGCGTCAAGGAGGCCTCCGGCAACCTCACGCTGCTGGCGCAAACGCGCGCGCTGTGCGGCGACGAGCTGTGCGTCTGGTCCGGCAACGACGACCAGATTGTGCCGCTGCTGGCGATGGGCGGCCAGGGCGTCATCTCCGTGCTGGCCAACATTGCCCCGCGCGAGACCTCCGACATCTGCCGGCTGTGGCGCGAGGGGAAGACCGCCGAGAGCGCCGCGTTGCAGATCCGCTTGCAGGAGCTCATCGACGCGCTGTTTTGCGAGGTGAACCCCATCCCCGTGAAGACCGCGATGCGGCTCATCGGGTACGACTGCGGCCCCCTGCGTATGCCGCTGTGCGAGATGGACCCGAAGCACTTGGACCTGCTGAAAGAGGCCATGACCGGCGCGGGGCTGCTCACGGCGTGATCAAACGGGGGCCCCGGCCGGGGGCCGCCTGAGGATGTGAAAACAAGATGCAAAAGATATTGCTCTCCGGCTGCAACGGACGCATGGGCCGGGCCGTGGCGGCGCTGTGCGCCGACCGCCGGGACGCCTACATTGTGGCGGGGCTGGACATGGATACGGAAAAGCGTTTTGACTTTCCCGTCTACGCCGACCCAATGGAGTACGGAGGCCGGCCCCATGTGGTGCTGGACTTCTCCGCGCCGGCGGCCCTGCCGTCGCTGCTGCTCTACTGCCGGGAGAAAACCTTGCCTCTGGTGCTGGCCACCACCGGTTACGACGAGGCGCAGCAGGCCGCCGTGCGCGCGGCGGCGGCGGAGATCCCCATCTTCCAGTCCGGCAATATGTCGCTGGGGATCAATCTGCTCCTTGACCTCGTGCGCCGCGCCTGCGCCGTGCTCGGCGAGGGCTTTGACGTGGAGATCATTGAAAAACACCACAACCAAAAGCTGGACGCGCCCAGCGGCACGGCCCTGATGATCTGCCGGGCGGCGGCCGAGTCGCTCCCCTATGAGGCGCGTCCGGTCTACGACCGCCACGGGCAGCGCGCGCGGCGCGACCCGCATGAGATCGGCCTGCACGCCGTGCGCGGCGGCAGCATTGTGGGGGAGCACTCCGTTCTCTTTGCCGGGCACCACGAAGTCATCGAGATCTCCCATTCGGCCGGTTCCCGCGAGGTCTTCGCGGCGGGCGCCCTGCGGGCGGCGCTCTATCTCGCCGGCGTCACCCGCCCGGGCCTTTACGGTATGGACGATATGCTGCGCGCGTGAGACGCCGCGGCAGACAGCGGCCGCGTGTCGGATGAGACACGCGGCCGCCGTTCGCGCCCTGCCATGATGATACGGGCCAATTCAAATCATGAGGCGCCATTGACAACAGCCAAACGGGGCCTTGTGGCCGCCGAACGTGTGCGGATCCCGTCCGCACGCCTTGCTTCCCACGGTTTGCGCCGTTTCGCCGCGTGCGGGGATCCGCGCCCCGAGGTTTCGGTCTTGTCAACGGGACTTCGCCTCTAAAGGCGGCTGCACGCCGTCCGTGGACAGAAACCTGTCTTCGCCACACAGCTTTCTTGCGCTTTAGCCATTCACCGGCGTCATCCGCCGGCACCGGCCTGAAAACGCGAATGTCCGCGCTGCTGTCCGGCGTTAGTATGCCCGCCGCCGGCGTTTTTATCCCGCCTCACGGCGACCGCAACATGTCCCTCGCCGCGCGCGGCGGTTCTATTTGCACGGTTCAATTTTACGAACTTACGCCCTTAAACTCGCAGAGCGCGATGTGGTCGTTGAGTATGCCGACCGCTTGCAAGTAGGAATACACGATCGTCGAACCGACAAACTTGAAGCCAAACTGCTTCAATTCGAGGCTTATTTCATCGGACATCGCACTTTTTACAGGCATTTGCTCCTGTGTTTCCCAATTTCCCACAATCTGTCCGCCGTCCGTGAATGACCACAGGTAATTGTCGAGCGAACCGTGCTGTTGGCACAGCTTGAAATACGCCCGCGCGTTGGTAATCGCAGCGTTCACTTTCAGGCGGTTGCGGATGACGCCCGGGTCTTGAAGAAGCCGGGCGACCTCGGCATCGTCGTAAGCGGCGAGCTTTGCCGGGTCAAAATCGTCAAACGCCGCGCAGAGCGTGTCCATTTTGCGCAGTACCGTAATCCACGCGAGCCCCGCCTGTTTGCCCTCCAGTATGAGCATTTTGAACAGCATCCGCTCGTCGTGGCAGGGCTTTCCCCATTGTTCGTCGTGGTACCGCCGCGAAAGCGGGTCGGCGCCTGCCCACGGGCAACGGATTGGGTTGTCCGTCATATTTATCAACCAAACCTTTCTA
>JAIRTA010000088.1 GCA_031255175.1 Oscillospiraceae bacterium | reverse complement strand
ATCCGGGGCGCAGTGAATACCTTCTCAACCGTATCGCACTGGGCCGTCCCGGCTATCCGGCGGACATCGCGGGCGTGTGCCTGCTGCTCGCCTCGGACGCTTCGTCCTACATCACCGGTTGTGAATACCGCGTTGATGGTGGTTGTGTCTGCGGTGGCCAGCCGTGGGAGTATGATACAGACTTTTAGATGACACAAGACAAGAGGAGCCCGCGCGGGCTCCTCTTGTCTGTTCCAGCCGTGTTTTGCACGACAAAAATTCATTCGGGCGGCGTCACGGCACCGCGACCGCCGCGACGTCGGAGAACTGCCCGCCGAGGGTGCCGCGGTAGTGGCTGAGTTTGTAGTAGTAAGTTACGCCGGGCTCCACGGTCGCGTCGACGAAGTAGAAGGCGTCGGTCTCTCCCACGAGCGTGAAGGGGCCCGCGGGCGCGGCGGCGCGCCAGATTTTAGAGCCGCCGATGCTCTGTCCTGTCCACCAGGAGAGCCGGACGGCGTCTGTGCCCCAGGACTGGCCGTTGAACCAGTCGGGCGGGTTGAATTGGGGAAGGGAGGCCAGGGTCTCGACGTCGGAGAACTGCCCGCCGAGGGCGCCGCGGTAGTGGCTGAGTTTGTAGTAATAAGTTACGCCGGGCTCCACGGTCGCATCGACGAAGTAGAAGGCGTCGGTCTCTCCCACGAGCGTGTAGGGGCCTGAGGGCGCGGCGGCGCGACAGATCTTGGAACCGTCGATGCTCTGTCCCGTCCACCAGGAGAGCCGGACGGCGTCGGTGCCCCAGGACTGGCCGTTGAACCAGTCGGGCGGGTTGAATTGGGGCTGACCGCCGCCTTCGGGCGTCAGCACGATCGAATCGGCCTGACGCAGTTCGTCGAAACTCATGGTCTTGGGCAGGTAGCCCGCCAGCGTAAAGGTGACGGGGCCGTAGTCTTTGCGGGTGGGGATGAGGTTGTTTTTGTCGTGAATCGTGGAGATGAGCTCAAAGTCGGCCATGCCTGCTGCGTCGGTGTCCACGTCGAGGGCATAGGCCGCGTCGCCGGCCACGTCGATGTGGATGCTCCGGTCGGCGATGGGGCTGCCGGCCGTATCTTTGAACGGCACCGACGGTTTGACGCCGAAGCTCACCTCCATGTGGCCGGAGGAACCGAAGAGGACAACGCTGTCGGCGAGGTTTACCCCGGGCCCCTCGCGCCAATTGATGATTTTGTTGCCCAGGGAGTGGTAGTACCAGAACCCGACGCGTATGGGCTCAAAATGCTGAGAGACGGTCTCGATTTTTTCGAAGGTGGTGTCGTAGAACCACCCGTTGCTGCCCACGCCGTAGCCGCTGCCGAAGGTGATCAGATGCACGTTGCCGATCAGGGTGTTGCCCTCGAACAGGATGGGGCTGTGGGCGCGATGCTCTGTCTCGGGGAGATCGATTTTGTGGCCGTCTCCGTTCAGGTCCACGCAGGAGTAAGAGCTGTCCAGGTTGGCGTAGTCGAGATTTTCGCTGAGAGACTCCACTTTGATGGTGTTGTTCCGGAAAACGAAGTTGTTGTTTTCGTTAATGCCGGAGGTGACCCAAATGCCGCGGGCGGATCCGCAGCCCTCGTCCAACTTCAAAATGACGGTATTGTCGAGGTAAAGGCTGTCGCTTGCCGTGCCGACGGTATTGGAGTAGCGGAACCCGGCGACGCCGGAGATGCGGTTGTACTCAGAGGAACGCATGGTGGGCGCTGTGGCGTGGATGTAGATGAGATTGTTTTGATACACGGAATCGTTGCCCCAGCCCACGCCCTGTGGGTGGTAACCCATGCCGAAGATCTTGTTGCCCCGGATGAGACTGTCGTTGCCCGACGAGATCGCGAAAGAGTTTGTGTCGTAGCTGTCGACGTACAGTTCATTGCCGTGTACATGGCCTTTGGAGTTGAGGCCGATATGTCTGAAGCGCCGCAGGGAGTTGTAAGCGATGTCGCCGTTGCCCGCGACGGCCGAGATCCCCATGTGGCGGTCGGAGATGACGTTGCCGCGGTCGTAGACCACATTGTGATGGGTGGATCCCTCTCCCGTCACCATGCCCGAGATGTTGTCTCCGTAATAATCCGCGGTGATGCCGGCCACCTCGTTTTGGGAGCCGACACCCATATGGTTGAGGAAAATGGGGCCGAAACCGGTGCCGATATACCCCGCGCCCCCGTTGGCGCCCTGCCTGACAGTCCCGTTGTAGACATGGGCGTTTAAGTAGTTCCAAAGTCCGGCGCGGATCCCAAAGGTGGCGCGTTCGTTGTAGGCGTATTCATTCCACCAGGTGCCCACCACTTCGGGAGGCGCTTCGTCGTATACGATGGTGTGGCCGCCCAGGTCCAGGGTCACGTCGTTGGCCTTGATGTTGACGGCCAGGTTGGGAACGGTGAGGTCCCGGGTCAGCAGGTATGTCCTCCCGGCCTGGTCGAGGACATAGGGGGCCGGCCCCGGCATGTCCTGCGGGATGCGGATGATGTCCGGCGTGAGGACCTTGGTGGAGATGACCCTGTCTTCGGAGCTGATGACGCTGCCGTCCGTGCTCATGGCGTGGATGCGGTAATGGTACTGCGTGCCCGGCGCCAGGTCCGTCAAGTAAAACAGATGGTTGTAGTAATAGGACTCGGACTGCGCGGTCCGGGCGCCGTAAGAGTCCGTCTCGCCATACTCCACATAGGCGATGACGGGCAGGTTGAGGCCAAAGCCCACCGCGTGCGAATAGAAGGAGTTGTAGTCCCAAAAGCTGTCTTGGTCAAAGACGGGCGTATCTCCGAGAGTCTCTTTGACGAGCGGTTCTGTCTCCGGAGCGAAGTTTTGCAGGCGGAAGTTGAAAAACCAATCGTAGGTATCCACAGCCGCGCCCGGGATGAGGGCGGGAACGGTGAAATCCGGCGCGGCTATGGCCGGCGGCACGGACAGAACCAGGGAGATCACCGTCAAGAACGCGATGGCGAGGGCGGTTCTGCGAGACCGGGCGGCTCTTCGGCCCGCCCTCTTTCCAAAGGACAACATAGCTTCACGCTCCTCACAAAAAATGAGGGCGTCCCCGAACTGTCCGCCGGGACAAGATCCGGCACTGCGGGAGGCGCCCCAATGTGAATGACGGTTTTGTTATATCACAACGTGAGATACAATGCAACGCCATTGCCAAAATTCATCAAAATATTCCATAAATATGGGCATATAACCCAATTTGTGGAATATTTTAACATGTACCACATGGAAATCAGGCACAAGCACGATCGCTGAAAAAAGAAAATATTACCAGAGAATTTACGCCGCCCACTGACCGCCGACGGCGGTTCTGTCCGGTTCGCGGGTTCGGGTGAGCAGCAAAACGACGATCCCCGCCGTGCAGACGAGGGTGACCGCCAGACCGCCCTCCAGGCCGAAGGCGCCGCCGTTGATCAGCGCGTCGCTGCCGGAGGGGGCAAACGAAAAGAGCGAGGGCATCCGGGCCGCGCCGCTCACGGAGATGCCGAACACATTGCCCTGCGCGAAATTCCACGCGGTGTGGAAGGCGGCGATGCCCCAGATGTCCCCGCGTTTTAGCAGATAGACGGCGGCAAAGACACCGAACAGAACGAGGTTCAACAGGGCCAGCGGGGTGATGCCCTGGTTTAGGCCGTGCATCGCCGCGAAGGCGAGAGAGCTCACCAGCACCGCGACGGGCAGCGACTGCCGGCGGGCCAGCGAGACGAGAAAATACCCCCGGCAGAGCACCTCTTCGGCGAGCCCCTGGATGAGAAACCCCAGCAAAAACAGCGCGATTAGGCCCAGCGCGCCGTCGAATGACGGACCTTGAAAGGTCAGCGTCCCGGTCAGCACGCAAAAGAGCGCGGCGGCGCCGAACGACCCCACGCCCGCGGCGAGCCCCACCAGATACTCCCGCGCCGCGCGCCGCTTCCGGAATCCAAGCGTCGCGAGCCGGCGCTTTTCGAGGCGGGTGCAATAGAAAAACGTACACGCGATGAGCGCCGCGAAGGTGAACAGCGAGACGAGAGTTATCATGGGGTTGGTGGAGATCTCGGTGACGAACCGGTCGATATAGACGTCGATGTTTGCCAGGTCGCCCGAAGCGGCGGCGGCGAAGAGTTCCGCCAGCGTGTCCTGCCCCAGGACGACGACGGCGGGGATCTGCAAGAAGCCCGCAAGCAAGTTGCCCACCAAAAAGACGATGATAAAGATGAAGATCTCGGCGATCGGCGCGTGCCCCCGGCTCTGTTGCCTGGCCTCTCCCAGCAGCCGCGGCGCGGGCAAAGTGAATCTCATATGTTTCCCTCCCGAGCGGGGGCTCTTGGCGACGCCCCCAAATTGAACAGACGACTGTTCTCACACAGTATAGCGCAAATCGCCCGGGTTGACAACACCAAAGCGGCGTGACAGTCGATGCCGACTGCCACGCCGCTTTGGCGGTGGACGGTGATCAGGTCTGTTTTTCGCCGGGTTCCGGCGGCGTGCCGGCCGCCTCGGGGGCCGCGGAGGCCGGCGCCGCGGGCGAAACAGCCGCGGGCGGCGGCGGGGCCTGGGTGGGCGGAACCCCGCCGGGGGCGGCCGGGGGCGCTCCCGGCCGGTTGGCCGGCGGGGCGGCGCCAATGGGATGCCCCGAATAATAAACCGGCGCGGGTTTCGGCTTTTTGGGCCGGGCCCGAAGTTTTCGTATAAACAGCGTCAACAGAGCCAGCAGGACCAACAGCAGCAGCAGATAAGGGCTGTTGCCGACGAGGAAGACGAAGAGGGAGACGAAGAAGTTGCCGATATTGCTTGCGGAGTCGCTGAACTTCCGCACGATCCGCTCGCCCGTGGTCTTGGGTTCCGCCGTGATCTCCGGCAGGTCGGTGTAAGCGACGACCTCTTGCAGCGTCACGTCAACGACGGTGTACGAGACCAGGGCGTCGTACTTTTGCAGCGTGCCCGTCAGCTGCTCGATCTCATATTGGGTCTCTGAGAGCGATTGTTCAAAGTTGACAATGGCCTCGCTGTCCGTCGCCTCCGCCAGCAGGACGAGCAGCCTGTCGCGCCGCAGCATCAGCACCTTGAGGTGCGCCTCCGTGTCGAAATAGCGGTCGGTGATGTCCTCGGTGTTCTCCGTCCGGGAGAGCAGATTCCCGACTTGACCGGCCGTCTGCACAAAGTACGCGTACTCCCCGACAGGGATGCGAAACAGATAGTGGGCGCTGCGCAGGGGCCGTGTGCCGGCGGTCAGCGACAGCCCGGGGATGGTGGAGCTCTCCACATACCCGCCCGCGGCGGTGCAGAGATGTTCCAACTCCGCCACGCCGCCCGCGAAGTCTGTGGTCTCCACCACAAGGGCCGCCTCGCGGATCAGTTTGCGCGCCGGGTCGAGCGAGGCGTTTTGCGAGGCGATGGAGAAGATGTCCGGCGCGGCTTCGCCGACGCCGCCGCCCGCCACGGCGGCGCCATCTTCCGCGGAGGGATACGGCGGCGGCGCCTCCGGTGCCGCCATATCCATCGGCAGACTGTCTCCCCTCGCGAGCGAGCCCGGGGCGCTGTCGGTTGCGTAGTGAATTCCGCTGCTGCAGGCCGTCAGGAACAGCGAGATCAGCAGCGCCGCGAGTGACAGAGCCTGTATGCCGCGCTGTTTCTTTTTCATCAGAATCCCTCCTGTTGGGGCGCCTGGGCGCCTTGTGCGGGGTGCGCCTATACCCCTATACGCCGTTAGACGAAAACGGTTTCGTTTTGTTCCCGGTCTTTGGCCGTATTTCACCTAAAAAATCCGCGGCGCGAAGGCCACAGGCCCCGCGCCGCGGGTGGTTTCGTCTCAGGCGCCGATCAGGCGGGTCCAGAGGTCCTCGTAATACTGCGTGGTCTGCGCCAGATCTTCAAAGACCTCGCAGCGCGCCAGATCCTCGGCCGAGGGGTTGCGCGCCGGGCTGTTTTGGAATTCCTCCGGCATCTGCGCGATGACTTCTTTCTGCGGCGAAGAATAGTTGATATATTCCCAATTGCGCGTGGCGATGGGCGTTGAGCACATGAAGTTGATGAAGGCCTCGGCCGCCTCCGGGTTCTCGGCGGTCTTCAGTATGCACATGGAATCCACAAACAGGTTGGAGCCCTCCTGCGGGATGACGTAGGCGATGTCCGGGTTTTCGTCGGAGATCGTGATGGCGTCGCCCGCGTAGACGACGGCCAGCGCCGCCTCGCCGGCGATCATCTTGTCTTTGACCTCATCCCCGGTGTAGGCGAGCACCAGCGGCTTTTGTTCCACCAGTTTGTTGTACGCCTCTTGCAGTTCGGCCTCGTTCTTTGTGTTCATCGAGTAGCCCAGCATCTTCAGCGCGACGCCCAGGCTGTCGCGCACGCTGTCCATCATAAAGATATTCTTTTGGTATTGTTCGTCCCACAGCGCCGTCCAGGAGGTGATCGGCGCCTCCACCATCGTCGTGTTGTAGGCGATGCCCACGGTCCCCCACATGTAGGGCACGGAATATTCATTCTGCGGGTCAAAAGCCAGATTTTTGAAGCGGTCGTCGATGAGTGCGTGGTTTGGAATGTTCCCCATGTCGATCTTGCGGAGCATGTCTTCGTTGATCATCTTGCGGATCATGTAGTCGGAGGGGATCACCACGTCGTGGGATACGTCGCCGCTGGCTTTGATGGAGGTGTACATGTCTTCGTTGGCCTCAAACATTGTGTATATGACCTCGATACCTGTCTCCTGCGTGAAGAGCGCCGTCACGTCCGGGTCGATGTAATCTCCCCAGTTGAACACCTTGAGCGTCACGGTGGACGGGCCGCCCGGTGTGGGCGCGGATTTGCAGGACGACGGCAGCAGCAGGAACAGTGCCAGCAGTCCGTAGCGAAGGCAGCGAAGCTGTTTCAATATACTCTATCTCCTTTACTTTGTTGTTCACTTTGTTGTTCGCATTGTTGTTTCGCGTTGTTGTTTTGCGCACGGTCGTTCGGTCGTTGCCGCATTCGGCCGCATTCAACGCTCCCGGGAGGACAGGGCTCTCGGCGAGCGGGAGCGCACATGGGTTTGGGCGCGGCGGCGTACGTCGCGGCCGGCGCGGATGTTGACGGTCAGCAACAGGAGGAGCACCACAACGAACATGATGGAGGAAAGCGCGTTGATCTCCGGTTTGATCCCCTTGCGGGCCATAGAGTAGACGGTGATGGACAGCGTGGACACCCCCGGCCCGGCGGTGAAAAACGAGATCACAAAGTCGTCGATGGAGAGGGTGACGGCCAGCAAGAAGCCGTTTACGATGCCGGGCAGGATCTCGGGAACGATCACCTTGAAGAAGGCCTGCGCCGGCCCCGCGCCGAGGTCGAGCGCCGCCTCGAAGATGTGCCGGTTCATCCCCCTGAGGCGCGGACTCACCGACAAGATCACATACGGGATGTTGAATGTGATGTGGGCCAGCAGCAGTGAGGAAAAGCCCAGGTTGATGCCGATGAACACATATAGGATCAACAGAGAGATGCCCGTGACGATGTCCGGATTTAAGACGGGCAGATAGGTGACGTTGAGCATGAAATTTGAGAGACCCCGGCGCATGTGGTGCATACCGAGCGCGGCCGCCGTGCCGATGACGGTCGCGATGACGGCGGAGAGCAGCGCGACGACCACGGTGTTGCGCAGCGCGTGGAGGATCTCGGCGTTTTGCACCAGCGACTCATACCAGCGAAACGAAAATCCGCCCCAAACCCCGCGGGACTTGGCGGCGTTGAACGAAAACGCGATGAGAACGACGATGGGGGCGTAGAGAAACAGGAAGATAAGCCCCGAGTAAGCGCTTTTTAACACTTTCATTCACATGAGCCCCCCGCCTGCGTTCTCCTTCTCGTAACGGGAGAGCGCGTTCATCGACAGCAAGATCAGCACCATCAAAATGACCGACATGGCCGAGCCGAAGCCCCAGTCTCCGGCCACCTTAAACTGTTTCTCAATCAGGTCGCCGATCAGCGCGTTTTGCCCGCCGCCCAGCAGCTTGGAGATGATAAAAGTGGTGACGGCCGGCATGAAGGTCATGGTGAGCCCGCTCATGATGCCGGGAAAGGAGAGCGGGAAGATGACGCGAAAAAAGGTCACCGCGCGCCCCGCGCCCAGGTCCTCCGACGCCTCGATGAGGTTCCGGTCGAGTTTCGTCAGGGAGGTGTAGATCGGCAGGATCATGAACGGCAGAAAGTTATAAACGTTGCCGAGGACAACGGCGCCCGCGGTGTACATGATCTCCTGCGGCGGCAGCCCCAGGCTTTTCAGCACCGTGTTGATGAGGCCGGTGCGCTCCAGCAAGGTCATCCAGGCGTAGGTGCGCAAAAGGAAATTCATCCACATGGGGAGAATAAACAGAAAGGAGATGATGTTGCGGGTGCGCTCCTTCATCTGGGACAGGATGTACGCCATAGGGTAGCCCAGCACAAAGCAGATTGCGGTGCTCACGCCGGCGATCCACAGCGAACGCCAGAGCACCCGCAGATACACCGTGTCGCGGGGGTCGAAGAAACGGCGGAAATTGTCCAGCGACAGGGCCGTGCCCTGCCCGGTGGTCAGGCTGTAGTAGAGGATGAGCAGCAGCGGCGCCACAATGAAGATCAGGGCGTACAGGGCGTACGGCACCGCCGTGAGCCGCAGCCGGCGGTTCACGAGGCCGCCTCCGTCCGGTGCATGATGTGGATGTCGAACGGCCGCACCGAGAGCCCCACGCGGGTGCCGACCGGTTCGCTGGAGGTGGAGTGGATCATCCAGGTGAAGTCGCGCGCGCGCACCATCATCTCGTAGTGGACGCCCTTGAAGGTAACGGAGAGCACGTCGCCGTCGAGCTGCCCCTCGTCGGGGGGCGACAGCCGGATGTCCTCCGGGCGGATGACCACGTCCACCGGCTCATCCGGGGCAAAGCCGGTGTCTACGCAGCGGAAAATCCGGCCGGCGAAGCTGACCTCACGGTCCCGGTGCATGATGCCGGGCACGATGTTGCTCTCTCCGATGAAATCGGCCACAAAGGCGTTTTTCGGCTCGTTGTAGATGTCCACCGGCGTGCCGATCTGCTGGATCACGCCGTCGTTCATGACGACGACGGTGTCCGACATCGTCAGCGCCTCCTCCTGGTCGTGGGTGACGTAGACAAAGGTGATGCCCACCTGCTGCTGGATCCGCTTGAGCTCGATCTGCATCTCCTTGCGCAGCTTGAGGTCGAGCGCGCCCAGCGGCTCGTCGAGGAGGAGCACCTGCGGGTGGTTCACAATGGCGCGGGCAATGGCGACGCGCTGCTGCTGGCCGCCCGAGAGCTGGTGGGAGGCGCGCTTGTCATAGCCGCGCAGACCCACGAGATCGAGCGCCTCCCGCACGCGCAGCTCGACGTCGGATTTGTTCACTTTGGCCACGCGCAGGCCGAAGGCCACGTTTTCGAAGACGTTTAGGTGGGGAAAGAGCGCGTAGCGCTGAAATACCGTATTGACGCGCCGCCGATAGGGCGGAACGTCATTAATCCTCACATTGTCGAAAAAGACGCTCCCCGAGGTGGGCACCTCGAAGCCGCCGATGATCCGCAGCGTCGTGGTCTTGCCACAGCCGCTGGGTCCGAGCAATGTGAGGAATTCCTTGTCGTTGATGGTCAAATTGATTGAGTTCAGCACCGTTACATCATCAAACGCCATGACGCAATTGACAAGGCGAATGAGTTCGGACATGTATCATCCCCCGTTTCGTACCCGCGCCCGCCGGAGCGGCCGGGTCATGGATCACAACAAAGACTATACAGCGAAAACGCGAAAATGTCAACAAAAATCGGAGTATTTCTTAAATTTTTCTCAACGAAAAGAAAAGAGAACAAGAATATCTCCGCTTTTCTCTTGTTTTCTCGCAAAAGCTCCGAATATCACACATGTCCATTGCGGGCAAAGGCGGCGACCCACGGCGGCGGCGGCGCCTCGAACACGCGGCCCCGCAGAGGGTCCAGCCGGCCGGCCGGCGTTTGGAAGGCCAGGGTCAGCGTGTGAGCGTGCAGCGCCTGGTGGGCCCAGCCCAGCGCCCGGTCGGCCCGATTGTCCGCGTACTTGCCGTCCCCCAGCAGCGGGTGACCGGCGGCGGCCCACTGTGCGCGGATCTGGTGGGTGCGGCCCGTGAGCGGGCGGCACTCGACCAGCGAGAGGCCGCCCCGGCCGGCGAGCACGCGGTAGGCGGTCACGGCGGTCTTCGCGCCGTCGCGGCGGTCGGGGCGCACCGACACGCGGCTGCGCGTCTCGTCGCGGCGCAGGCAGTGGCGGAGCGTGCCCGCGGGGGCGTCGGGCGTTCCGTGGATCAGGCAGTAATAGGTTTTTTCGATCTCCCGCAGGCGGAATTTTTCCGTCAAAATCCGCAGGGTCTCGGCGTTTTTCGCAAAGAGCACGAGCCCGCTCGTGTGGCGGTCGATGCGGTGGGCCGGCGCCGGGGCAAAGGTATTCTCCCGCGCGGGGTGCCAGTCGCCCCGCTGGAACAGATAAGCCTGCGCGTACGACGCCAGCGCCGGCGCGCGGCCGGCGCCGTCCGGCTGCACGGGCAGGCCGGCCGGTTTGTCCAGCACCAGGAGGTTCGCGTCTTCAAAGACGACGGAGAGCGGCGGGTGCGGCCGGGCGAGGTGCGCCGGGTCCGGCCCCGCGGCGGGGGCGGCGTCCTCGTAGAGCGTCACGGTTTGGCCCGCGGCGAGCCGCGTGCCGCCCTCCGCGCGGCGGCCGTCCACCTTGACGCGCCGGGTTCGGATGCTCTTTTGCACATGCGCGGCGGAGAGCGTGGGCGCCGCTTTCGACAAAAACCGGTCCAACCGCCGCCCGGCGTCGTTGTCGCCCACTGTCCACGTCCGCATGTTCGAGCCTCCTTTGCCGTGTTGTCGCGTATTGCTTGCGTGTTGATGGGGGTGCGCGGGCGGATGATATCTGCCCGTGCGATGTGACCCGTTTTTTTAGGCCCAGGTTTTCCAGATCTCGGGGTGGTAGCCTATGGTGGCCTGCCGGCCGTTGCGGACGACGGGGGTCTGTATGAGTTCCGGGTGTTCCGCAAGTTTCTCGAGACGGTCGTCGTCGTGGGCCAGGTAGCGCAGCAGCGCCGCGTCCTCCCGGCTCTCGTCGACCAGGGGCGCGAGACCGCCCACGGCGTTGCGGACGCTGACGAGCTCCCCGCGGCTCATCCCGTGGCGGGCGAGGTCGACGAGCTGATATGAAATGCGCCGCTCTTTGAAGTACCGCTCGGCCTTCTTGGTGTCAAAACACTTGGACTTGCCGAAGATTTGAATGTTCAACGCGCACCCGACGCCCCTTTCGTCCAATAAAAGTAAATATTTTCCATATTTAACCGTTGATGGCGAGGCGGCGGACGGCGGTGCAGCGGTGGGTCTGTTCGTCGATCTCAAACAGCGCGCCCTCCAGCTTGGCGGGGCCGGGCGCCGCCTCGAAGCGCTGCGGCAGGTCGCCGAGGAACGAGGCGACGGACTGCTCGGGCTTGATGCCCAGCACCGAATGCGCGGGGCCCGTCATCCCAATGTCGGTCAAAAAGCCGAGACCGCCCGGCAGGACCCGCTCGTCGGCGGTTTGCACGTGGGTGTGGGTGCCAAACACCATCTGCGCCCGGCCGTCCAGGTGGTGGGCCAGGGCGGCCTTTTCGCTGGTGGTCTCGGCGTGGAAGTCGATTACAAACAGGTCGGCCTCCGTCTGCGCGAGCAGACGGTCCGCCACGAGGAACGGGTTGTCCGGGTGGAAGTCCATCAGGCAGCGGCCCACCAGAGAGATGACGCACACCCGGACGCCGCGGTTTGTGATGAACACAAAATGCCCGGCGCCGGGGTTTTGGCTGGGAAAGTTGGCCGGCCGGAGCAGGCGCGGCCGGTCGTCCAGCACCCGGGCGATCTCGCGGCGGCGCCAGGTGTGGTTGCCCAGCGTGATCACGTCCACGCCGGCGGAGGACATCCGCTCGGCCTGTTCGGGGCGGATGCCCAGCATGTCGGCGTTTTCGCCGTTGGCCACCACGAGGTCCACGTCATACAGGCGCCGCAGGGAGAACACATGCGTCTCGAGCATCTTGAGGCCCGGTTCACCCACCACATCGCCGATCGCGAGTCCGATCATCGCGCCGCCACCCCCAGGCTGTGTGAAAAACGCAATATGCGGTAAAAACTTTTGCGCCCCCACACGGTTTTCCCCTTGCCCGCCCCAAGAGCGGCGGACGGAAATAAAGAACTCCCGCACCCCGAAAGCAGGATGCGGGAGGGTGTCTGCCAATCAGCGGGCCGGAGCCGCCATCTTGGCCACCAGCCGGCTCTTGCGGCGCGCCGCCGTGTTCTTATGGAGAATACCGCGCGCCACAGCGCGGTCAATGTCCCGCTGCGCGCTGCGATACGCTTCGTTGGCGGACGCGGGATCTCCCTCGGCGATAGCAGCCTGCGCTTTTTTGATGGATGTTTTGAGACTGGATTTGACCCGGCGATTGATCGCCGTTTTGGCCTCGATCACCCTGACCCTTTTCTTGGCAGACTTGATATTCGGCAAGTCGACCACCTCCTCCGTCACGTATCGGCGGTCACAACGGACCGCAATGCTATATTATAGCAGAGAGTACATCAGATTGCAAGAGGAAAAATGTTTTGCGGCAAAATTTTATATAAAACGCCGCGCGGGCGCCGCTCAGCGCAGAACCTTGGCGTAGCCCATGCCGAAGCTGTCCTCCGTGAGGGGGTAGCGTTCGGTGATTTCCGTGTTGTAGGCGGTGAAGTCGCGGTCGCGCATCTGGTTTTGCACGGTCTGCGCCCACGCGGACAAGCCGCCGTTGACAAAGTACATGACGTGGCAGCCGTAGTCGGTGTCTACCAGGTCCGTGTCGCCCGGCTTGCGGGCGGGGTCGAAGATCCAGGCGTCGAAGGGCGCCACCATCTGGTTTTTCATCACGCCGTCATACAGCCCGCCGTCGCTCGCGGAGGCGGTGTCCTCGGTCTTCTCGGCGGCCAGCGCGGCAAAGGAGTCCTCCGTCTTTGCGCCGGCCTTCCACTCGTTCAGAATCGCCTCGGCCTCGGTCCGGGCCTGCGCCGCGTCCTTTTCCTCGCTCGTGAGGACCAGGATGTGACGGACGTCGACGGTGGGGGCGTCGTCGCGGTAGCGCTTTAAGAAGTAGAGGACGTCGTAGGAGCTCGCGGTCTTGACCACGGCGTGGTCGCCGGCCTTGCGGGACGAATCCGCGAGCCAGGCGCTCTGTTCCGAGGCCAGGGGGGCGCTGCCGGTGGCGGGGTCGGTGCCGAGGTAGGTGTTTAGGCGCAGTGTGGCGCCGTCGTCCGCGTAGGCTGTCTCGTCCAGACTCAAGGTGGCCGCGTACTCGCGGGCGAGCGCGGAGAACGAACTCTCGTCCGTGATCTTTCCGTTGAATGCGTCGGCCGTGCTCTGCGCGGAGGCGTCCAGCGCCGCAGTCTCCTCCTCAGATGGGGTCTCCCCCTCCGCGGTCTCGGGCTGCGGGATGGCGACGCTGAAAATACGGTAGTCCACAACGTCGAGGGTGTCTTTGTTCTCCGCATAGTAGGCGTCTGTCTCGGCCTGCGTGTAGGTGAAGGACTCCTGCTTCTGCTGGAGCCACTGTTCGACGAGCAGCTGGCGTTCGAGCAGGCGCAGGAAGGTGGCGCGGTCCATGCCGGCGCCGTACTGCAGTTCCAGCGCGCGTTGGAGGGAGACCTGGTTGTCGCGGGCAAAGGTCTCAAAGCTCGCGAGACTCTCGGCCAGCGTCTCCCGGCTTGTCTCGGTCAGGGTCGTCATGCCGTTGTCGCGCGCCTCGCGTTCCATCCCCACCGCGGTCTGAATGGAGGTCTTCGTCTGCTCGACGATGGTGTCGGCAAAGATCTCCTCATACTCGGCTCCGTAGGAGTTTACGTAGTTGTTGCGGATGGTGTAATAATAAAAATTGTACTCCGCCGGAGACAGCTTCACGTCGCCCGCCGTCACGGCGGTCAGCACACGGTAAGTAAGCCCTGTGCCGTTGGCGACAAAGTACCCAAGGCCGAGGACAATGGCGACGACAATCAGGATCACGACGACGCGGCCCACAACGGGGCTGATTTCACCGGGGGCGCGCTGCCTCTTTTTGCGCTTTTGCGGGTTGGCCCGCTCCTCCTGACGCAGTTTCTGACGCTCTTTCTTCTCGCGGGATGCGCTCATGGAACATCTTCCTCTCCTGGCGTATGATGCTTGGCGGCCGCGCCCAATGCGCAAACCGGACTACCCCCGCCGCATCTCATGCAGATTGTCGCGCGGGGGCCGGCGTCCAAGCGATAGTTTTATTGTAAACGAATCCACGGCACATTGCAAGAGCGCGCGACAATGAATTTTTTCACATCATCCGGCTAATCTCCCGGCGCAGCCGCAGGAGGATCTTTTTTTCGAGCCGGGAGATGTACGACTGCGAGATGCCAAGGAGCGCGGCCACCTCTTTTTGGGTCCGTTCCCTGTGCCCGCCCAGGCCGAAGCGCATGGCGATGATACTCCGCTCCCGCGGGCACAGCTTCCCCAGGGCGTCGGCCAGCAGGGTTTTGTCCACCGCCGCCTCGACCGGGCGCACGACGATGTCGGGGTCGGTGCCCAAGATGTCGGACAGCAGCAGCTCGTTGCCGTCCCAGTCGGTGTTTAAGGGTTCGTCGAACGAGACTTCGTTGCGCTGCCCGGCGCATTTGCGCAGATGCATCAAGATCTCGTTTTCGATGCAGCGGGAGGCGTAGGTGGCCAGCTTGATCTTTCGCTCCGGGTTGAAGGTGTTGATGGCCTTGATGAGGCCGATGGTGCCGATGGAGATGAGGTCCTCCACATGGATGCCCGTGTTTTCAAAACGGCGGGCGATGTAGACGACAAGGCGGAGGTTGCGCTCGATCAGCGCCTGCCGGACATGTTCGCGCCCCTCGGAGAGGCGGCTGATGAGGTAGGCTTCCTCATCGCGGGAGAGCGGCGGCGGGAGGGTGTCGCTGCCGCCTATGTAAAAGATCTTACCGGCCGCCGCGCCGTGCAGCCCGAGCCGCGCCAGGAGCCTGTGGTACCGGACAAAGAGACGCACGCGCCATCCGGTTCGATTCGCGTTCATGGAAAAACCTCCCATATCAGTTTCGCCGCTCCGTTTCGCCGCCTTGCCGCGCGGCCGAAATGAAACTCTTTTGCTCACTGCCCCACCACGGCGGAGTAGGAGCCCTCCGCGGACAGCCCCGTGGGGGAGAGCGCCACCAGAAGCTTGCCGGCGCGGGCCTGCCCGACCCTCACGACGTCCGGGCGGAAGGCCAGCAGAAAGCCGCAGTCCACGCCGACGGCGCGGTAGGGGATGAGCCGGAACCGCCCGGCAAGGCCCAGCGCGGAGAGATGGGTCAGCAAAACCTCCGGCCGGCGCAGGGCTTTGTTGTCGATGAGCAGGGCCGCCGCCGGGGGCAGGACGTCCCGCACGCGGTCGAGCTCCGTCACCATGACGGGGGTTCCGCTCAGCGGGTCCGAGAGGGTGTTGCCGGTGTCGCGCAGGGCGGAGAACGCGGTCTCGCGGCCCGCCCAGCCGACGGAGACGGCCACAATGTCCCGCGACGCGCCGCCGTGGCGGGCCGAGCGCCGGAAGACCAGCGTGAGCAGCAGGTGACACGCGCCGGCGCCGAGCAGCAGCGTGGGCAGGTTCAGCGGCGCGACGGGCACGCCGTTTTGCAAAAACCCCCGCCCGGTCACATGTTGCAGCGCCAGCAGGCAGCCGCCCAGCGCGAAGGAGACGCCCCAAAACACCAGCACAAACCGGACAAACCGGCGCCGGGGCAGCCCTCCCAGCGCGGCGGCGGCCATCAGCAGCGCGGCCAGCGCCTTGCCGGGCCAGGAGGCGGCCGGACGTCCGGCCGGGAGAAAGATGAGGACGGCGTACGCGCCGCCCAGCGCCGCGCCCAGCCACAGCCGCCAGCGCCGGAACGGGCAGTCGATCAGACGGGCGGCGGCCAGCAGCAGCAGGTAGTTGATCAGCGTGTTGAGCGCGAACAGGGCGTCCAGATAGACGGTCACGACCAAGGCGTTCACTCCTCCCCGCATGGGTTGACCGCCTCCATTATAGCGCCCGTCCGGCCGCGAAAACGGGCGAGGGACGGCGGCCGCCCTGTCAAATTGGGGGAGAGAAGCGGACAGCGCGCAGCGGCCGGAACCGGAGACATCGGCCGCCGCCCCCCGAAACGCGGGCGCGGAGACTTGTTTCTTTCGGCCGGTTCTGATAAAATCAAGAAAGCGCCCAAACGTCCGAACGCCTGAACGCCTGAACGACAGAGACGCCGGAAACGGCGAAGACGGCGGGCGAGAGGGCCGGGGCGCGAACATGAGACGAATTGCGTGAGGAGGGACGGACATGCCGGGCGGCATCCAATGGCTGTTGGGCGGCGACATCGCCGAAGCGCTGACCCAAAAACACCGGGTCTACCTGTGCGGCGACCTGGAGATCCCCCAGACGGGGCTTCCCTGTCTGCCGGACGCCAAACTCGAGATCGGCGTCAGCCGCTACAAAACCTTTCAGGCGGACACGCCGCACGTACACCCGCGGGACATGGAGTATAACTATGTGGTCCGGGGCAGGGTGAAGATCTATCTGCTCGCGGAAAAACGGGAATATGAATTCGCCGAAGGGTCCCTGTTTGTCATTGCCCCTAACACGCCGTATGCGTCCAAGGGCTGCGCGGATACCCAGGTGCTTTTTGTCAAATGCCCCGGCGGCAACGACAAACAATGCCTGGAGGCCGACGGCGCGACGGCCGATTGGATGCGCGCCTGGGACTGCGTTTAAACGCGCCTCTTGCCAAAACGGCGAAGTTGTGGTACGCTGTGTGTACCGGCATCGATCGGCCGGGTATTTTGGTGCGGTGGGTATAGCTCAGGTGGTTAGAGCACCAGATTGTGGCTCTGGGGGCCGTCGGTTCGAGTCCGATTATCCACCCCATACAAACAACCCCTTGCAAACCCTGTGTTTTCAGTGGTTTGCAAGGGGTTGTTTGATTGTTTGGGTGTGTCGTGGGGTTGCGGGGTTTTTAGTCGCCGAGGCGGATGAGGCGGATGCTGCCTGAGACGGTTTCGATGTCCACCCGATGAACCGGCGCGTCTCCCACGGAGCCGGAGATGCGGGATTTCAGCGTGTCGCCGTCTAAGACGAGCGGGAAATCGCTGCGGATACGGCCCGAGACGCTGTTGAGGTCGTAGCGGAACGCGCTGTCGGCCGGCAGAGAGAGTGAGACGGAGCCGGAGATGCTCTCCAGCGAGCAG
Organism: Oscillospiraceae bacterium; assembly: GCA_031255175.1. GTDB lineage: Bacteria > Bacillota > Clostridia > Oscillospirales > UBA929 > JAIRTA01. The sequence continues at coordinate 3,044 of JAIRTA010000088.1, read as the reverse complement.
TCGCCCGTCAGTTCGTCGAGCGTCAGATGAAGGGAGCCGCTGGTGGTGCGGACAGAACCGCGGCCGGAGAGCGAGGCGGCCTCGATCGAACCGGAGACGCTGGAGAGCCGGTAACTGTCCGACGTGAGCGTATCCGCCTGTATGTGGCCGGAGATGCTCCCGAGCGAGACGCGGTCGGCCGTGACGCGCCCCGTGAGGTCGAGGGCACCCGAGACCGTGGACAGCGCGAGCTCGGTCAGCGTGCATTCTCCGGTCCATTTGAGGTGCCCCGAAACGGTTTGGGCGGACAGGTCGCCCCGAAAGCGGGCCGGCAGCGCGAGTTCCAGCCGACCGCCGGCGCCCGACAGGCCGCGCAGCCACCCCCATCCCCACCACTGCGGGTGGGGGGCGATGACGGAGAGCGCGCCGCCCTCGCGCCGGATGGCAACCAGACGGGACTCCGGCCACCGTTCGGACGCGTATTCGCGCACCGTGACAGTGGACGCGTCGGTAAAGGTGATGTACACATCGTGGTGGAGGCCCTCCAGCGTGACGCGTGAGAGCTCATCCACCGAGAAGGTCTGCTCCTGGCGCAGCACGACCGCACCGCCGTCGTCGGACCAGGAGAAAGTCAAGCCAAGCCATCCGCCCTCCCAAAGGGACAGCCCGCCCGAAAACAGCGCGAAGCACAGCAGCGCGGAGAGCATGACCGCCAGGAGGAGCCACAGGATCATCCCCGCGAGGGACAGGCGTTTCCCGGTCATTTACTCCGCCTCCTTCCAGATGCGGAACAACCGCACCGCCTGCTGTACGCACAGCGCGATCAGGAAGATGAGCCATGTGAGTTCCCAGCGGTTGGTCAAGACGCTGATGAAGAGATACAAAAACGCGCAGCCTGTCCAAAAGAGGCCCCAAAAGGCGGCTTTTTTCCGCGGGCCGCTGCTGAGGGCGAAGGCGATCGCGTTTTGCGCCATGACGCCCAGCGGGAAGACGAGCCAGTTCCACACCCAACCATGTGTCGCGAAGCCGATACCGAGGTAGAGGATGACCACAAGGCACCAGAGTGTGGACGAGAACGCGCCCTTCAGCCGTTTTTTCTTCTGGGGTTCATCCCCGGAGATCTGCGTGCGGACCGTCTCCGCCAGCGTGGGGGGGCGCTGCGCGTCTTCCGCCCGGCTGGTGCCGAGGCCGTAGATCAAAAGGCCCGTGGCCGTCGCGCAGATGAGCATAAAGGCGACGACGCCCACCTCGTCCGGCGCCGGCGTGAGTTCCGCAATCAGGATCAGCGCGGCCACCGAGAGGAAGTACAGCGCCACCGACACCGCGCAGAAGAGAGACCGGCGGCGGGTGTTGCGGCGGGCCGCCAGCGGGTCGGCCGCGTCTTCGCGCAGCAGGTCGCGCAGCAGTTCGTCCACGTCGCCGATGCCGCTGATCACCCGGCGGTAGGCCTCCGCCGGTTCCACGCCGTCTTCCGTGAGGTCGCGGTAGCGGTCGAGGCAGCCGGAGAGCAGTTCTTCGCGCGCCTCGTCCACGCGCCGGCTCCTCGGGACGCCGGCAAAGAGCGCGTCTACATGGGAGTGCAGTTTGTCAATCATGATGTTCCCCCTCCTGTGCGATGAGCCTGTCGATCAGACGCCGGGCCTGTTCCCACTCCGCGCGGCTCTGGGCGAACGCCTGTCTGCCGGCGGGTGTGATCCGGTAATACCGCCGGCGGGCGCCCGTGGTTTCGTCTCCCCAGTAGGAGACGATGTGCCCCACCGCCTCCAGCCGCCGGAATGCGCCGTACAACGTGGCCTCTTTCAGTTCCAGCCGGCCGTCTGTGGCCGCCTGAATCACTTTGTTGATCTCGTACCCATAGCTTTCTCTCTTCATCAGCTGGGCCAGCAGGATCATTTCCGTGTTGCCCCGCATGAGATCCGACGCGATGGACATGGAGTCACCCCATTCGACAGCTGCCGCCCCGTCGGGCGGTATCAACTGATCTTTACATATAAAATAGCACAAGATACATCGCCTGTCAAGGTATATAAAAATAAAAAATAGAAGATTTACGGAAGCAAACAAACAGGACAGGCCCGCAAGCCTTGTGGTTTCAAGGCGTTGCGGGCCTATTCGTTTGCGAGTCGCGCTGCGCTCATCCTGCCGGGGGTGTCCCCCGGGGGGATCGCGCTTTCGTCCGTCTTATACGGTTTTCAAAGGCGCGGAAAACCAATTGACGCAAGCGGGAAATACCAAATTTTGGATGATCTGAAAGGCGTGTAAAAATTGAAATTACAGATCTTGTACAAAAAAGCATAGAATTTTGGAGGAATTGAAAAAGTATACCTTTTGTGGAAAGGGATGCCATAAACCACAACGGGTGTATCTTACCATATGATGTTTTGGAAGTCAAGCCCATTTTTGTTGATTTTTTACACACTTATGTAAGTTGAAACGGCCTCAAACGATCAAAAAGTGAGTTTTGAAAAAGTATAGCATAACGGGTCGCGCAAAATCGCTGAAGTGCTTGCGGCTCAATGTATTCCGAGTGGATTGAGGATCGCGTTTGGAAAGGGAGCGGTCGTTTTGCGTGCAGGCGAAATGGCCGCCGGCGGAGCTGCTTGTGCAGCCAGCTCATGCCCCGGACAGGCTCTCGATTGTCGCGCGTGGCCGAAACGGACAACAAACGCAAATCAGGCAGCGGCTGACGGCCGCTCTGTCCGCTAACGCTAAATCTGTTACAAAAGGAGTGGAGTAAGCACATGAAACGAAAAGCAATCAGTATCCTGACGGCAATTTTTCTGCTGTTAGCCACCCCATCGGTCGGCGGCGTCACTGTCGCGGGCGCGGAAAGCGAAGCGATTCTCACACAGACCACGCAGTTCGGCGCGGAGGAAACGTCGCCGCCTACGGAGAAGGCGGCGGGTGAGGGCGAAGTTGCGACGCCCGATACAGCCCCGCCGTCCGCCACGGAAGAAGCCCCGCCGCCCGCGGAGGGCACGGCGGAACCGACCGCCGCCGAAGAGGAAACGCCGCCGGCTGCGGCGCTTATCGGCGAGGCTGTCCGGCAGCCTGTGCGGCTCATG
>JAIRTA010000018.1 GCA_031255175.1 Oscillospiraceae bacterium | reverse complement strand
TTGTGTGCAGAGAGGCGGCCGCCGGCGGGACTGTTTGTGCAGACGGCCCTGCCCGGGACCGGTTCCGGCTGTCAAGGGTGTTGCGAGCGGGTGGATGCGTCGAGGTTCGGGCGGTGCGTCCGGCCTGTTCATGTGTGTCAAAATAGACGGAAATGACAGCGGCAAACAACCGAAAGGAGAAGAGGAAGCGTGAAAAAAGCTATTTTAAGTCTCTGCCTTGTGTTTTTGATGGTTGTTGGCATGTTGCCGGCGGCGGCCGAAAGTGAAGATGCGGCCTATCGGCAGCAGACGGCGGCGGACGAACTTTGGTTCGAAAGCCCCGAAAACGAAGACGCGGTACTGCCGCCCGACGGCGGCGCGGTGACGGACCTTCAGGCGGCGGGAACCGCCGGGCGCTTGGAGATCAATTTGAACGAGGGCTGGACATTCGAGCTGGCCACGCCCTACACGACGTTCCCCGGTGACGTGACCTCCACCAACGCGCGGCGGCGGTACCTGGTCAATCATGGTTTGCCGGACGTCGAGGGGTATCTCACCGAAGACATCATCAAGCCGGATTATAACGACAGCGGCTGGCGCACCGTAAAAGTCCCCCACGATTACGCCATTGAGGGGGACAGGACAACCGGCGTCGCCGGCAGCGTGGGCAATCTCAATAGCGGCATCGGCTGGTACAGGAAGGCGTTCACGGCGCCTGAGGAGATCGAGGCGAACGGCGAGCGCGTGATGATCGAGTTCGAAGGGGTGTATCACAACAGCTATGTGTGGCTGAACGGCAAGCTCATCGGCAATTATTACAACGGGTACACCGGTTTTGCCTTCGACATCACAGACGACATCATCTACGGCGGCGCGGAAAACATCCTGGTGGTCAAGGTCAACAGCGCGAGCCCGTCCGGCCGCTGGTACCACGGCGGGGGCATCATCCGTCCCGTGCGCGTCATCGTGTCCGGGTCATTGTCGTTCGACCGGCACGGGGTTGTCCTCACGTCCGAAAATCTCAAAGACACCTATCGCGCCGACGGCAGTGCCGAACTCGGCGTCAGGGGCGACTGGAGCAGCATAGGCGGCGGCTACGACGTCTACATGAAGACAACGGTGTATGACGCGGACGGCCGTCAGACGGCGCAGGGGCAGACCGCTCCCGTCGCGGCCGGCGCCGCCGGCGCGCAGCAGGCCCTGACGCAGACGCTGGATATAGCCGACGTCTGCCTGTGGTACCCGTGGAACCAAAGCGCGTTCGGCGGCCCGTATCTGTACGAAGTGGAGACGGAGCTGTACGCGAGGCCGCAGGGCGCAAACGGCCCGTACCAATTGTATGACGTGGTGGCGCAGAATTTCGGATTCCGCTGGACCGAGTTGGAGGAGACAGATCTGCAAGATCCCTCAAAGGGCGGTTTTTACATCAACGGCGCATACACCAAGCTATACGGCGTAAACATTCACAGCGACACCGGCGCGCTCGGGGCCGTGAGCAACAGAGACGCGTACGAGCGCCAGCTGGAGCTCTTGATGGGCATGGGCGTGAACTTCGTGCGCACCGCCCACAACCCCGTTGCGAAGAGCATGATAGAGCTGTGCAACGAAAAGGGCATCATGGTCATCGAGGAGGCCCATGACAGCTGGGGAGAGGCCAGGGCCACATACGACTTCGGCGTCTTCTTCTGGGACGAGGTGCCCGGCGACTGGGCGGGCTTGAAGCCGAACGGCTACGCGGGCGCCGGCCTCCCGGCGAGACTCGGGGTCACGTACCCCGGCGCCAAGTACACCTGGGGCACTTGGGTCGTCCAGGAAATGGTGAGACGGGACATCAACGAGCCCAGTATCATCATGTGGGACGTGGGCAACGAGGTCAGGCAGGACAACCTCGGCGGAGGCTACACCCAGGCCGATGTGGAGGCGGATGACGGAACCGGCGACAGGGCGCTGCCCGGCTACGACCCGGTGAGAAGGGTGCCGGGTTGGTACGACGGGACAAAATACGACGACGAGGCGGTCACGGGGCTTGCCACCAATACGCGAAACGACGCCTACGACGCCTACACCGTCGGCAACGCGACGATCCCCGGCGTGCAGATCGATCTCTACACCGAGGGAGTGCGGCTGTGCGAGGACGCCAAGGTGATCGACGGCAGCCGCTACATCATTCAAACGTCGGACAATATGCGCTGGCCCAGGGCGGACGACCCGGACGACGACTGGACATACCAGTACACCGGGGGAGACACCAGCCTATACGGCCGATGGGGCTACCTCAGCCGCTATCAGGGCCTCATGGGGCTGCAATATTCCGCCAGCGACTCCAATGACGTGCTGTACAACCGGTTCACCGGAGACAACTACGTGGCCTTCTTCGAGTCGGAGACCAACGCGGCCGGGAGCAACAGAGGCATCTACTTCGCGCCGAGAAGCGTATTTTCCGGCCAGAGCTCGGTGCCCGGCAAGTCCGGTTATTCGGGCTATATGAACGGCACCGGCGCCTACTGGAGCGGAGTGCCCATCATCTCCATCAAGAGAGACCGCGACCGCAAGTACTTCCTGGGGTCGACTCTCTGGGCGGGGATGGATTATCTCGGCGAGGGGGGCGGCAAAGGAAGCAACTCCGGCGCCATCAACACCGCGGGATTCTTCAAGGATTATTATTACATGCAGAAGGCGTCGTGGATGTCTCCGGATATGGAAAAATTTGTATATCTTATGCCCATCAACTGGAACGACCACGTCCCAGGAGAGACAATGGACATCCGGATTTACAGCAACGTTCAAACGGTGGAGCTGTTCCTGAACGGAAAGTCTATGGGCGTGAAGAGCTTCGACGTCAAGGAAACCAACTTTGGCAAGAGATACCTCGAAACATCCAACACGACCCGCGACGACACCTCCCGCTCGTACTGGAAGGAGCCCCTCAATCCGGATCCGAACCCGGGCGGGTACATCAGCCCCGAGGGCGCCAAGGTCATAGAGGCCAGCGGCGATTCCAAGATACCGGGCGGCGCGCTTTACGGCGACCCCTACCTGACGTGGGAGGACTTTGAATACCAGCCCGGCGTGCTGGAGATCAAGGCCTACGACAGCCCCGTGAGCTACGCCGCGGACAAAGAGGCCAATGTGGTGGCCACAGACAAAGTTGTGACCGCGGGCACGCCTTACGCCGTCGAGATGAACGCGTACAAAGACAAGATGGTGATGGCCGCCGACGGCGAGAGCTTGATCTATGTGGAGTGCGACATCGTCGATGAAGACGGCAACATCGTGCCCGACGGCAAAAACCTCGTGGAGTTCTCCGTCAGCGGCGCGGCCGTGATCGCCGGCGTCGACAGCGGCGAAAACAACAGCTACAGCCTGACGTCGAAGTGGGGCAACGTGCAGTACAACACGCAGTCGCAGTACTACGCCGACACGGGAAAAGTGCTGGTGATCTTGCAGTCCGTCAAAGACGTGACGGGGGAGATCAAGCTGATCGCCAAGTCCAAAGGCCTGCGGCCGAGCGTGATGAATCTCAGGGCCACCGCGGACGGGACGGGTTCGGCGCCGCCGCAGTACCGGCTCGACCCCGTTTTCGACGCCGTGCAGCGCAAGACGTTCATAACCCCGGCGGGCATGGTCCCCACACTGCCGAGGAACGCGACCGTCAGCTATATCGACGCCGAGGCGGGCGGCTTTACGGTGACGGTGCCCGTCGATTGGGACGCGATCGCCCCGGCTTCCGTCGCGGCGCCGGGTGTGTTTACGGTGGAAGGAAGCGTCAGAGGCATCGCCGAGAAGGCGACGGCCACCGTCAACGTTGTGAGAACAAGCGAAAAGGGTGACATCTCCACCAACGCGTTTTCGGGCGCGCAAATCATCCCCACAATCGCCCTGAACGCCATGTACCGCTGGGAGGACGTGCCCGAGGGCCATCCGCTGCGCGGCGGGGCGCTGGCGACCTCCAGTTTCGCCACGGGAAATCCCAACGCCATGCTGCAGGCCAACACGACCAACTGGCAAAACACATACAGCGGAACAGGAAACTCATACCAGCTCAGCACGCGATTCATCGAGACCGTTCCGTACAGTCACGTGGAGTTCTATTGGGACAAGAGCAAAACGTTCGACAAGATCGATCTCACCTTTGTGACGTCTTCCCCCACGGCCACCGCCGCGGGCACAAACGTGCCGGGCGCCTTCACCGTGCAGTACTGGGACGGCGTCGCCTGGCAGGACGTGACGAACCAGGCGGCGGAGGTGCCGGCCACGGGGACAAACAGGGTTGTCACCCTCACATTCGACGCCGTATACGCCGACCGGGTGCGGGTGGGCATGGAAAACGCGACGCCCTGGACCAACACCGGCGGCATACGGATACAACGCGCCGTCATCACCGGCTGGACAATGCGAAACGCCGATATATCGGCGTACGGCGCGTACGAGATCTACGTGACGTCGGAGCCGGCCGAGGGGTCGGGCCTTTATGACCCAACGCTCAAAATAACCAATCTGCAAGACACGCAGGCATCCGTCACGCTTGTGCTTGCCGCCTATGACGCGAGCGGAAGGCTGCGCCGGCTGGAATCGGTGACAAAGACTGTGGGCGCGCACGCGAGTGAGGATCTGACCGCTTCGGTCGCGCTGGACGACGGCGTTGCGAAGTGCAGGTTCTTCGTCTGGCAAGACGGGCTCCGTCCGCTGACGGATTTCACATCCTTAGACCAGCTCCCGTAACGCCGCGCCGCGGGCGCGACAAGACACGAGACAAGACACGAGACAAGACAAAGGAGGAGTCCCAAACGGGGCTCCTCCTTGTTGTCATCCGGTGGTCATCACAGAGAACCGCCGCGCCGTCAGGGGGCCGGCGGCGTTGTTTCCGATTCCGGGTCCGAGACGGGCGGGGACGGCGAGGGCGGAAGTGCGTCGTCGTCCGTCTCTGCGTCGTCCGTCTCCAAGAAGTCCGCGCGTGTGGACAGGGGCGCGGAGAGCGCTTCTTCGTCCCCGTCTTCGGCGGTGTGCAGCGGCAGGGAGACCAGCAGTTCCACCCGGCGGTTGCGCTGGCGGCCCTCCGGGGTGTTGTTGGCGGCGAGGGGGGCGTATTCGCCGTAGCCGCGGGAGCTGAAGTGTGTGGGGTCGAGGCCGCTGTCCTCCAGCAGCGCCATCAAAAAGTTGAGGGCGCGGCGCGCGCTGAGGTGCCAGTTGGAGGGGTACTGCGACGAGTGGATCGGCACATTGTCCGTGTGGCCGGCGACGATCACGTCCAGCGGATATTCGGGTTTTTGGTTGTCCCGCAGAAGCTGGGCCAGCATGTGCGCCTGCTCCCGCATGTTGGGAGTGATCTCGGCGCTGCCCGAGCTGAACCAGATGTCGCTCTTCAGCGTGATCAGCACGTCCTGCCCCGTAAACGCCACCTCGATGTTGTCGCCCATGTGGTTCTCGTCCACATAGTCCTGCAGCGAGTCAAACAGCGGCCAGAGCCTGCCTCCGCCGTCTCCCGGTTCGTCCGGGTTGTCCGACGGAGGCGTCGGGGTGGGGCGGATGCCGCTGCCGGGCGGCAGCATGCCGGGCGGCAATACGCCGTCGCTGCCCGGCAACACGCCGGAACCGCCGAGCTCGTTTTGAAACGCGGACATGATGGCCTGGTATTTGTCCGAGTTGACCGAGCTCGCCGCAAACAGCACGATAAAGAGCGCCAGCAGGAGCGTCAGCAGATCCGCGTAGGGGATGAGCCAGCTCTCGTCGGCGTGTTCTTCGTGGGGAGGTCCTTTGTGTTTGGCCATGTGCCGTTCACCCTTTCCCGGCGTGATTGTCCGCGCCGGCGGCGCGCCCCGTCATCGGGGTGTTCACGAGTCCGCCTCAGTGTCCGTGTCCGTTCCTTTGCCCGCCTTGTTTGCGCCGCTGCGCTCCGAGACGGACAGGAAGGCCAGCATCCGGTCTTTGAGCATACGCGGGTTTTGCCCCTCGCTCAGGCCGATGATGCCCTCAATGGCCAGCTGTTTGACCATGACCTCCTGCCGGGACTTTCGTTTCAGCCGGTTGGCAAAGGGGTGCCACAGCACATAACCGGTGAAGATGCCGAGCATCGTGGCGATGAACGCCGCCGAGATCGCGTGGCCCAGTTTCTCCGTGTCGTTCATCTCGGAGAGCGCGGCAATGAGGCCCAGCACCGCGCCCAGCACGCCCAGCGTGGGCGCATAAGTGCCCGCCTGCGTGAAGATCTGGGCGTTCGCCGCGTGGCGCGCCTCCATCGATTCGATCTCCGTTGTCAAAATCTCGGCAATGTAATGGCTGTCGGCGCCGTCGGTCAGCATCTGGACGCCGCGCACGATGAGCGGCTCTTTGATGTTTTCCATCTCTTTCTCCAGCACCAGCAGGCCCTCCTGCCGCGCCAGTTCCGACAGGCGGACGATTGTGTCGATGACATCCGCTTTTTTGGAAAATTTTGACTTTCCAAACAGGACGCCGAACAGCTTCCCCAAATTCTTCAATTCGTTGCCCGGCGTTGCGATCATGACGGCGCCCACCGTGCCCATGATGATAATCAAAATGGCGGCCGGATTGTTCAGGGCGTCGAGGGGGACGCCCTTATACTGCATACCGACCAGCACGGCCAGCACGCCGACCACAACGCCGATCAGTCCCATGATGTCCACAGACGCATCACCTCCCATAACCAATATCGTGATATCTGCGCACTTTATTTACGAAAGAATGCGGCCGAAACGCAAAAAAGGGGCCGCGGAATCTCTGCCCGCGGTCCCTTTTGACAAATCGGATCGGAGAAGGCCCACAAGGGCGCCGGCGCGTCAGAAATACCGGCGCAGTTTCTCGGAGGCCGTGGCCTGGTCGGCGCTGACGGTGATCGTGAAGGCGATGTTGTTGGTCTGGCCAAAGGTGTCGAGCCACTCGCAGAAGGATTCGGTTTCCCGCGTGTTTTCTACGCCCGCGACCTTGTAAAGGCTGTCGATGAAGATATGGGAGATGTCGTAATTGCCCGCGTGCAGGCCGGCGATCAGCCCGCGCAGCATGTCGTAGCCCAAAATATCGTAATCGGAGGCATTCACAAGCCTCGCCCCGTGGTGGATGTCGTATGTCAGCTTTTGGCCCTTTTCGATGAGGACGACGGCGCCGGGCTCACTGTCCACGGCGCTATTGACGAGTTCGATCATGTGTTTTGTCTTACCGGACCCCTTCAGGCCCATGATGAGCGTAACCATGAGAACCATCCCCTTTCACATTGCCCGGCGCGACGCACGGTGCGGGCGGCGGCCGCGCCGGTCCCCGCCCCTCCGGACGCCCTCACGGGTGATTTCTCCACAACATAAGTATATCACGCGGCGGCTGTTTTAGCAACCTTGTTGTTTATCCGCGCGTTATACATTTGTGCGGCGGTTACAGCCGGGCGCGCAGGGCCTCCCCCTGCGCCTCGTAGCCGGGCTTGCCGAGCAGCGCGAACATGTTGACTTTGTACGCCTCCACGCCGGGCTGGTCGAAGGGATTGACGCCCAGCATCGTGCCGGACAGGCCGCAGGAGAGCATGAAGAAGTGGAGCAGCGCCCCGAGGTGGTAGGCGTCCAGCTTGGGGACATGCAGCACCATGTTGGGCACGCCGCCGTCCACATGGGCGAGATAGGTGCCCTCGAAGGCCCGGCGGTTGATGTCAAACAGCCGCATGTCGGAGAGGAAATTCAGGCCGTCCGCGTTCTCCGGGTCGAAGGGCACCGCGAGCGGGTCGTCCGGCGTGTCAAACACCACCACGGTTTCGAGCAGATTGCGCAGCCCCTGCTGCATATACTGCCCCATCGAGTGCAGGTCGGCGGTGAGATCCAGCGACACCGGCAGCAGCCCTCCCTGTTCCTTGCCCTCGCTCTCGCCAAAGAGCTGCTTCCACCACTCGCCGACAAACCGGAAGCACGGCTCGTAGCAGGCCAGCACCTCCGCCGTCTTGCCCGCGCGGTAGAGCAGGGTGCGCGCCGCGGCGTACTGCCAGGCGGGGTTGTCCGCCAGCGCGCGCGCGTCCAGCCGCCGCATCGTGTCGTACGCGCCCTTCAGCAGCGCGTCGGTGTCGATCCCCGCCGCCGCGATGGGCAGCAGGCCGACGGGCGTGAGAACGGAAAAGCGCCCGCCGATGCCGTCCGGGATCACAAAGGTCTCGTAGCCCTCCCGCTCGGCCAGGCTCCGCAGCGCGCCGCGGGCCTTGTCTGTCGTGGCGTAGATGCGCCGCCGCGCGCCCTCCGGGCCGAAACGGTCCTCCAGCAGCTTTTTGAACAGGCGGAACGCGACGGCCGGCTCGGTGGTCGTGCCGGACTTGGAGATGACATTGACGGAGAAATCCCTGTCTCCGATGAGCGCGATGATGTCGCGCAGATAAGAGGCACTCAGGTTGTTGCCGGCAAAGAAGATGTCCGGCGTGTCCTTTTGCTTCAGATTGTAGTTCGGCGAGCCCAGGGCCTCGATGACCGCGCGCGCGCCCAGGTAGGACCCCCCGATCCCGATGACGACCAGCGCCTTCGAATCCGCGCGGATGCGCGCCGCGGCCGCTTTGAGGCGGTCATATTCCGCCCGGTCGTACGTCTCCGGCCAGGTGAGCCAATCCGTAAACGCGGCGCCCGGCCCGGTGCGGGCGACGAGGCTCTCGTGCGCGCCGGCCAGCTCCGGCGCCAGGTCCTCAAAGGCGCGCGCCGACACCACGTCGGCCACGCTCTTCCAGTTGACAGTCAGCATCATGAATTCCTTCTTTCGTTCTTTTCAAAAAAGGAATGACAGGGGCTGCGCGCCCCGGTCACTCCTCTTTTTTCAGTGTCCGCAGGGGCCACAGCGTGGACCCCACGGAATCCCGATTGACGGTTTTTGTCCCCTCAAGCAGCTCGCTGCGGAAGACCCGCACCTCGCGGGGCGCCTCCACGCCAAGGCTCACGCGGTCGGCCTCCACACCCAACACCGTGATCAGGATGTTGTCGCCCACCGAGATGGACTGATTACGCTTGCGAGTCAGTACCAGCATCCGGCGTCCCTCCTTCGCACACAATCTCGCGGATCTCGTTGTAGATGGACTGGCGCAGGTTGTAGTCGCCGTTCTCCAAAATGACCTGCCGCCCTGTGTTGTTCTTCGTGTTGATGAGGATCGGCGCCAACAGATTGGTGGTCATCTTTTTGAAATCCTGCGGGATGACCGCCACGGTGAGGACGAGCACGTCCTCTGTCTCTTCGACGCCGAGTTGCGCAAACACGTCCTCCGCGATCATCGGCTTGTAGTCGGAGAAGAGCCGGTAGGGGTTGATGACGGCCAGCGACACGTCCGGCTTGTCGAGCGACTGGAGCCAGTGGAACGGCTCCGTGTCGGCGGTCGACAGCAGCGCGAACTTTCGAAAATCCTCCAGGCCGGGCAGCCCCTCGTCAAAATGGATGATCTTCTGGTCGGAAACGGTGATGTCGCCAAAGCGGGTCGTCGCGATCTGCATGAGAATTCCCCTCTCTGTATGGGCGTCTCGGGCCCCGTCCGCGGCGGAGAACCGCGGCCGAAAGCTTAACCCCTATTATATGCCCATCGGGCCCCAAACGGCAAGCAAAACATTTCGACGCGCCGCGCATGGAAAATAAAACCGGTGGGATGCGTCCCGCCGGCGCGGTCGGGCGCATCAGCCGGATGCGTCCACATGTTCCCCCACACCGGTCGCCACGGGGATGTCAAAATCCAGTTTGTCATCCAGCGTGATCTCGATGGAGGGGTAGGGGTTCATCCGGATCGAGACCTGGTGGGGGATGAACTCCACTTCGGAGTCCAGCCACTCCCAGTTTGTCTCCAGCGTGTGGGGCGTCCACTGAATCTGCATAGAACCCGGGTCCACCATAATCTGCGGGCGCACGGAGGGCATGGCCACGGCGCCGAACGAACGCGTCCGGACACCCCGGCCCTGCGCGATGCTGCGAATGGGGGAGCCCCCCTCCTCGATGCGCAAAAAGCGCAGTCCCTCCTGGACAATGGAGGAGATGGAGGAGAGTCCCTCCGAAAGGGAACGCCGGTAGAAGTCGTCCATCATGGAGAGGGGGCTGCGCAATCCGGCGGAGGCGAAACTCTCGGTTTGATCGATGCGGATACGCGGCATCTGCCGTTCGATGGTCATACGAGCGGCGATCTGCCGCATGCTGAGCTGTAGACGGCGGGAACGGGCAATTTGCAGCTCAGCCCGGCGGGTTTCGATCTCGATCGCTCCTTGCGTCTGCCGAATGTTGATACGTGGCATTGCCATCTTCGTCACACCAACTCTCAGCAAATATTTCTCTCTGCATCATTGCAAAAGAGGCCGTGTCAGGGGTGCGTCGCGGTCGCAAAATGGGAAAATTTTGAAAAATATGGGTGTCTGGCGCGCGGGTCTCTCCGGGCCGCGGCGCGGGGCCGGACGGACGCGCCAAACAGGGCGGGGGGGTGGTCTATCAGCGCAGGAAGTCCGCCAGCGTGGGCTGCAAGATGCGCCCGCCCACGCTCAGCGCCGCGCGGTACACCGCCTCCGCCATCGAAAAATACATAATGGCCTCGGCCTGGTCCAGGTCTTCGGCGTCGGATTTCATCTGTGTGTAGTTGATGAAGTCCTGCTCAAACCGGGCTGTCATGAGGTCCAGCCGGTTCTGCCGTCCGCCGATCTCGGCGGAGAGGGCCAGCGCGTTGTCCTGCAAGCGCTGAAAGATCCCGATAAAGGGCTGAAGGTCCTCCAGGTTGGCGGAGGACGCGCTCTCGTAAAATTCCTTCATTTGGTGGTATACGTTGTCCTCCCCGAGGCCCATAAACCGCACGCCGGAGATCGACACCGGCAGGTCCGTGCCAAAGCCGATCTCGTAGGAGATCACGTCGTCCAGCGCCTGCACGTCGGCCAGATCGGCCGGATCGTACAGGCTGAAGCCGTTGAAGGTCATCTCGCCGGACACGGCGTCCACGGCCATCGGCGCCCGGGTCACGTTGTAACCGCCGAAAAGGTATTTGTCGCCCAGGGTGGCGTTGCCCAGCGTGACAACCTGGTCGAGCAGTTCCCGCAGCTCATATGAGGCCGCCTGCCTGTCCCCCGGCGTCTTGACCTCGTTCGCGAGGCTGACGGACAGCTCGTAGACGCGCTTGATGATGGTGTTCAGCTCGCTCACCGAGGATTCCGACTGGGTGAGCCAGCTCTGGGCGTCTTGTATGTTGCGCCGGTACTGTTCGATGCCGGACAGCCGGGAACGGGCGTTCAGGCTTTTGATCACCCCCACGGGGTCGTCGCTCAGCCGGACAATCTTCCGGTTTGTGGCCAGTTGGCTCTGAAACCGTTCCATCTTGGCGGCGTTGCGGGAGAGGTTCCGGTTGAAGGTGTTGATCATCATCGAGTTTGTCACGCGCTGGGCCATGACGTATACCTCCCTTTATGGCGGACATACCGGAGCGGGCCGCGCCCACAACTGAGATGCTTATGGCACTGCCGCGTCGCGGCGGAAAATACCAATATTTAACATTTTACAGCGCCGTCAGACTCACAGGCCGACGCGGCCGGTGCGGTTGATCAGCACGTCGAGGGCCTCGTCCATTGTGGTGATCACGCGGGCCGCGGCGTTGTAGGCGTGCTGAAAGCGCAGCAGGTCCGTCATCTCCTCGTCGAGGGAGACGCCCGACACGGAGGCCCGCTGGGCCGTGAGCCCGTCGAGCAGCGCATACTCCTGCAAGAGCATCGTGTTGGAGTGGGCGACCTCCGAGGCCAGCTCGGTGATGAAGGTGTTGTAAAATTTTTCAAAGCTGCTGTTTATGATCGGGACGTCACTGCGCTGCGCCAGCTTGATGAGCTGGTCGAGGACCGTCTGGTTGTTGCCTGTCTCGTAGTGTCCGCTCGCGTCCATCCGGACGGGTTCGCCCGAGGCCGCCACGTGGCAGGCGTTTGCCAAAATGTCCGCGGACAGCGAGAAGGTGTCGATCGTCAGCCCCGCCGGGTCGAAGAACGGGACGCCCGTTCGGCTGGGGTACGTCGTCCCGCCCGTGTCGGTGTAGGGCAGGGTGTAGCCGGTCTCGTGGAGCGTGTTGAACTCCGTGACAAGGGAGCGCACAAGCGTGTCGAGCCGGGCCTTGAAATAGGGCAGACCCTGGGTGCTCACCGAGTTGCCGTCGCGCAGGTCGAGGTAGGAGCGCACGGCGCCGCCCGTGATCGGCACGGCGCTGTTGTCGTCGGCGAATCGCAGTTCGTAGAGCGGGGAGAGCGAGGCGTTGGCGCTCACGATGTCGTTGGTGGCGGTTTGCGTGGCGACGATCTCCCGGGAGGTGCTGTGGTCTACGAAGTCCGCCCCGCCGATCCGAACCGTGAGCGTGGTCAGTTCCATCCCGTTGATGTCCGTCTTGCCGGAGCCCACCTCCTGGTAGGAGATGTCCACAAGCCCGGCCAGCTCGTCGAGCAGCAGGTTGCGCTTGTCGCGCAGGTCGTTGGCGTTGTTGCCCGTCAGCTCATATTTGAAGATGGCCTGATTCAGTTCGGAGATCTGCCGGCCCAAGTCGCTGACATGCTTGCCCTGGGCGGCGACCATCTCGTCCTGCTGGTACATCTGGTCGACGAATTTGCTGTTGTACGAGTGGAACATGTCTGTCATAGATTTGGCTCTCTCCACCACCTCGGCGCGCACCGCGCCGTCCGTCGTGTTTTTGGAGAGCTCCTGCAAGCTGTTGAAAAAGCCGGTCATGGTGGTGTTGAGGCTGGAGGCGTCCAGGTCGTTGAAGATGCCCTCGATGTAGGAGAGCGCGCTGCTCCGTTCGTCCCAATATTGGGTCCGGGTGAGTTCGTTTCGCACCTGTTTGTCAAGAAAGCGGTCGCGGATCTGGTCCACGGTCAGCGTGACCACGCCGCCGCCCGTCCGGCCCTTGTCGATGGGCAGCCACAGGGTATTCATCCCCGGCGGCGGCACCGCGGCGGTGATAAAGCGCTGACGGGTGTAGCCCTCCGTGTTGGCGTTGGCGATGTTGTGGCCGGCCAGGTCGATCTGCCGCTGGGCAACAAACAGCCCGCGGTTGGCAATGTCCAGACCCGCAAAAGTAGAACGCATGATAGTTTCACACCTTTTGATCGATGATGTTGTTTTTCCGGACCGCCGGCGCGTCGGCGCCGCCCCCGTCATAGAGTAGGGAGGGGCTCTGCCGCTGAGACACGGCGTCCAGTGTGTATTGAATGTAATCCAGGCGGGACTCGATCAGCCTCCGGTTGACGTCGTTGAGGCGCACTTGGCGGTCGAGCAGGTCGGTGAGCTCGGTGCAGAGGGCGTTTAACCGCTCCGCGTGCCGCACGTCGCTCACGTTCAAAAAATCCTGCAGCACAATGTCCGAGGTGTGCTGCCCCAGGCGGACGGCCAGCGCGCTCACGCAGTCTCTGCGCTTGCGCTCCCACTCGTTCAAACGGGTCAGCAGGACCTGTTCCTGTTTGACGATGCCGTCGAGGTCGGAGATGTTGTTTTCGGTGATGGCGCCCTTTTTGGACTCGGAGAGATCCAAAAGCTCTCTGTGTACGTCGCGTTCGGCGGTGAGCACCGCGCAAAAGGTGTCCAGTAGTGTCTGCATTGTCCCGACTCCCACACCAGAGTGGGCCGCGCCCACACCAAAATTTTTCGCTTCGGGCGCCCGCGTGCGGACGTCGGCCGGTCCCGGCCGATATACCCTGTATAAAATATATCGTAACATCGGGCGCCCGCGTTGAGGGGAAAATGCGCGAAGGCACAAAACGCGCGGATGTGCGCAAAACATAAAAATCCCCGCCGGGCGCGGTCAGACGCCCGGCGGGGATCAACGCGTTGCCAAGGGTGGTTTAGAGCTGTGCCGCCGTGTGTGCCAGCAGCCTTTCGGCCACCGCGCGGCCGTCCACGCGGTATGTGCCGGCTTCGATCTGCTGCCGGAGCGCCGTCACTCGTTCCATACGGACGTCCGGCGCGCTCTGCGCGGCGCGCAAAAACTCGCCGAGCGGGCGCACGTTCGGGGAAATCTCCACTACGTCCGGCGCCTGGGAACAAGCGCGCGGCACAGAGGTTTTCTGCCCCGTCTTCCCGTAGGCATGCACCTGGGCAGACAGGGGTACGGACGCGATCTTCATTCTTGTTCTTCCTCCTCTTGCGATGTGTGGCTTCTTCTCAAGGGGTGCGCTGCTTCTCTTCTATCTTCTATATCGAAAGACGTCTGTGAAAACTGAAGTAAAAACACACAAAAAAGATTGAGCGAAAGCGTCAATCTTAGGGCTGGATTTTTGGACAAGATATCCGGTTTTTGGTGATAGCCATTTCCAATGGCCGAACAGGCTGCCGGGCGGGCCTATCTGTCGCCGCCGCGGATGTCGGTGAACTTGCGCGCCCAGACCCCTTTGCTCGGGGTCGGCCGGGCGGTCTGCCCCGGTTGTCCGGCCGCCTTCTCCGTCGGCCGGGCTTTTCCGCCCAGGGTTTCCGCCGTCTCCGCGAGCTGTGAGCGCATCTGCGCGGCGCACGCGTCACAGTAGCGGCCGGTTTGGATGGGTGCGTGGCAGTTCTCGCAGACGAGCATCGTCGTGGCGTCGCCGCTCAAAATCAGCCGTCCCTCGCGCAACCAACCCAGGACGTCTTCTTCCTCCGCCCCGCTGGCCTCGCAGAGGGACACCATGTCCGCCTGCGGGTGATCGTACAGATGATTGCGCACCTTTGTAAAGATGTCGTCCAGCTCGTGTACGCAGGCGGGACAGTTGAAATGGCCGACGTAGTTGAAGAGCTTCCGGCATCGCCGGCACTGACGGATGTCCATCGAAGTGCCTCCTTAATTATAACACGCCGCGCGGGGAAAAGCCAGAGGAAACGTGGGAGAAATTGCCCCGCGGGCGGCGCGCAGATTTCGGGCAAAAAGCCGAGAGAAACAGAGGCCGGGGGGGCGCTACGACCGGATGCTGTTGCAGATCTGCGCCATCTGGTCGGCGGTGGTCACACAGCGGGAGGAGAGCTGGTAGGCGCGCTGCGCCCGAATGAGCCGCGCCATCTCCTCCGCGTAATCGACGTTGGAATTTTCCAGCGCGCCCTGCCGCAGCGAGGTGTCGATGGCCTCCCGGGGGTCGCCCGAGTTCTCGGTCGGGCGGTACCGGCCGTCCCCGGCGGCCGACAGGCCGGTCGGGTTGTCAAACTCGATGAGGGCGAGGCGCGCAAAGGGGGCGCTCTCCCCCGTCTCCGTTTGGAGAGACAGGCCGCCGCGCGCGTCCGCCGAGAGGTCGGACGCGTCGCCGGGGACGCGGATGCGCGCGCCGTCGGCGTCCAGCAGGTAATACCCCCGCTTGTCGGTTATGTAGTCGCCGTCCGCCTCCGGCGTCAGGAAGAAGGCGCCGTCCCGCGTGTAGAGGCGCTCTCCGGCGGGCGTGGCCACCGTAAAAAAGCCCGGCCCCTCCAGCGCGAAGTCCAGAGAGCGCCCCGTGTCGAGCGGCGCGCCCTGCTCGAAGTTGTGAAGCGTCTGAGACGGGATCACCCCGGTGCCCCGCTGCAAGTTGACCTGGGGGGCGTTGTCCGTGGGAGAGAGCATACGGGCGTACAGGGTCTCCCTGAACTCCGTCCGGCTCCGTTTGTACCCGTGCGAGTTGACGTTCGCGACGTTGTTTGCGATGGTGTCGAGATTTTGCTGGTGCGACAGCATCCCGTGCAGGCCGTTGTACATGGTTTGAATCAAAAGCAATCCCACCCCGATTTCCGCCGCGGCGGGCGCGGCGGAATAAAATATAAAATCACAATAAAATCACACCCGGGCGATGTCGTTCACCGCGCGGCCGAGGGACTCGTCCACCATGCGCAAAACCCGCTGGTTCAGCTCGTAGTGCCGGTAGACCTGCATCATATCGACCAGTTCCCGGGCCGTGTCCACGTTGGCGCCCTCCAGGGTGCCCTGCCGCACCTCCGCGGACGAGAGAGCCGGCGGGTTGGTCCCCGGTTCCAGGTTAAACATCAGGCTGTCCCTGTCCTTGCGCAGCAGGTCGTTGTCCGCAAAGCTCACAACGCGCAGGCGGTCCGTCTGCGCGCCGCCCACGGTGACAACGCCCTCCGTCGTCACCGAGAAGTCGCCGGAGCCCACGCGCAGCCGCCCGTTTTGCCCCAGCACGTACTGCCCGGCCGGGGTGACGAGGTAGCCGTCCGCGTCCACCGAGAAGCTGCCGTTGCGGGTGTAGCGCTCCCCGTCGGGGGTCTCCACCGCGAAGAACCCGTCGCCGGCCAGCGCCAGGTCGGTGGACAGGCGCGTCTCCTCCAGCGGCCCCTGGACAAACGAGGTGTACACCCGGTCGATGTGGATCCCGGTGTTGTGCGGGCCCACCGCGGCATATACATTGATATTGGGGTCGTTTAAGCGGGAGATGAGCATGTCGCGGAAGGACTGCGAGACCAGGGTGTCCGCCCGGAACCCCCGCGTCTCCGCGTTTGTCAGATTGTTGCTGATCACATCCATGCGGCGCGTGTCGGTGAGCATGGCCGTGGCGGCCGTATACAAGGATCTCAGCATGGCGGCGGGCCTCCCCCCCGCCGCGCGGGATCTCCCACGCGGCTTCATGTTATTTTGCGCGGCGCCGGGCACAGCGTCCGCAGAGCTTGCCCTACAGTGTAATATCGAAAATTTTTAACCTGTCCGTTACGCCCTTTTTACGCCAATTTTCGATTTTTCTCCCGGGAGCCCCCGGTTCGCCGCCGGGAGGGGGGGCCTCCGGGAGCCCGGGAAAAAAGTTACGAAAAAGTAACAAAACCGCAACAATATTTACATTTTTCAAAATAAATGTTAAAAATAGCGTGAAACAGATAAAAAACTTGACTTTTCAACGATTTTGGTATATAATCCATTTGTGTGGATGCACCAAAGAAAGGGAGATCGCCCTTCGGATGCGCTGCCGGCGCTTCAAAATTGTAAAGCAACAGAAGCCACTTGGGGCAGCCGAATCAACCATGCGCGGGCCCGTTTTGCGCGTCGCCGAACGCGGTGGGCCCGCCCCAACACGGAGGTCATTGTTTGAGAGTACGATACGCAATACGAAATGCGCTCGCGCGCGGGCTCGGCGCTCTGCGCGGGCGCGGTGTGGCCGTCACGCTGCTGTGTGTGACGGCGCTGGCCGCCCTCACCGTCTTAAATCGGGGCACCAAGCTGTTTGTGATCTACGACGGCGAGCGGCTCATTGTCCACCAGACCTACACGGAAGACGCCGACAGGGCGCTGCACGAGGCCGGCATCCGGCTCAGCCGGGACGACACCGTCTCCCTGCCCGCGAGCACCGCCGGCGGCGTGGTGGAAGTACGCATAGAGCGTTCCCAGACCGTGTACATGGATGTCTACGGCAAACGGTACACGCTGTCAACCCTGGGCGGCACGGTGGGCGCGGTGCTCAGCCGGTCGGGGATCGCGACGGGCGGGTTCGACGAGATCACACCGGACGTCGCCGCGCCCGTCACGGGCGGTATGGCGATCACGGTGGTGCGCCGGGAGGTGGTCACCGACTACGTGACCGAGGAGATCCCGTTCTGGAACGTCCGGACGCCCACGTCCGAGCTGCTTGTCGGGAAGGAGCGCCTCGCCCGGGAGGGCGCCGCCGGAGCGCGGCGGCACGTGTACGAGACCACGCTGCGAAACGGGGTGCCGGTCGCGCGGGTCCGCGTGCGCACCGAGGTGACGGCGGAGCCGCAAAACGAGATCGTCGAATACGGCACGCGCAAGCCCGACCCGCCGAAGCCCAAGCCGGTGCAGCCCAGCATCACGCTGAAGGAGAACGCCGTGGCGGTGCCGCTGGCGGAGGGCGCGGGCGGCGTGCTGACGACGCCCGCGGGCGAGGAGCTGGCATACAGCCGTATGCTGGAAGTGACGGCGACCGCCTACACCACAGAGGGGCACCGCCAAAAGCGGACGGCCTCGGGCACATTGGCCCGCGTCGGCGCCATCGCCGTCGATCCCAAAGTGATCCCGCTGGGGTCGAAGGTGTACGTGGAGATCCCCGGCGGCAAGTGGTTCTACGGCCGGGCCGTCTGTGAGGACACGGGCGGCGTCATCAAAGGCAGCAAGATCGACCTGTTTTTCAACACCGAGTCGGAATGCAGGAAGTTCGGCCGCCGCCCCGCGGTTGTCTATGTGTTAGATTGACAATATTTGCCAATTGACACAACGACCCGCACAACAACCCACACAACAATTCACACAACAATTCACACAACAAAAGGAGCCCTCCACACGGGCTCTTTTTTGTTGTGCGGATTCAGCTGAGAAAGTCCGTCACGTCTTCGACGGAGAGGCCCTCCTGGAGGCAGAGGTTGACGGCGTAGCCCACGGCCTTGGAGAGATCGCGCACGCGGGTGTCGATTTCTTTGGGGGTGACGATCATCCCGCCGCCGTGCGGCGTCAGCGCGGCGGGGTCAACCGCCGCGGCGCCGGCCTCCTCCAGCAGGTCGGCGCACAGCGTGGCGGCGTCCGTCACGGTGGGGACGCCCACGGCAACGGCGGGCAGGCCCAGCGTCTCCCGGTTCAGAGCGGCCCGGGCGTTGCCCACGCCAGAGCCCGGCACGATGCCCGTGTCGGCGAGCTGCACGGTGGCGCAGAGACGCCGGAGCCGGCGGGAGGCCAGCGCGTCCACGAGGACAACGGCGTCGGGGCGCGCTTTGTCGATCACGCCCCGGATGACGTCGGCGCTCTCTATGCCGGTGGAGCCCAGCACGCCGGGCGCGAAGGCGGCCACCGGACGCAGGTGCCCAAACAGATCCGGCAGCCGGCCCACGAGGTGCCGCGTGACCATGATGTGTTCCACGACGAGCGGCCCCACGGCGTCGGGGGTGATGTCGCGGTTGCCGAGACCCACAACGAGCACGGCGGCCGACGGGGCCAGCGGCAGCAGCGGGCGCAGCTCCCGCGCCAGCGCCCGCGCGGAGTCCGCAAAGGCGGACGGCTCCCCGCGGATGAGCCGGGACAGGTCCACGGTCACATAGGAGCCGACCGGTTTGTCGAGCGCCCGCGCGCCCTCGTCGGACAAGATCCGCACGGCGGTAACCGGGCAGCCGCACGTCTCATAGTCCCGGGCCTCAACCCCCGGAAGCTTCGTCGTCTCCCCGGCGCTCTCCGCCCAAAGCTCCCTGGCCTCCAAAGCCAAATCCGTCCTCCGCGCCGTCATCTTATCTCTCCCCGGTCCCTCATTTGAAGCTAAGGATCTGTTCAGAAATAACCTGAGCATCTTCGCTTGTCTTTTATCACACCTGCTTCGTTGGCAGAACCTACCGCCTTGCAGGCGCGATAAAATCCGGCGCGCATTTTGCGCACTTTATTTCCGAACAGATCCTTAGTATGCCCGCCGCGGGGCCGGTATATGTTTATGGGTTTGTCCTTGTTTCCTTGCTCGCCGGCAGAAATTCCAGCTTGAGTCTCATATCCATGCCGAACGCGAGCCGTTTGAGCGTTTTTAACGTCGGGTTGGCTTCGCCGTTTTCGATTTCACTGATGTCCCCCTGCGCGATTCCTGTCCTGTCTGCAAGCTGTTTCTGTGTGAGGCCGGAACTCTTCCGCGCGTCTATCATGGCTTGAATAATGGCGAACTCGGGTTCCAACGCGTCATACTCGGCGCGAACTTCCGGGTCCTTCAATTGTCCGTCGCGGAACTTCTTCCATTCGCTCATTTTCGATCGTCCTTTCTGTTCAAAAATTCTGTTCGATATTTTTTTGCTCGTTCTATCTCAGACGGCGGTGTTCTCTGGGTTTTTTTGATAAATCCATGCGTTAATATCACTTTTCGCCCGACGATGAAAAAATAGAGGACACGAGATATATCGGTTCCGACTTGTGCGCGAAGCTCAAATATACCATCATCTAAATGCTCGGAATATGGCATTCTTAGTGCAGAACCATTGACTTCCAACATATCTACCATCCGGAGCATTTTGGCCTTCATCTTCGGAGGCAATTCTGCGATAAAGTTTTCGGCCGGTCTCGTTCCATCTTCTTTCTTGTAAAATTTGACATCAAATTCAAAATTTTGCACCGCCACCCCATCCTCCATCGTGATTGTTTATTCTCATTATATAGGATATATGCTATATTGTCAAGACTGGGACGCGGCGCGGGCGGCGTCCAATTCGGTTGTGGATGGCGGAGGGCAGGCCCGGTGTCCCCCGGCGCTCTCCGCTCGAGGCTCCTTGGAGACCTTCGGCACGCCGCGAACAAGGACGTGGAAAAATTTTTACGGAAAGCGTGGAAAAATGAGGGAAAATATGATAAAATTATAATAGAGGGAAAAAGAAGTGTGCGACTGCCTGAAGAGAGGTCAACTGTCAGGGGAAGGGTGGAAATTTTCTTGCCGCCGTCTCCGGGAAGGGGGGAGAAAATACGACCCGACCTTGACAGCGGGGTGCGCGTGGCACCTTACGCTGTCTGTCCCGCAAAGTATGCGGCGAAAGCGCTTTCGGTTCTGTCCCCAACGCTTGATTTTAATTGTGGCTATATAAAACGAATGCCGGTTGCAAAAATTCAAGACGCAGCATCAATAGACCGTCTCGTTAAAGGCTGTGTTGAGTTGAGCACTGTTGACTGCGATGGCTTTGAAGTCTCATGGAACTTTAAACGTCACTCACTAGTATAGGAGGAAATTAAGATGGCAAGTAAGAAACTTTTAGAAGCGTTTAAGGAGTTTGGGGAAAGATGTGAAAGCTATTATGAGATATCTATAAAGCCGGATGAACTGTTTGGGGATAATAATGATGATTCGCATTGTAGGGAATTCATTCAAGAACACTTTGAAAAAGGTTTAAAGAAAAAAGCATTAGATTTCCCTTTTGCTGATGAGTACATTACAAAGGGAAAGCATATGCATACGGTTTCACTATATTTACTTGGATTGACAC
>JAIRTA010000046.1 GCA_031255175.1 Oscillospiraceae bacterium | reverse complement strand
TTTTAACAATGCCGTCAAATTCCGGATCGCTGAAAAAGAGAACGGCCGGGCAGCCGGATTCGTCCCGGTATTGCAGCTTTAAGTACTCCGGCTGCCGGTTGCCGATAATCTGTATGCTAAACCCGGAAAAGACGGGGTTTTCGCTGTTCTCCCACGGCCGCAGCGAGGGTTTGAGGGTGGCCGCCGCCGACCGCGGGCGCTTTTCCGCCTGCCAGGTGGCGCGCGGGTCCGCCGGCCGGTGCTTTGTCAATTCGATCATCCGGGCCATCGGTATGCGGTGAAGCGTTTTTTCTGTGTCGATCGACCAAATGCGGACCTCACGCGGCCGCAGTTCGATCCGGCACAGGAGATCCGCCCCGCCTTTGACGACGCAGAGCCGGCCCCGGGCGGCCGCCAGAAGTCTCTCCTCCGCGTCATGTCTCATGGGCGTACTCTCCCCTCCCGGCCGCGCGGCCCGGCCGATCTGTGGCCGCCGCCCCGCCCGGTGTAAAAGCGTTCGGGCCTCTGCGCGATCTCCGCCGTCACACCGGCAGGATGAGCCGCGCGATGGAAAAGAAGATGATCAGGGAGACGGCGTCTACCATCGTGCTGATGAGCGGGGCCGCCATCACGGCGGGGTCCGCCCGGCAGACCCGGGCCACCATCGGCAGCAGGCCGCCCAATGTCTGGGCGATGATCACGGTGAGCAGCATACTGGCGGACACCGCGAACCCCAGCATCATGTCCCCCTCTTGCAGATACACGCGCACAAAATTGACGGCGGACAGGAGCGCGCCCACCACAAGGCTTGTCCTCAGCTCCTTCCACCAGATCCGCACAAAGTCCTGGGCGCCGATCTCGTTGAGCGCCATGCCGCGGATCACCACCGTGGAGCTCTGGCTGCCCGCGTTGCCGCCCGTGCCGGTGATCATCGGCACAAATGTCACAAGCAGCGGTACGGCCGCGATGGCCGCCGTGTACTGCCTCATGATGCCCCCGGTGATCATGCCGGAGATCATCAAGATCAGCAGCCAGGTGATGCGGTTGCGGGCCAGGCTCAAGATCCCGGTGCGCAGATACGGCTTTTCGGAGGGGCGCATGGCCGCCATCTTTTCGAAGTCCTCGGTGGCCTCCTCCTGCACAACGTCGATGATGTCGTCGATCGTGATGATGCCCACCAGCCTGTCCTCCTTGTCCACGACAGGCAGGCTCAATAGGTCGTATTTTTTGAACTGGTGGGCCACGGCCTCCTGGTCGTCCAGTGTCCGCGCCGCGACAAACACCGTGTCCATGACATCGCGCACCCGCGCGCCACTGTCTGAGAGCAGCAGTTTGCGCACCGACACAACGCCCTCCAAGTGGCGTGTCCCGTCGGTGACATAGCAGGTGTAGATCGTCTCTTTGTCGGGCCCGACCTTCCGGATCCGGCCGAACGCCTCGGCGATCGTGATGTCGCCGGGCATGTCCACAAACTCCACGGTCATGATGCTGCCGGCCGAGTTGTCCGGATATTGGAGCAGGGAGTTGATCTGCGCGCGCGTGTCCTCCCGCGCGTTTGCCAACACCTTTTTGACGATGCCGGCCGGCATCTCCTCAATGAAATCCGCCGCGTCGTCCAGGTAGAGCTCGTTGATGATGGCGGCGATCTCTTTGTCGGTCAGCGCCTCGATGATCGACCGCTGCGTCTCGGGGAAGAGGTTGGCAAAGACCTCGCTCGCCGTGTCTTTGGTCAGCATCCGGAAGATGACGACCGCTTTTTCGCTCTCCAATGTCTCCAAAAAACCCGCTATGTCAGCGGGATTTTGTTGGAGCAGCTCTGTTTGCAGGTGCTGATATTGCTTGCTGCCCAGGTCGTCAAGCAGCATGTTGTAGTTAAACATCTCCATACCTCCCGGCGTAAACGGGCCGCCCATGTCCGTGCGCCCGGCGGGGAAAACTGGAAAACTCCGAACCCCTGTCTCATTTTTTGATCTTTTTTCTTCATTTATTATATCGTGACGGGTAGGGCCTGTAAACCTGGTTTCAAAAATTTCACCGCGTTTCGGCAAAAACACTCTTGCGTCCCGGCGCGCTTGCCGTTATAATAAGAGGGTGAGTCCGGCCCCTCGCGTCCTGCGGGAGTAGTTCAGTGGTAGAGCGTCAGCTTCCCAAGCTGAAAGTCGCGGGTTCGAATCCCGTTTCCCGCTCCAACATAAAAATCCGCCCTCTGGGCGGATTTTTATGTTGGAGCAAACCCCGCCGAAGGGCCCGCGAACGCCGCCGCGCCTGACGCCGGCGAAAAAATTCGCGGGATTGCAACGGGCGCTGTTGATTTTTTATGCACAATATGCTATGATTATACCAAACGAAATACAAACGAGAAAGGGATGACGCAGGCATATGAAACGGACCATGACAGCCTTTGTAAAACGGGCGGCGGCCATATCTCTCTCGGCGGTCTTCTTCGCGGCCACCGCCATCGGCGCCAGCGCGTGCACCAGCTTTTACCTCGGCAAGGGCACCACAGAAAACGGTTCCGTGATCTGGGGCCGCTCCGAGGACATCTCGGCCCGCTACGCGAAGCTCTACCGTGTCCACCCCGCGGAGACGCATGAGGAGGGGGAATATTACGTGTCCTCCACCGGCTTCCGCTGGCCGTACCCGGCGCAGACGCTGCGCTACACCTATGTGGCGGACTCCGTACACAACGAGAACATCACGCCGGAGCCCTATGCCGAGGCCGGCATCAACGAGAAAAACGTCGCCATCTCCGCCACCGTCACGCTGAGCCGCGCCCAAAGCGCCATCAGCAATATAGATCCAACCATCAGAAGCAACCGGGGCGGGCTGGCCGAAACCGACCTCACATCGGTGGTGCTGATGCAAGCGACATCGGCCCGTCACGCCGTGGAAGTGGTCGCCGAGATCGTTGACACCGTGGGCGCGGCCGGCGCGGAGGGCTTTATGGTGAGCGACCCGAATGAAGTCTGGTACATGCAGCTTCTCTCCGGGCACCAGTACGTGGCGGTCAAAGCGCCCGACAACAAGATCGGCTTCTCACCCAACATGACGGGCAACGTGGACGTCAGCGACACGGAAAACGTGGTCGCCTCCCCCGGTCTTGTGTCCCTTGCCCAACAGGCCGGCACCCTGGTGCTGGATGACGCGGGCCTCATCAAAGTCGCGGACAGCTACGCAAACCGCCCAACCAGCGTCGCGGGCCGCCTGTGGCTGGGCGCCAACTATCTGCATGACGAACAAGCGGCCAACGCCCTGAGCGCCGGCTACATCGACTACTTCCAAGACCCGCGCGCCGAGAAGGGCTATACCCTGTATGAGGCGCTGCGCCTGCTCGCCTACCGCGGGGAGGGCACGTCCAAAGACGCCGGCAGCGGCACGGGCAACGGCACCGCCATCGGCAACGACGGCACGGTGGAGGCGCACGTATTTGAGACGCGGGACAATCTGCCGGCCCCGCTGGCCACCGTGGAGTGGTTTAGCGTCGCGCCGCCCGAATTCGGCGTGTATCTCCCGTTTTACGGCGCGCTGGTCACCGAAACTTACGAGATGTACTCCCAGCCCGACACCGCCTCCTACAACAACGCGGACCCGGACGCGAACTCCGTATATTGGGTGTTCCGTGAGCTCTACACCCTCTGCAAGGGCCCGCGGAACGCCAGCGGGCTCGGGTCCCGCGAGTCCCGCACGCGCTACGGCGCCGGTGTGCAGGCATTCTGGGAGCGGTACCAAAAATCTCTCATCGCGCAGCAGGCCGATGTGGACGCCGCCATGGTGAAGATCTACGGACACAACCCGGCCCTGGCCCAAAAGAAGGCCACAGACATCTCAAAGGCACTCTCACAAGAGACCTATGAATACGCGAAGGCGCTCCTGCAGGAGCTGAAGGCTTTCCAGGCCGCCGGCACGGAAGGCGCGTTTGTGCCCACCCTGTTGGCCGACGAGAGCGCACTTCCAAATTATTCCAATCTTCTCACCGACCTGGCCGCGTCCGCGCCGGTCTTCGCGCCCGGCGCAGACGATTTCTCCCTTCTCTCCGTCTCCGCCACGGTTGACAACATCTCCGAATCGGCCGCCGCCGCGACGTTCATCGTGGCGCTGTACGACGCCGACGGCCGGTTGACGGGCGTCCAAACCGTGACGGCCTCTCTCCCGCCGTTCGCGGAGACTCCGTTCACGCTCTCCCTCGCGCCGGATGCGGCCGCCTACGCGCAGGCGTTTGTCTGGCAGGCGGACGGGAGCATGGACCCGATCGGCGACGCGCAGATTTTCTCTCTCCTGCCGGCCGTCAGTTGACAGACCGATAGACCGTTTAACGGGCATTCAGGAATACAGACAAGATTTGTGAAAGAGGCCGCCTGCGGCATTGCGGGCGGCCTCTTTCGGTGTGAACCCGGCAGTGTCGCCGCGTTCTCTGTCGCATATACGCGATGTCTTTACGCCGTTTGCAGCCCCGCCTCGGGCAGGAGCGGACGCACGCCGTCTTCCCAGAGGAAGGCTTTTACATACGCCGCGGCGGGCGCCGGGGACAGCGACGCGCGGATCTCCGTCCGGAGGCCCGCGGGCGCCGTCTCTGTCTGTGTCTGGACGTCCACCAACCGCCCCGCGGCGTCATAGGCCGCGAGGATCAGGACAAGCGTGCGGTCCGTCTCGCCGAGGTTTAACAGCGCGGCCTCGGCCAGCACAGAGGCGTCGTCCGCCGCCCGGAGCGTCAGGGCGAGATGCGCGCTCCACTGCGCGTAGAGGGTGACGTTTCTGTCGATGGGGGTACTTTCCTCCACGGCCAGGCCGTCCGCCGTCCGCCAGCCCTCAAACCGGTAACCCTCTCTCTCCGGCACCGCCGGGAACAGGCGCAAGGCCGTTCCTCTCGGGATCGTGACGGGGGCCG
Source organism: Oscillospiraceae bacterium (assembly GCA_031255175.1). Taxonomy (GTDB): domain Bacteria; phylum Bacillota; class Clostridia; order Oscillospirales; family UBA929; genus JAIRTA01. Next base: position 29,614 of record JAIRTA010000046.1, on the reverse strand, counting down.
GCGCGGCCGGCGCGCCCTCGTAGTTCCAGTCAAACGAGGCCGTGACCGTCTCGTAGATCATATCCACATAGCGCAGGTTGACGCCGCCCTCGTACAGGCGGAGGAAAACATTTTGCACGCCCGAGGCCAGCGTGCGGTTTAAGAATGTTTTGACGCCGACCTCCCAGTAGTTTGTCATGCCCGTGTGCGTCCCCGGCGCGTTGATGTTCCCGGCTGTGCCGGCGTCGCCGTACACGGTCCAGCTGGCCGCCTTCTTGTGCAGGAAGTTGATCCCGGCAAACTGGCTGCCGAATGTGAACGAACCGCCGCCGTAAACGTCGCTGTACCTGTATGTGCTGTTTGCGTGCGTGGTGCGCTGCACGGCCTCACCGTCAAAATCCGCCTCCGTGTGGAACTGCAAGTAGACGGACGGTTGGTATTGGTTGGTGCTCGTGTTGCCGTTTGCGTAGCTCACTTTGATCTCCTCCAGCCCCGTCAGGTCCACGGCGCCGAGGTAGAAGACGTCTCCGGTTGTGATGTAGCCCGCGTTGTAGTTGGGCGCGGAGCCCTCGTAGCGGAAATCACCGCTCTGGGCCCAGATCCACGGGAACTCGTGGGCGCGGATGCGCACGACCTGTTTCCCGTCGGCGTTTATAAACGTCTCGCTGTTTTTGGGCGGCTGGTTGAGGGGCAGGCCGCTCAAAAGCCGCTCGAGAGCGACGAGCAGCGCGCCCGTCACCTCATCGACTTCCCGCTGCCCGACCGGGTCGGCCGCGACGGCCTTCGCCTCGGCCAGCACGGGCGCGAACGCCTCCCGCTTTGAGGGTGTGAGTTCGCTCAGGTCGATGTCGTCCGCCTGCGCGATGGCGGCCAGCAGCGCCTCGACGTTCGGCGCCGCGCCGCCCCGGCGCTGGAACCGCAGCCAGTTGACGTCTATGCCGGAGGTCTCAAACGCGAGCCGGAGCGTGTGCACGCCCTGCGTCAGCTCGATATCCCGCGACAGCGTGACCCAGCGGCCGCCGGTGCTCGTGGTGGAAAACGCGCCCAAATATACGTCGTCCACATAAAGCGAGAACGACATCTGCGCGACTTCCGAAGCGCCGGACTTGATGCGCGCCGACAGCTTGTATGTACCGGCCTCCCGGAGATTCAGCCGGTAGGCCATCGCCTCCCCGCCGTTGCAGTTGGTGTAACTCCGGCCGCCGTCCGTGTCGCCCGAGTCGACCGGGGTGATGCGCGGCGTCAGCAGGGCCGGCTCCGTGGCGGCCAGCTTCAGCTTGGCGTCGCCGTCGATTTCGGTGACGGCGGGCAGCGCCTCGCGGTCAAACCGGACGTAATCGTAGTCGGCGTAGAACGACCCGACGGCGTTCGAAACGCTGCCGTGGGAGCAGAGCAAGCCGAATTTCGGCTCGGAGTAGGCGGCCGCGACAGAGCCCAGCACGGTGAAGTTGACGCCGTCGGTGCCGATCGAGCCGGTGTACACGTCGCCGATCTTCTTCAGGCGCAGGTAGAGCGTTTGGTTGTCGCCGATCAGGCTCGTGACCTGGGCGGATGTCAGCGCGCCGAAGGAGACCGGCTCCGCGGCGCCGTTTTCTCTCACAAGGCCGACCAACCGCTGGGAACTGTACTCGTACTTGAGCCAGATGTAGTTGTCCACATCCTGGAACGCCACGATGCCGAGCCCGTTGTAATTGGCGTTGGGCACTTTGTTGATCGTGACCTTGGCGGTGGCCTCCCAATCTCCAAAGGCCTCCTGCTGGAAGAAGTTTTTGATGTCGTTGTGCGTCGTCCAGAAGTCGCCTCTCTCCGCCGTGATGCGCAACGCGCCGTCGGTCAGCGACCAGTTGGCGGTTTCGCCGCCGCCGGCCGCGTCGGTGTTGACGGACCAGAACGGTTTCATCTCGGTTCCGTCAAATTCGTCGCTGCGCGGGTACGAACCGAACTTCACCACATAGACGTTGACCTGGTCTGTGCTGGCGCAGCGGATGGTCACCATAGCGGCGTCGGCGTCCGATGTAATGCTCAAGATCTGCGCGCCGTCGATGGGCGCCGCCGTGACGACGGGCAGTGTCTGGCTCTCCCACCCCAGGGAATAGCGCAGCTTCGCGGGTTCGAACTCCGCAAGCGCCTCGCCGTCTAAGAAGATGCCGGACAGATGCGCGTAGCTCGGATTTTCCAAGATGGGGGCAAGCCCCTCCTCGTCTGTAAAGATGACTTTGTAGATCCGCTCAAACCCGCCGGCGGAGGCCGTGATCACGGCGGCCGGCCGGTCGGCGCTCGCCTGCGACACGGAGATCTCCACGCCCTGCTCGGGCACGGCGGCCACAGTGGGGTACGCGCCGTCGCTGATCTCTGTGTTGGTATATACTTTGTAGTCCAGGATCAACGGGTTGAAGGTGGTGATCTTCTTGCCGCCCACCGTGATCTCCGTCGCTTTGGGGTCCAGCGCGGGGAGGTTGTTCTCCACCGCAAACCAGTCTTCGCCCCTGACGTAATCCGGCTCAAACGGGACGCCGGCCGTCCGCGCGAAGGCGGGGGTCTTCAGCATGAACTTGGCGACGTTCTTCGCGGAGCGCTGCAACTCGCCGACCGTGAGCGTGCCGTTTGCGATGTAACTCATGTTGTTGTTAAACCGGGAGCAGCTGCCGGCGGTGTTGTTGTCCACCACCATGTACAGGTCGTTTTGCGCGCGGACCATAGCCCGCGTGTTGGTGTCGTTGTGCGCCGTGTAGATGGACTCGTTCATCTTGGCCCACCAGTCTGTCATGACGATCCCGTCGAAACCCCACTCGTCGCGCAGGATCGTGGTGGTGAGGTCGTAGCTGCTGGCGGTCCACAGCCCGTTGATCGGGTTGTACGCCGTCATAACGGAGCGCACCTGACCGCTCTTCACCGCGATCTCGTAGCCCTTGAGATAAATCTCGCGGAGCGCCCGTTCCGACACCACCGAGTGGACGTAGTGCCGGCTGGCCTCCTGGTTGTTGGCGGCGAAGTGCTTGATCGTGGGGGCGGGGCCGTGCTTTTGGATGCCGTTGGACATCGACGCCGCCATTGTGCCCGTCAGGAGCGGGTCTTCGGAAAAATATTCAAAGTTGCGGCCGTTGAGCGGATGCCTGTGGATGTTGACGCCCGGGCCCAGGACCGTGTCGATCTTGTTGAGCAGCATCTCGCGGCCCCACAGGTCGCTCAGCCGTTCGATCAGCTCCAGGTTCCAGGTGCAGGCCAGCAGGGTGCCGTTCGGGAGGCTGGTCGCGTACTGCGTGCCGACCTCCATGCGGATGCCGGAGGGGCCGTCCGCCGCGCAGGCGATCGGGAGCCCGAGCGAGAGCAGGGAGTTTGTCACCCCGCCAAACGCGGACGCCGTGCCCAGCGTCACTTTGGTGCTGCTCATGCCCTCGCCGAGCACCACGGCCGACAGGTCGGCGTTTGTAAACTGGGCGACGAATTCGTCCAGCGTGACGTCGCCGTTGTAGACGTCGATGAGCCGGTGGTCTTTGGCCGCCGTCTGCGCGAGGGCGGCTGGGCGATTGTTTGCGATCCGCGCGTCAAGGTTTGCCTGCGCCGTCGTCTGCGCCGTGTACGGCACGTCTTCGGCGGCGACGGAGTAGGTGCCGTCGGGGTTTTCCTGCGGTTTCATCCGCTTGAAGGCCTCCACGGGCGGCATGGCCTCTTGCAGCTGCTGCGTGACCCGCAGCTCACTTTGCGTATACGTGCCCGCGCGCGCGGCGCTCCGCACGCTGTTGCCCACATAGATCCCATAGTCACCCGCTTCCAGCACATAGGCGGATTCGTGGCCCGTGTAGCCGCCGTCGTCGTAAGAGGCCATGTCCGCGATCTGATAAGAGATGGTGAGCTTCTGTTTGCCGCCCGGCGGCAGCACGCCCGTCTTCGCGAAGGCCGCCAGCTCTCTGGCGGGTTTGCCGAGCCGGCCCTGCGGCGCGCCGTAGTAGACCTGCACGACTTCTTTGCCCTTGACCGCGCCCGTGTTCTCCACGGTCACGTCGATTTTTACGTCTTCGGCCGTGTGCGTCACGCTGTCGACTTCAATGTCGAACGTCGTGTACGAGAGGCCGAACCCAAAGGGGTAGAGCACCTTTTCCCGGGCAAATGTCTCAAAGTAGCGGTAGCCCACGTAGATGTCTTCCGCGTAGAAATTGCGCGCGTTCAGCGAGCTGCCGGTGCTTCCAAATTTTGTCTTTCCCTCAAAGCTCCCGTGGGAGGGGTAGTCGCTGATCGCGGCCGCGATGGTGTCGCTCAGCTTTCCGCTGGGCGTGACGTCGCCGGTGAGCACGTCGGCCACGGCGCCGCCGCCCTCCATGCCGCCCTGCCACGCGTACAAAACGGCCGCCTTCGGGTAGTTCTTCACCCACGCCATGTCGATGACGTTGCCGACGTTCAGCACCACAACGACCCTGTCAAACGCCGCGTGGACTTTGTTGAGCATCTCCACCTCGAGGTCCGCCAACTGGTAGGCGCCCTTCGTGTTGGTGTTGTCTTTGTCCTCGCCCGCCGTGCGGCCGATGATGACGACGGCCGTCTCCGACGCGGCCCGCGCGGCGCTCACCACGTCGTCTGTCAGCGGCATCTCGGCCTGCGACCAGGGCTCGGCCGCCCAGCCGCCGCCGCCGTTGTCAAAGGGGTGGGTTCGCACCCAGTCGGCGTAGACGCGGGCCAGCGCCTCGTTGACGCGCACATAGGGGCTTGTGCGCAGCGCCTCGAGGATGCCGGTGACATGGTCCACCCGGACGGCGCCGCCGGACCCTGTCCCGCTCTTGTAGTAGTTGGCCTGTGCGCGCCCGAACACGGAGACAGTCCGGCCGCCGCCGATGGGCAGCACGCGGCCCGTGGCGTTTTCCACACCCGCCAAGACCGGGTTTTCGAGCAGTACCATGCCCTCGGCCGCCGTCTGGCGGCTCAGGTCCGCCAGACCGGGCAGCGCCTCGGCGAATGTGACGGGGACAGGCGCCGCCGCAAACAGCAGCGCGAGACCAAGAAAACCCGCCAACAGACGCCGCGCACTTTTTTTCATGTGCTTCATGTGTTTTCATCACCCTTCTCTTCGTTTGCTATCGTCATGCAAACCTGCCGCCGCTGGCACGGCCGGAGCGCCGGGCCCACCCCATGACCCGCACCGTTTCGTGCCAAAACAAGGGCATATTTGCAGCAATAGGACACCGCCGGTATACATCCGCACCAAAAGCCGCGCCGTTCTCTATCCGGCGCGAGCATATACAAAATTTACAAAAATCAAGTTCCCTTTTTTATATAGTATACATGATGCCGCGCTTTTCTGTCAAGTCATCGCGAACAGACGACGCAGACGCTTGACAAGTCCAGGCGAATGTCATATTATGATAGCGGCAAGTGTCCGGCCATGTCCGGCCATGTCTGAAGAGGAAGACGTCTCTCGGCGCGCTCTTCCGCGTGTTTTGCGCCCGCGAGCGGCACCCGCGTTGTGGCTCACGGGTATGGAGAAAGGGGAATATGTCATGGCGCGCGCCGCCGTCATCAGCGCGATCCTGGACAACCCTGCCCTGGTGCAGGCTGAATTCAACACCATCGTGTCCGAACACAACCACCTGTTGTGGGGCCGTATGGGGATCCCGGCGGGCGGGGGCGCGCTGGCGCTCATCTCCCTGACCGTGGTCGGCACTATGGACGAGATCAACCGGCTCACGGGGCGTCTCGGCGCCTTGCCGCACGTGTCCGTCAAGGCCGCCGTCTCCGCGGTGGAGGTCGACGCGCACCCCGTACAGGGGCGCGAGGCGCCCTTATGAGCGGCCAAAAAAGCCCGGCCCGTTACGCCGCTTACACGGGGGTCACGCTGGCGCTGTGCGTTCTGTTTCAGTCTCTGCGCAGCCTGCTGCCGGGGCTTTCCGCGTTCGTCATCATGGGGCCGTTCGACCTCTCCGTGCTTCTCGTCGGCACGCTTGTCAACCTGACGTTGATTTTCTCCTCTTGGTTTATCGGTTTTTGGAGTGGGGCCGCCATTTCACTGCTGGCGCCTTTGATTGCTTTTTTGCAGGGTTTTCAGAGAGTCATTGCCATGGTGCCTGTTATTATTCTAGGCAACCTGACAATCGTCGCAATCTCCTGGATTTTACGCAAGCGGCGCGTTGCCGGCGCGCTGCTTGGCGCAGGAGGAAAATTCGCGGCGCAATATCTTTTGGTGGCCTTCCTTGTCGTTCCGGTGTTTGTCACACAGGAAGCGCAACGGGTTTCTCTGCCCTTGCTTTTTTCCTGGCCGCAGTTTATTACGGCCGTGCTGGGCGGCCTGCTGGCTCTGTTGTTGACACCCCGTTTGGAAAAGGCCCTGCGTTAAGCCAAGGCGCTGCAAAGGGGGCTATGTCCGGCCTTATGCCGGGCACAGCCCCCTCTTTCTGTTTATCCGGCGGGTCTCACACGGTGAGACCGGCGGACTCGGCCATGAGGCGGATCCAGGTGGTGCGCCCCACAATGCCGTCTTGAGACAGCGCGAACTGCCGCTGGAACGCCACCACCGCGCTGCGGGTCCGGCTTCCGAAAACACCGTCCACCGGGACCCGCGCAATGGCGGGGTGCACACGGTTCAATGCGTTCAGGCGCTCCTGAATCAGCCGGACGTATCCGCCCTGGGACCCCACGCTGATGTAATACCCCGGGTAGGGCGGCGCCGGCGGCACGGACTCGCCGTCGAAGTACACGCTCACAATGCGGTTCCACGTCTCGTGGCCGATGACGCCGTCCACCGAGAGGCCATACCGCCGCTGGAAGGCTATCACCGCGTTTTGCGTGGCGTTTCCGAAGGCGCCGTCGGCCGTGATCGTCGGCAGGCCGTGGTACCGCTCCGCGATGGCGTTCAGATACCTTTGCATCAGATGAACGCTGTCTCCCCTCGACCCGACCCGCAGCAGCGTGCCCGGGTAGACCGGCCGGCCGGCCGGGGGTTCCTCCTCCGGCGGACGCAGAAACACATTGTCTGAGATCCCCCAGTAGACGTTGTAGAACGACCGCCATGTGTTGGGGCCCACAATCCCGTCCGGCGTCAGGCCCATCATCCGCTGAAAATCGATGACGGCGGCGCGCGTTGTGGCGCCGAAGAGGCTGTCTTGGATCACCGGCGGGATCGAGGGGAAGAATTCGGAGATCATGTTTAAGATAAACTGCACCTCGTTCACGCCGGCGCCCCGGCTGCCCTGCTGGAGCACGGTCGTGGGCGGCACGCTCCCGATGCCGATCCGTTCTCCCTCGCCCGTCAGCTCGCTGAGCTTGGTGACCGCCACATACAAAAAGGAGATTTTATACCAGGTTCTGGGACCCACGACTCCGTCCGGCGTCAGGTCGAAGATGCCCTGGAAGACCCGGACCGCCTGCGCGGTCTGCGCGTCAAAGTTGCCCCTCGGGTAAGAAATTTGCGGGATCAGCGGAAAATCCGTGCGGATCCGGTTCAGATAGCGCTGGAGGACCTCCACATTCGGCCCCTCGCTGCCCTCTTGCAGCGGCGTGCCGGGGTAGGAGGAGGGGATGCCGGTGATGTTGTCTGTCTCCACGATCTCGAGGTCTTTGGGGTAATAGTTGCGCAGGATCTCCAGCGCGTTCATCCCCCGCTCGGCCAGCGTCACCGTGCCCCACTGGGACATACCCGGGCAGGTGACGGTCCGCCCGTCGCAGTATTCCGTGAAATAGGGGTTTTTGAACCCCAGACGGCGGGCGTAACGGTTGAAGATGCCGTCTACGATGCGGCTGATGTTGTCGTAGATCTCCCTGTCGTTCACAAAAGCCTGGTCGAAAGCCGTCGAGTTGGTGATGTCGAACGGATACCCGCGGGAACGGTACCACTCGGTGTAGACGCGGTTGAGCGCGAACGTGATCTGCGCGTAGATGTTGGCCTCCAGCGACGCCTGCGGCCAGGTCGCGTAGATCTCACTCGAGGCCACGTTCTTGATATAATCGACAAACGAGATGTGGACATTTCGCGCGCTCACGTCCGGCCGCCCCAAATGGACCATGATGAATTCCGGCACCACGACCTCTGTCAGGACCCGCAGGTCCTGCGGCCCGCGCTGTTGCCGGGGTCTCTCCCAGGGGCCGCGCCCGCTGACGACCGGCGGGAGCGACTCCACCGTGATGGTGGCGGACGGGTCGTGGTCCCTCGGCAGCGGGCGCATGTTGGCGGACACCACCGACTCGATGCCGTCGTAGACGTGGACGCCGCGGTACTCGACGCTGATATAGCCCGCGTGGATCAATGAGACATAGCACTGACTGGAAAAAGGACCCTCGTCGTCCGGATCCAGCGTATGGGAAGCCTCCGGCGTCTCCAGAGAGACAACACTTGTCTTGCCGTTTTCGTCTGTCTTCAGTCTTTGCAGCAACTCGCCCTGTTCGTTGCGGATGACGACGTCCACGTCTTGAATGGGCAGCGAATTTGCGGTTTTTGCCTCGATGCGCAATGTTCCTGTGGCCATAGTAACCCCCTCTTTGAGCGCTGTGATGTTTCGATGCCGCTCGTGCCGCCATCCTATGCCGCCGCCGCCGCGAACGTGACGGCGGCGGGCGGCATTGACAATTTGCCGCGGACAATTTACAATGTGATAAACGAACGGACAAGCACCTTTGCACTTTGTCAAACACACTTTGCCCAAAGGAGGTCACGCCGATGAACAAATCCGTACCGGAATACCGGGGGCTGCTCCGCCACCATTTTATTGAGGTGCCGGCCTGCATTCAAGAGGCAAGCGGGATCCGCATCTTCGGCCGTCTCATCCGGTCTTTGGTGTTTTCCACCGACGTGGCCATCATCAAAAACATCAACGCCGACGCGGTCATCGCCGTCTACCCGTTTACGCCGCAGCCGGCCATCACACACGCGGTCATGCTGGCGGCCGACATGCCCGTCTTCGCCGGCGTGGGCGGCGGCGTGACGCGCGGTCTGCGGGTAATAAATCTCGCGATGGACGCGGAATTTCAAGGCGCCACGGCCGTGGTCGTCAACGCGCCCACCCAAAACAACGTCATCTCGCAGCTCAAAAAGACCATCGACATCCCCGTCGTGGTCACAGTGGTCTCGGAACTCACGAACATTCAGGCGCGGCTGGACGCCGGCGCCGACATGCTGAACGTCTCGGGCGCCTCCCGCACGGCGGACATCGTGCGAAAGATAAGGCAAAATTTTCCAGATGTGCCGATCCTCGCCACCGGCGGCCCCAACACCGACACCGTCCGCGAGACCATCGCCGCCGGCGCCAACGCCATCACCTACACGCCGCCCTCCAGCGGGGAACTGTTTCGCATTTCGATGGACAAATACCGCCACGAACAGGCGGGGGTTTGACGCTCCGGCGCCCGCGCCGAAAGCCCGCGCTTCCCGGCGGCCGAGAGCCCGCGGTTTACATAGTCCGGCGGGGCGGGCGCGTCATGGGGTAAAGGACGACAGCCCGCGATAGGTGAGGTTGATCACCATCTCGGCGATCTCCCGGGCCGACTGCTTCATGCCGTCGCTGAGCCACTTTTGCACAATGCCGAGACCTCCGTTCAGGCCGAAGGTCAGCGCATATTCCACGAGTTCGCCGTTGAGCGGATTTTTCTCCCGCCAGGCGCGCATCCCGGTCTGCTGCACCAGCGCCATGATCTCCCGCTGAACCAGACGGTCGCCGTTTTCGCCCAGCAGCACCCGGCACAGCTCCGCGTTTTCGACGACGTACTCAAAAATCCGGACCATAGTCTGAAACGATTCTTCTTCATATTCCACGTAATTGTAGCCCTCGAGCGAGGCGCGGATGTCTTTCAGCAGGTCCTGCTCAATCTGCCGGAGCAGGTCGTACTGGTCTTCGTAGTGCGCGTAAAACGTACTCCGGTTGACATCCGCCGCCTCGCAGACGCTTTTGACGGTGATCTTGTCGATCGGCGTCGTGCGCAGAAGCCTGATCAGCCCATCTTGCAATACCATTTTGGTGTACTTCACACGGCGGTCCGCCCTGTCGCCCATAAAACCGCGCCCTCTCTGTTTGTTCACACTTTTTTTACATTTTCTTGTGTCGGATAGCCGACACTTTATTTTTGTCTGTTGTCCCCTGCACATTTCCGCGTCGATTGATGGTTGCCGTTCTACACTGTGACCATTATAATACAAGTATGCTGGTTTCGCAACAGTGTGTTGTTTTTATATCATTCTTTTGGAAGGTGTGTAGCCTGTACATGGAAATTATTTCCAAATTTGTCACAGATCACAAAAGGCTTGTCATCGCTCTGTTCGCCGTGCCGGCTCTGGTGTGCGTATTTTTGTTTTTGGGCGTCAACGTCAATTTTAATATCGTCGAATACCTGCCGCAGGACGCGGCCTCCACCAGAGCGCTGTCCGTCATGGAGGACGCGTTCACGCAGGCTATGCCCAACGCGCGGGTCATGCTCCGGGACGTCTCCGTCCAGGAGGCGCTCGTGTACAAGCGGCGCCTGGGTGAGATCGAAGGCGTCTCCGACGTCACCTGGCTCGACGACATTGTTGACATCAGGCAGCCGCTCGAGACGGCCGACCGCGCGACGGTGGAGAGCTACTACAAAGACGGCAGCGCGCTCCTCTCTCTCTCGGTCCGCCGGGGCGGCGAAACGGCGGCCACGGAGGCGATCTACGCACTCATCGGCGAGACGGGCGCTCTGACGGGCGACGCGGTCGGACGCGCGGAGATGCAGCGGCTCACAGGCAGCGAGACGACGCGCGCCATTGCCATCCTCGTGCCCATCATCCTCATCATCCTGCTGCTCACCACGCGCTCGTGGCTGGAACCGCTGCTGTTCCTCGGCGCCATCGGCGTCTCGATTGTCATCAACATGGGAACCAACATCATCTTCGGCGAGATCTCGTTCATCACCAATGCCGTCAGCCCGATCCTCCAGTTGGCCGTCTCTCTCGACTATGCCATTTTCCTGTTGCACAGCTTCGAGACGTACCGGCGGGAGACGGACGACATCCACGCGGCCATGCGCATGGCCATGAAGCGCGCGCTGCCCGCCGTCGGCGCCAGCGCCGCCACCACGCTGTTTGGCTTTCTGGCGCTTGTGTTTATGCGGTTTCGCATCGGTTCCGACCTCGGCGTCAACCTCGCCAAGGGCATCGTGCTCAGCTTTCTCTCCGTCATGGTGTTTTTGCCCGCGCTGACGCTGTGCTGTCACAAGCTCCTCGACAAGACAAAACACCGGCCCTTTTTGCCGTCGAGCCGGAACCCCGGCCGGTTTTTGTCCAAACTGCGCGCCCCCGCGCTCATTCTCGTCGCGCTGCTCCTCGTTCCCGTCTTCCTCGCGCAGCGGCGCAGCGACTTCACCTACGGCTTCGGCGGTTTTAACGAGAACAGCCGCAACGGGCGCGACAGCGCGGCGGTGGATGAGACGTTCGGGCGGTTCAACCCCGTTGTGCTGCTCGTTCCGCGGGGCGACGTCGCCCGGGAAAAAGTGCTGGGCGACGCCTGCGCGGCCCTGCCGCACGTCACCTCGGTCGTGTCTTACGCCGCGACGGTCGGCGCCGAGATCCCGGACGCCTTTCTCGATCCGTCCGTCACAGACCGTTTTTATTCGGAGGACTACAGCCGCCTCATCCTTTACGTCGATACGCCGGAGGAGGGTGAGGACGCGTTTGCCGCCGTGGAAAACATCCGCGACACGGCGCGCGCCCACTACGGCGACGACTTCCACATGCTCGGGCAGAGCGTCAGTCTGTACGACATGAAGTCCATCATCACACAGGACAACGGCAGGGTGAACGCCATCGCGGTCGCCGCGATCTTCCTTGTGCTGCTGCTGACGTTTCGGTCGCTCAGCCTGCCCTTTCTCCTGTTGCTGACCATCGAGGCCGCTGTGTGGTTCAACCTGTCCGTGCCGTACTTCACCGGCACGCCGCTGTGCTACATCGGCTACCTCGTCCTCAGCACCGTGCAGCTCGGCGCGACGGTGGACTATGCCATTTTGTTTAGCGACCACTATATCTTCCACCGCAAGCGGCTGCCCAAACAGGCCGCGCTGAAGCGGACGCTGGGCGAGACTTTCCGGTCGATCCTCCTCTCCGGAACCATCCTGTCTCTCGCGGGCTTCACGCTTTGGTTCTCCTCGTCCAACCCCATCGTGTCGGACCTGGGGCTGCTGCTGGGCCGGGGCGCCCTGCTCTCTATGGCGATGGTCTTTCTCTTTCTCCCCGCTCTCCTCGCACTGTTTGACAAATTCATCGAACGAACAACGCTGCGCACCGTGTTTGCGGATACCGACGCGGAAACTTTACACGCAGAAACTTTACACGCAGAAACTTTGCACGCAGAAACTTTGCACAAGGAGTGACTGACTTGAGATACATTGGCAGAAGCGCCGCCGCGGCGCTGCTTGTCGCCGCACTGGCACTGCTCCCCGCGGCGGCCTGGGCCGCGCCGGACGGCGGCGCCACCGGCGCCGAACCCCCGCCCGCAACCGCCGGCGCCGTGAGCGGCAAAGAGGAGGTCATCTACGCCGTCCTCTCGGCCTCGGGCGACGTCCAAAACGTTTACGCCGTGAACATCCTGCACGTCACGGCGGCCGGCCGCGTCTCCGACCACGGGGCGTACGCCTCCGTTGAAAATCTTACGGATACCGGCGCCATAGCGCGGGAGGAGGGGCTTGTGACCGCCGCCGCCCCCGTCGGCGATTTCTACTACAAGGGGACGCTCTCCGAGCCGCGTCTGCCCTGGGTCATCACCGTCACCTATCTCCTCGACGGCAAGGCGCTGACGCCGGAGGCGCTCGCCGGGCAGTCCGGCCGCCTCGAAATCCGCATCGACACCGCGCCGGGCCCCGGCGCGCCGGGTGATTTCTTCGACAACTATCTTCTCCAGATCTCCGTTCCTCTCGACACCGCCCTCTGCCGGCGGATCTCTTCGGACGGCGCGACGCTCGCCAACGCCGGGCGGAACAAAATTGTGACGCACACCGTCATGCCGGGCGCCGACGCCCATCTCTCCCTCTTCGCGGATGTGGTAGATTTTTCCATGTCCGGCATTGAACTCACCGCCCTGCCGTTTTCCCTGCCCATCGACCTGCCGGACACCGGCCCGATGGCGGAGGACCTGACCGCGCTCTCCGACGCGGTTCTCGCGCTCAGCGACGGCGCCGGGCAGTTGTCGGACGGCGTTCGGGAACTGGCCGCCGGCGCCTCGGCGCTCCGGGCGGGCGTCGGCGACTTCGCGGCGGGGCTCACACGCCTGGACGGCGGCTCCGCCGCGCTCACAGACGGCTCCGCCGAGATCGCGGGCGCCCTGAACACCATCGCCGCCGCCCTAAACGGCCCCGACGCCGTCGGCTTTGAAGAATTGTCGCAGCTTCCGGCGGCGCTGACGCAACTCTCCGCCGGGCTGGACGGCGTGACGGAGGGGTTCGACGCCCTGCGAACCGGCTTCGCGGCGGCCCGCGAGCCGCTCGAAGCGGCGGTGGCGGCCATTCCGGAAGAGGCCGTGGACGAGGCCGCGCTCGCGCGGCTCTACGCCGCGAACCCCGGCGAAAAGGCCCTGCTCGACCGCCTCTCCGCCTACTACGCCGCGGCGGCCGCCGTGCGGGAGACCTACCGGGCCGTAAAGCCCGCGTTCGACACCGTCGGCGGCACCCTGGACACGCTCTCCGGCCATCTGGGCGCGCTGTCCGGCTCGCTGTCGGAGTTGGCGGCGGCGGCCCAAGGGCTCTCCGGGGGCGGCGACGCGTCCGCCGCCGCCCTGACGCAGCTCACGGCGGGGCTGACCGCGCTGCACGCGCGTTACGCGGCCTTTCACGCGGGGCTCGCGGCCTACACGGGCGGCGTCACGGAGCTCACCCGCGCCTGCGCGGCGCTGAACGCCGGCGTCAAGGACGCGGCGGGCGGCGCGGCGGCGCTCTCGGACGGCGCGAACGAACTACGCGACGGCCTCGAAGCCCTGCGCGACACCACACAGGAGATCCCCGACCGCATCGAAGCGGAGATTGCCTCGGCCGTGAGCGGTTACGACACCTCGGATTTCACGCCCGGCTCCTTCCTCTCGCCCCGGAACACCGGCGTTCTCTCCGTCCAGTTTGTGATGACGACGGAAAAAATCGAACCCCCGGCCCCCGCGCCCGCGCCGCCCACGCCCGCGCCAAAGACAAACCTCTGGACAAGATTCCTCGACCTGTTCCGCTGAAGCCGTCGGCCTGGGAAGAGATAAAAAAGACATAAAAAGAAGACATAAAAATCCGCCCGCAAGGGCGGATTTTTGCGCGGCAATTTTGACGGATGCGGCGGCGTCTCAGTCTTTCCAGTCCCACCAGTTTTGCTTGCCCGCGGGCAGCGCCCCGCCGTGGTCGGCGTAATGCACCGCCAGCCGATAGCAATACAGCGCGCAGCGGTCCACCGCAACGCCCTGCGCGAGGCAGTCTTTGCCGTACACCTCATCCGGATTTTGCCCCTTCAGCGAGGCGATGTCCGGATATCCGGCGGCGATGAGATGCTGTGCCATATTCTTGCCGATGCCGGGAATGCGGGTGAGGTCCGTCATCTCTGTCTCCCTCCCATGTTTTTGTCTGTACAAATTCCAAAATCAGGAAATATGCGGTTCGCTTTCCAGCAGGCTCTCTATCCTGCATCCCAACACACGCGCGATTCTCGCGAGGGTGATAGCCTGCGCTTTGTTGATGTCTTTGTTGCGCTGTTCGTAGAGCTGAATCATGCGCAAGGTGACACCCGCCTCATTGGCGAGCGCCTTTTGCGTCAGCCCGACGGCCTTGCGTATGGTTTGCAGCTTTGTGGCGCGGCCCCTGGCGTTCTTTTCGATCAGCGCATCCGCCAACGCGACAAACTTGCTGACGTCCGCTTCGTGCAGCGTGGGATAGATGTTCAGCAGATGGTCTGTGGTGATGCCCAGTTCGTTCAGTTCCGCGAAGCTGCGCCCGGTATACCACTGGTAGTAGGCCAAAATCCAGCCCGCCCAATATTCCGGGCTTTTGTCGATGTTTTCGGAGGGTTCCGCCTGCGGGCGTTCGCCTTTTGTCTTCCACAAAACCGCAGCGGCCAATTCGGGGCCGGACAACCCGGCAACATACTTCGGCGCGCCCCTGCCGAACGCGTACGCCACGCCCGAGACGAGGAAAAACGAATAGAATTCCGCCAAGTTGTAAGCGCAGTCGTACACGACATAATCGAACATATCGCCCAGCGCGTTCATCGCATCATCGAGATAGGTCTCCGGATAAGCGCGCATCATCATTTTTCCACCTCCCTCTGAGGATGTCCAGCATATAGACGGCATCTTCAGCCCGCTGCAAAGAGTGTTGCAATTATATCCCCACGGCGATAGTTTGTCAAATCTTTTTTCGGGGAGGGCAAACATCCGCCTAAAGGCACCCCGGAGGATATATGCTGTAAAGGGCGGAGCCCAATTCGCCGCGATTGCGGCATGGCGGCCTGCCCCTCCGCAGCGGTTTGAGGCGGCGCAGCCGGGAGGGGGGCGATGACCCGCAAAGCCGCCGAACAGATAGCGCGGCAAACCGACCCGCCGCAGAAAAAGCGAACGCGGGAAATAGAAATATAACAGATGCGGCGGCGGCGCGGTCCGCCGCCGCTTTTCGCGCTCTAAGAGCGGCGTAAATATTGTTTTACTTTGGCCTTGACTTTCGCGGCGGCCGATGGTAGAATGTGATGATAACACAAAATGACGCCGAGGAGTATGCGATTACATTGTTGCTTTTAATGATAATTTACCTTTCATTTATCAGTTTAGGTTTGCCGGATTCGCTGTTTGGTTCCGCGTGGCCTTCGATGTATAATTTATTGGATGTTCCGTTACATTACGCCGGATTGATCTCTATAATCATTGCCGGGGGGACGGTCATCTCCAGCATATTCAGCGAAAGAATCATCAAACGATTTGGAACCGGCATAGTCACATCCGTCAGCGTTCTGATGACCGCCGCCGCTCTTGTCGGATTTTCATTTTCCCGCGTTTTTTTGATGTTATGCCTTTGTTCCATTCCATTGGGTTTGGGCGCCGGTTCTATTGACGCCGCATTGAATCATTATGTGGCGCTGCACTACAAGGCGAGACACATGAGCTGGCTCCACTGTTTCTGGGGCATTGGCGCTTCTCTCGGCCCGATAATCATGTCGGCTTTTTTAATAAATAGAAATTCATGGGCTTTGGGATACAGGACTGTTGGCATCATACAATTTTGTCTTGTCGCGGTGCTGTTCGCGTCATTGCCTCTATGGAAAAATAACAATGCGCAAAAAACTTCGGCACAACAAAATAAAATGAATTTCAAACAATTGTTTCGCATAGCTGGAGTCAAACACATTCTCATCGCATTTTTTTGCTACTGTGCAATCGAAACGGTAACAGGATTATGGGGCAGCAGCTATCTGGTAATGGCCAAAAACATATCGCCGGAAATTGCCGCCCAATGGATAGCGTTATATTATATCGGCATCACTTCAGGCCGCTTTATATCAGGTTTTGCCACCATGAAATTGACCAACCGGCAAATGGTCCGTCTGGGGCAGATAATAATTGGAATCGGGATTCTCGTTTTGCTCTTACCGTTTGGCAACAGCACATTATTGCCCGGCCTTTTTATGATAGGTCTTGGTTGCGCCCCGATTTATCCGAGCTTACTGCACGAAACGCCGCAGAATTTCGGCGAAGAACATTCACAGGCAATCATGGGAATACAAATGGCGAGCGCGTATATCGGCACCACTTTAATGCCTCCGTTTTTTGGATGGTTGGCCACGCATATAAATTTTAATATCTTCCCAATATTCATCGGAACAATATTAATGGTAAAAATTGTAATAACCGAGGCATTGAACAGAAAAATTGATAGCAAAAACAAGATGCTCTGAGCATACAAATCCGAGCATGCAAATGGGTTCATTTGTGATGTATACTGCGATACACGGGCGGCGGCCCGCCCGATTTTTCAGGCATGGGGGCGTTTTTATGGTGCAGAGCAGTAGCAGGAACAAGGTGCAGACGCTGGTGCTGATCGGCGTGTTTTCGGCGCTGGTGTTTGCGCTCTCGTATATCTCCATTCCCATCCCGGTGTCGTTTGGGGACAACACGCGCATCCATTTGGGCAATATTATGTGCCTGCTGGCGGGCGTGCTGTTTGGGCCGATGATAGGCGGGCTCTCGGCGGGTATCGGCTCGATGCTGTATGACTTTACGAACCCGCTGTATTTTTCTGAATTTTGGATTACGTTTATCACCAAGTTCGCTATGGGCTGGGTGGCCGGCCTGCCGGCCACGAGGGTGCTGCGGCGGCTGCCCGCGGTGCCGCGGGCGCTGGCGGCGGGCGCGGCGGGGCAGCTGGTGTATATTGTGCTGTACCTGCTGAAGACGGCTGTGATGCAGCGCTTTGTGTACGGTCTGCCGTGGCCCGGCGTGTGGGTGGTGGTGGGCGCCAAGGCGCTGGTGAGCGGCTTCAACGGGCTGGTGGCGGTGGCCGCCTGCACCGTGCTGGCGCCGGCGCTGCAAAAGAGAACGGCCCGCTTTTTTTAGCGGGCGGCGCCGTGTCGGGGCGCAAACAGGCCGGAGAGAGGCGCGCCCTCCAATGCGAGAAGTTTTGTCTTTACGGCAAGGCCGCCGGCATATCCCGTCAAGCTGCCGTTGGCGCCGACAACCCGGTGGCAGGGGATGATGATAGAAACAGGGTTGTGCCCGACGGCCCCGCCGACGGCCCGGCTCGACATACTCTCTTTGTTCATGGCCGCGGCCACCCTGTTCGCAATCTCCCCGTAGGTGGTCACTTCGCCATATGGGATTTTACACAGCATATCCCACACCCTCTTGCGAAAATCACTGCCCATCGGGGCCAAGGGCAGTTGTGCGATGCCCGGCTGCTCTCCGGCAAAATATCTGTCCAGCCAGCCTTTTGCCATGTCAAACACCGGCACGTTGTCTTTTTCCGTCGTCGCCCCGGGCAGGGTGCCGCCGTGGTACTTTTGCCCCTCAATCCACAGGCCGACAAGGCTGTCTCCGTCACTCGCCAGCGTGAGCAGGCCCACGGGCGACGGGTATGTTGTGGAATAATACATGATCAATCTCCCTCCGTTTCATATTGACCGCCAGCACATACCCTCACGGCACGACGGCGGCCGCCTTGCGCTTCACCGTGCCCCTCCCCTCGAAGTACGCAAACAAATCAACCCCCGACAAAATTTTGTCGGGGGTTGATTTGTTGATGGTCGGAGTGGTGGGACTCGAACCCACGGCCTCTTGGTCCCGAACCAAGCACACTACCACCTGTGCCACACCCCGAGGTGCGCGCGTCAGCCCTTGGAATTCCCTCGGAACTTCCGCACGACTATAACAGTATACTATATTCGCGCGCGTTTGTAAAGTGGAATTTCAGAAGTCCACAGGCGATAGATTTTACATTATTTTACATATTGTACGCCGCCGCGCCGCGCGACGATTTCCAGCACATTCCCCTCCCTCATTCAGATCCACACCACGCCTTCGAAGACCTTCGCGCAACTGCCGGTCATAAAGACGCCCTCGTCCGTGTAGCGAACGGTCAGTTCTCCGCCGGTGAGGATCACGCGGATGTCCGCGCCCTTGTCGCAGTGGCCGTTTAGCACGGAGGCCACAACGGCGGCGCAGGCGCCGGTGCCGCAGGCGAGCGTTTCGCCGCTGCCGCGCTCCCAGACGCGCATCTTGATCGTGTGATTGTCGATGATCTGGATAAACTCCGTATTGACGCGTTCCGGAAACAGCGGGCTCATCTCAAACTTCGGCCCCAAAGTGCGCAGGTCGAGGGCGTCCGGTTCCTCGCAAAATATGACGCAGTGCGGGTTGCCCATTGAGACGCAGGTGATCGTATAGCGGCCGCCGGCGATCTCCACCGGGCGCGCGACAACAGTGTCGCCGGGGAGATCCACCGGAATCTGCCCGGTTTGCAGTTCCGCCTTCCCCATGTCCACCCGCACCGAGCTCACCAGCGCGTTTTGTGTGGTGAGGAAGAGTTCTTTGATGCCGCTCAGCGTCTCGATCGTCATGCGCTTCTTGCGGACAACCCGGTTGTCGTAGAGATATTTCGCGACGCAGCGGATCGCGTTGCCGCACATCCGCCCCTCGCTGCCGTCCAGGTTGAACATCCGCATCCGCGCGTCGGCCACTTTGGAGCGGAGAATCAGCACCACCCCGTCGCTCCCGACGCCGAAATGCCGGTCGGACAGGAAGACCGAGAGCGACTCGGGGGAATTGATCACCCGATCGAAGCAGTCGATATAAATATAGTCGTTGCCGCAGCCGTGCATCTTTGTAAACGGCAGCGCCAGCCGCTCGCCGCGCATACTGTTGATGTCCACCAGCTCGGTGTTGCTCTCGTTGTAACGGCTGAGCAGACTGTCGGCCATTGCGTGGGCGGTGTCGAGGCTTGTGAGACACGGGATGCCCAGCAGACAGGCCTTCCGCCGGATCCGCACGCTGTCTTTCGCGGGGTTGCGCCCCTTTGCGGAGGTGGAGATGATATAGTTGATTTGGCCGCTTTCGAGCAGCGTCAGGGAATTCTCGTCCGGGGAGTCGTGGATCTTTTGCACCACCGTCACCCCGAGGCCCGCGCGGCTCAGCACGGCCGCCGTGCCCGCCGTGGCATAGAGCGGAAAGCCCATGCTCTCAAACTTCTTCGCGAGGTCTGTCACCTCACCCTTGTCCGTGTCGCGCACCGTGATGAAGACGCCGCCGTCTTTGCGCATGTTGTAGCCCGCCGCCACAAGCCCCTTGAAGAGCGCTTCTTGTAAATTTTTTCCAATTCCAAGGACCTCGCCCGTGGATTTCATCTCGGGGCCGAGCTGGGTGTCGAGGTCCGTGAGCTTTTCGAACGAAAACACCGGAACCTTCACCGCGGTATAGGGCGGAAGCGGGGCAATGCCCTCCTCGTAACCCAGATCGCGCAGCTTTCCGCCCAAACTCACCCGCGTGGACAGGTCGCACATGGGGATGCCCGTCACCTTGCTGATGTACGGGACCGTGCGGGAGGCCCGGGGGTTCACCTCGATGACGGCGATCTCGCCCCCCGCGATGACATATTGCAGGTTGACAAGGCCCGACACTTGCAGGGCGGTGCAGATCTTCTTTGTGACCGCCATGATGCGCTCCGCCATGTCGTCGTCGATGTGTGTGGCGGGGTAGACGGCGATGCTGTCGCCGGAGTGGATGCCGGTGCGCTCGATGTGCTCCATGACGCCGGGGATCAGAATGTGCTCGCCGTCGCAGATGGCGTCCACCTCGATCTCCCGGCCGCTCAGGTATTTGTCGATCAAGACAGGGCCCGTCTGCTGCTGGCGAAGAATGATTTCCATGTATTCGAGAATGTCCTCCCGGGCGAAGGCGATGATCATGTTCTGCCCGCCCAGCACATAGGATGGCCGCATGAGCACCGGGAACCCCAGACGCTCGGCGGCGGTCAGCGCCTCTTCGGCCGTCTGCACGGCGCAGCCCTGGGGCCGGCGGACGTTGAGCGACTCCAGCAGCGCGTCGAACCGCTCCCTGTCCTCACAGACGTCGATGCTCTCGCCGGAGGTGCCGATGATCTTCACGCCCCGGGCGTGCAGCTCGCGCGCCAGTTTGATGGCCGTGCCGCCGCCGAAGGCGACGATCACGCCCTCGGGCCGTTCGATCTCGATGACGTGCATCACGTCCTCGATGTGCAGCGGCTCAAAATACAGCCGGTCGGCGGTGTCAAAATCGGTGGACACCGTCTCCGGGTTGTTGTTCACGACCACAACGTCGTAACCCATCTCTTTCAGCGACCAGACGCAGTGCACGCCGGCGTAGTCAAATTCGATCCCCTGGCCGATGCGGATGGGCCCGGAACCCAACACCAAGATCCGGGGCCGGCCGCTCTTTTCAACCAGCTCCAGCGCCTCGTCCTCCGCGCCGCTCTCCTTTGCGCCGTAAAGGCTGTAAAAATAGGGCGTCTCGGCCGCGAACTCCCCGCCGCAGGTGTCCACCATCTTAAACACGGGCCGCAGCTCGCACGGCGGCTTGGCGCCGGAGAGGGATTCGATCGCCCGGTCGGTAAAACCGAGCCGCTTGGCCTGCGCGTAACGCGCGGGTGTGAGGGGCTCGTCCGGCAGCGCATGCGCGAAGCGCACCACATTTTGCAGCTTGGCGAGAAACCAGCGGTCGATCTTTGTGAGCGCGAAGATCTCGTCTGTGGCAAAACCTCTCGACAGCGCCTCGCAGACCGCAAAGAGCCGCTCGTCCGTGGCGCGGCACAGCACGTCGCGGATCTCATCGTCGCTCTTTGCGGCAAGATGCGGCAGCGACAGCGTCTCCGTGCCGATGATGACGCCGCGCACGGCCTTCATGATGGCGAGCTCGAAGGTGTCGGCAATGGACATGACCTCGCCGGTGGCCTTCATCTGGGTGCCGAGTTCTTTTTTCGCGTAGACAAATTTGTCGAAGGGCCACTTGGGGAACTTGACGGCCACATAGTCCACCGTCGGCTCAAAGGCGGCGTAGGTGGTGCCCGTGACGGCGTTTACGATCTCATCCAGCGTATACCCGATCGCGATCTTGGTCGCGACCTTGGCAATGGGGTAGCCCGTCGCCTTCGACGCCAGCGCCGACGAACGGGACACACGCGGGTTCACCTCGATCACCGCGTACTCAAAGGAATCGGGGTTTAGCGCAAACTGACAGTTGCAGCCGCCCTCGACGCCCAGCGCGTGGATGATATTGAGCGCCGCCCGGCGGAGCATCTGATATTCTTTGTCGGAGAGGGTGACGGCGGGCGCGATGACGATGCTGTCGCCCGTGTGGATGCCGACGGGGTCGAAATTTTCCATAGAGCAGACGGCAATGGCGTTGCCCACGCGGTCGCGCATCACCTCAAACTCGATCTCCTTCCAGCCCGCCACCGATTTCTCGATCAAAATCTGACGGATCGGAGAGAGTGACAGCCCGCCCCGCGCGATCTCCCGGAGTTCACGTTCGTTGGCGGCGATGCCGCCCCCGGTGCCGCCCAGTGTGAACGCGGGCCGGATGATCACGGGGTAGCCGATTGTCTCCGCGAGGCGGACAGCCGCCTCCACATCCTGCACAACGTCGGACGGGATGAGCGGCTGGCCGATGCTCTCCATTGTGTCCTTAAACATCCGCCTGTCCTCCGCCCGGTCGATCGTCTCGGGGGAAGAGCCGAGCAGCCGCACGCCCATGCGGTCCAGAAAACCGTCCCGGGCGAGCTGCATACACAGCGTGAGGCCCGTCTGCCCGCCGAGGCCCGACAGAATGCTGTCCGGCCGTTCCTTTTCGATGATCCGCTTGACCGTCGTCAGTGTGAGCGGTTCGATATAGATTTTGTCCGCCATAGCGTTGTCCGTCATGATCGTGGCCGGGTTCGAGTTGATCAGCACAATCTCGATGCCGTCGGCCTTCAGCGCCCGGCACGCCTGCGTGCCGGCGTAGTCAAACTCGGCGGCCTGACCGATGACGATCGGCCCCGACCCGATGACCAGGACTTTTTGAATACTCGGATCCAGTGGCATGTTCACTCACTCTCCTTTCAGAGGCGCCGGCGCCATCATACGCAGGAACCTGTCAAACAGGAACCCCGTATCGAGCGGGCCGCCGCAGGCCTCCGGGTGGAACTGCGCCGAAAACACCGGGGCGTTCACATAGGAGAGGCCCTCGCAGGTGTTGTCGTTGACGTTGACAAAGAACTCCCGGGCCACGGCCGGGTCGACGCTGCCGCGGACGACGGCGTAGCCGTGATTTTGGCTCGTGATGTACACAAGGCCCGTCGTCAGATCCTTCACCGGCTGGTTGGCGCCGCGGTGGCCGAATTTGAGTTTTTCCGTCCGAAAGCCGCTGGCCAGGGCCAGAAGCTGATGCCCCAGGCAGATGCCGAAGATGGGGCGGCCGGTTTGCATCAGCTCACGCAGCGTTTCGATCTCCGCCGGGTTGTCGGCCGGGTCGCCGGGTCCGTTTGAGAGCATGACGCCGTCCGGCTCAACGGCAAGGATGTCCCGCGCGGAGGCGTTGTGGGGGAAGATCCACACATCGCACCCGCGCCGCGTCAGCTCCCGGCGGATGTTCTCCTTTAACCCATAATCTACCAGGGCCACCTTGTACCGGCCCGCCTCACAGGGGAAATGGAGAACGGTGTCGGTGGAGACGTTCGCCACCGCGTCCCGCACCCGGTGGGCGCGCAGCGCCTCCGCGTCGACAGACGACGGGTCGTCCGTCACGGCGCCGTTCATCACGCCGCTCTCCCGAATGACCTTTGTGAGCGCGCGCGTGTCGATGCCGTGCAAGCCGATGATATTTTGCGATTTCAAAAAAGTGTCAAGATCGCCCTCACTCCTGAAATTAGAAGGCGTCCGACACCAGTTCTTCACAACATAGGCTTTCGCATGCACAAGACGCCCGCGCGTGGGGTCGGTTTCGAAATCGGAAGGAATGACGCCGTAGTTGCCGATTAGGGGGAACGTCTGAACAATGATCTGCCCGTAATAACTCTTGTCGGTCAATGTCTCCAAATACCCTGTCATGCCGGTGGTGAACACCACCTCACCCAGGGCGCTCCCCCGACAGCCGAACGCCTCTCCCTCAAACACCATGCCGTTTTCCAGCAGCAGATATGCAGTCGTCATGCTTTTTCCTCCATCCGCTTTATCCCACGCCGCGCCGGCCTTGGCCGCGGCGCGGCCTATCTCTCTTTTTGTCCGTGGCCTGTGAAGCACTTGGTGCAAAACGGCAGCGCGGCCTTCTCGCAGGCGGCTTTCAGGCCCCCGATGCTGATATAACCCAGGCTGTCCGCGCCGATCTTATCTCTGATGGCGGCCAACTCCATCTTGTTCGCTATGAGATTTTCTTCCGTGTCGATGTCCGTGCCAAAGTAGCAGGCATACCGAAACGGCGGCGACGAGATGCGCATGTGGACCTCGCGCGCGCCCGCCTGTTTCAGCGCAGTGACGATCTTCTCGCTGGTTGTGCCCCGGACGATGGAATCGTCCACCAGCACGATGCTCTTCCCCTGCAAATTGGCCCGCAGGGGGTTCAGTTTCATCTTGACGGCGCTCTCGCGTTCCGACTGCGTGGGAAAGATAAAGCTGCGCCCGATATAACGGTTTTTGACAAACCCGGAGACAAGCGGCAGACCGCTCTCACTCGCGTAGCCGATTGCGGCCTCAAGGCCGCTGTCGGGCACGCCGCAGACGGCGTCCGCCGTCACGGGGTGTTCCCGGGCGAGCATCCGCCCCATGTTGTAACGCGCCTCATATACGCTGAGGCCGTCGATGTTGGAGTCCGGGCGCGCAAAGTAGACGTATTCGAAGATGCACAACCCGCTGCTCGGGTCTTTCTTTTCCAAGATCACCTCTTCGAAGATGATCTCGCCGTTTTCGATGACGACGACCTCCCCGGGGCGCACATCGCGCACAAAACGGAAACCGCAGCTGTCCAGCGCGCAGCTTTCCGACGCGACAACCAGGCCCGCGGGGCCGCGCCCGATGCAAAGCGGGCGGTATCCGGAGCCATCCCGCACGGCAATCAGTTTTTTTTCGCTGCTGAGGATGATCAGCGTGAACGCGCCCTCCAGCTCGTCCGCGGCCCGGATGACCCCCTTGAGGGCGTCTTTTTCCCGCATACAGTGGTAGGCGATGAGAGAGGCAATGACCTCGGTGTCGCTGGTGGCGTTGAAATTCAGCCCCCGCGCCATGAGCTGCCGTTTGATCTTTCCGGCATTTGTGACGTTGCCGTTGTGGACGGCGGCAATGCGCCCTGTCAGGTATTCCGTCACAAACGGCTGCAAATTGATGTGAGCGCTCCGGCCGGTGGTGGAGTAACGGTTGTGCCCCACGGCCAGCTTGCTCTTGTGGATCTTCCCCAAGTTCTCGCGCGTAAACACCTCATTGACAAGCCCGGTGTCTTTGTGGCAGACAATGTTACTGCCCGAGAGCACGGCAATGCCTGTGCCCTCCTGCCCTCTGTGCTGCATCGACAGCAGCCCGTTGTAGGTGAGACCGGCCGCCTCCTGCACAAACAGGCTGGCGCCGAACACCGCGCATTCCTCCCTCGGCTTATCGCTTCTGTTCAATGTCCGATCCTTTCCCGGTGGATGAGATGCCGCCGCCGGCGGATCCGTTCACTCCACCGTGACGCTCTTGGCGAGATTCCTGGGTTTGTCGATGTCACAGCCCTTGTAGACGGCCACATAATAGCTGAACAGCTGGAGCCAGATGACGGACAGAGAGGGCGCCAGCCACTCGCTCACGGGCCGGATGGGCAGCAGTGAGAGGCAGTCTGTCTCTTCCGTCTCCCCGGAGCTTGTGAGAAACAGCACCCGCGCGCCCCGGCTGAGGACCTGCTCCACATTGCTCGCGGTCTTGCCGTAGAGCCGCTCGGTGCAGGCGATCGCCACCACCAGCGTGCCCTCCTCGATGAGCGAGATGGTCCCGTGTTTCAGTTCTCCGCCCGCGTAAGCCTCGGAATGAATATAGGAGATCTCTTTCAGTTTCAGCGAACCCTCCAGCGCAATGGCGTAGTCCACATTGCGCCCGATGAAAAAGATGCTCTTGCAGTTGAAACAGGTGGCGGCGTATTGCTGGATCCGGTCCACGTGGGCAAACAGGGCCTCCGCCTGGTCCGGCAGTTCCTCCAAATCGGCCAGCAGAGCCGCCTCCTCCGGCGGTGTGACACGGCCGAGCCCCCGGGCAAAGCGGACAGCCAGCAGATACAGCAGCGCAAGCTGGGCGCTGAAGGCCTTGGTCGTCGCCACGGCGATCTCCGGGCCGGCCATCGTGTAGACCGTGTGGTCCGCCTCTTTGGCGATCGTGCTGCCGACGACATTGACAATGGCCAGCGTGTCGGCCCCCTTGCGCTTGGCCTCGCGCAGCGCCGCGATGCTGTCGGCGGTCTCCCCCGACTGGCTGATGACAATCACCAGTGTGCGGGCATCGATCACCGCGTCGCGGTAGCGAAACTCACTGGCGAGATCCGCCGTGACGGGAAAGCGGCAGAGCCGTTCCAGCACGTATTTCCCCACCATGCTCACGTTGTAGGCCGAGCCGCAGGCCGTAAAAAAGATCTGACTGTACCGCCCGATGTCCAGCGCCTCGATGACCGCGTGGTTCGTGCCGCCCGGCAGCGCGGAGCGGATGGTGTCCCGCAGCACCCGGGGCTGTTCCATGATCTCTTTGAACATGAAGTGCTTATAACCGCCCTTTTCGGCGCTCTCAAAATTCCAGGAGATCGTCTCCGGCGTCTTGTGGATCACTTCCCTGTCCCGGCTATAGAAGGTGACGCGGTCTTTCTCGAGCACGGCGATCTCCCGGTCCTCAAGATAACAGATCTTGTTTGTGTGCTTCAGGACGGCCGGGACGTCGGAGGCGATGAAGTTGCCCCCGTCGGAGAGCCCGATGATCAGCGGGTTGTCCTTTCGCACGGCGATCAGCTTGTCGGGGTCGTCGGCGCACAAAAACCCCAGCGCGTAAGACCCCTCCAGGGCGTTGGTCACCCGGATCACGGTGTCCATGATGTCGCCGCGGTGATAGTATTCGGCAAGCTGCGCCACAATCTCGCTGTCTGTCTCGGAGTGGAACACCACCCCTTTGCGCTCCAGCGTCTCGCGCAGGTACCGATGGTTTTCGATGATCCCGTTGTGGACTATGGCGATCTTCCGCTGGCTGCCGAGATGCGGGTGGGAATTTGTGTCCGACGGTTCCCCGTGCGTCGCCCACCGCGTATGCCCGATGCCGATATGCCCGGTCAATGGATTTTGCCGCAGCGCCTCCTCCAGCGCCGTGAGGCGGCCCTTCTGTTTGACGACGGAGACCGCGCCCCGGTCCAATATCGCGAGGCCCGCCGAGTCGTAGCCCCGGTATTCCAGCTTTTTGAGTCCCTCAAGGATAATGGGAACCGTATCTTCGGTTCCGACATATCCGATGATCCCGCACATAGGCGCCTCCCTCTTCCTTCTTCAACGCAAACCGCCGCCGTCAGCCGATGGCGATGTAATCGCCGCGGGCCGGCCCGACGGACAGATACCGGATGGGACAGCCCACGGCCTCCTCCAGCCGGCGCACATAGGCCACCGCCTCCTTCGGCAGGTCGCGGATGTCGCGGCAGGCGGAGATGTCCGTTCGAAAACCGTCCATATAATCGTACACGGGCCGGGCTCTCACAAGGCGCTGCCCCACGGGAAACTCCGTGGTCCGCGTCCCGTCGATCTCATAGGCCGTGCAAATGGGAATTTTTTCCAAATATGAAAGAACGTCGAGTTTGGTGAGCGCCAGGCAGTCGGCGCCCTGGATGGTCACCCCGTAGCGGGAGGCAACGGCGTCGAACGCGCCCACCCGCCGCGGCCGCCCGGTGGCGGCGCCGTACTCCTCGCCCGCCTCCCGCAGGCGCGCCGCCTCGTCCCCAAACATCTCCACCGTAAAGGGGCCCTCGCCCACACAGCTCGAGTACGCCTTCATGACGCCGACCGTGCAGTCGAGTTTGGCGGCCGGGATGCCCGCGCCGGTGGGCGCGTAAGCGGCCAGGGTCTGCGAAGATGTGGTGTAGGGGTAGATGCCGAAGTCGATGTCTCTGAGCGCGCCGAGCTGCGCCTCAAAGAGAATGTTCTCCCCGCGCGCGACGGCGTCCGTCAGGTAATGCGTCGTGTCGCAGACAAAGGGTGCGAGGCGTCGGCCGTATGTCTCCAGCCAGCGCAGGCACTCGTCTGCCGTGACCTCGCCGCTGCCGTAACCGCCGGCCAGCGTGAGATTCTTCCACGACAGGATGTCCGTCAGCCTCTCCCGCCAGGTGTCGGGGCAGAGCAGATCGCCCACGCGGATGGCTTTCTTCATGTATTTGTCGGCGTATACCGGCGCGATGCCCCTGCGGGTGGAGCCGAATTTTTTGTCGCCCAGCCGCTCCTCCTCCAGGACGTCTTGCGCCCCGTGGTAGGGGAAGCAGATCACGGCCCGGTCGCTGATTTTGAGTTGCTCCGGCGTGACGGACACGCCATGCCGGCCCAGTTCGTCGATTTCTCCGCAGAGATGCGCCAGATCGATCACCATGCCGGTGCCCATGACATTCACGGTGTCCTCCCGCAGAATGCCGGATGGCAGCAAATTCAAAATAAATTTCCCGCGCTCGTTGATCACGGTATGTCCGGCGTTATTACCCCCCTGATAGCGGACAATGACGCCGTAATCCTGCGACAGCAGATCTACCATGCGTCCCTTGCCCTCATCACCCCAGTTGATCCCGGCGATTGCTGTGAGCACAGCAGTCCCTCCATTTCATATAGCCTCAGAGAGAACCAAGCGTTTCCGGCCCGCAAGCCGCACAACGACAAGCGCGGGCGTCCCGCGCTCACGTCCATTATACACAGCGAACCCGCGTTTTTCAAGGGGAAAGTTTCAAATGCCCGCCCCGCGCTCCGCCGCGGCGGATGCCTAAAGGAGCCCGCCGAGGCTTACCTCAGCGGACTCCTTTGCGTCTTCGGGAGACTTGCGATGGTCACGAACGCCCCGCCGATTTTGTAAAATCGGCAGGTTTTGGCACGCCAGAAGGGATTCGAACCCCTGACCCACGGCTTAGAAGGCCGTTGCTCTATCCAACTGAGCTACTGGCGCCCATAGAACAAAGACACGCCCCGGAGCGCCGCCGGGGCGTATGCGCAACAAAACCCGAAACGCAAATACCCGCCGCAAAACGGCCACGGCGCGGCCCGCGGCGGCGTGGAGCGGGTGATGGGAATCGAACCCACACGACCAGCTTGGAAGGCTGGGATTCTACCATTGAACTACACCCGCATATATGGGCATGGAGAGCGGATTGTGTCCGCCTTCAGCACCAAGACCCCGCAACGCCTTTGCCGCAAAGCCTTGAAACCAAAGGCTTCCCCGTACGACGAAAGTATTATAACACATTTCACGGCAAAGCGCAAGAGGGGGCGCGCTTTCGTACGTTTTCGTATGCACTCGTACGACCTCGGAAGAAATAAATGGGGCAAAAATGGGGCAAAAATTTTCGTCGAAAACTCATGCGCGGCAGTGACTTGAACGAACAGCGGCGGTGATAAGTCGCAAGCCGCGGGCGGTCATCGTCAGGGCGTACCGCTTCAAATATCGGCAGGACGTGTTCGGCGTAATCAGCCGCCCAAAGAGCAAGTATTCGGTGGGTCTCGTCTGTCATCGTGCCGCCCCTGCGGATAAGGATGAACCGCTTATCGCGGACAGTTGGCAGAATCATGACCTTGCTCTCACGTATTTCTGATTGCGGCTATTCGGCTTGTCAGGGACGGTCATCACAAGCCGCCCGGACTCCAGTAGCGGCTTCAAAATGTTAGTCCTGAAATACCCTCTATTCGTGATTCCGAGATGATGCTGCATCTCATCTCTTGTTCTGGCGATTGCGCAAAATTCAAGGAGCGATCTGAGCCTTTCATCTTGGTTGTTATCTTGGACGGTAACTTGGTTGGTAGCACCGTCCAAGTCGCCATAATTCATGTTTCTCAAAATCACGAAAAACGTCGTCGGCGTTGATTCGAACTTCGGCGCGTAGTCGTCCGTGTAGCCATAAAGGTTTGATGTCTCTTCCCGTATCCTCTTCAATCCGCTGCCTTGGCGCTCGGCGTATTCAAGACGACTGAACACGTCCGCTATGGTTGGGTTGCGGCGTATCGACGGAACCTTGTTGATGTC
>JAIRTA010000021.1 GCA_031255175.1 Oscillospiraceae bacterium | reverse complement strand
GTGTCGCCGTCCATTGTTTCGTGCTCCAGCAGGTAGTTCGCGATCTTGTGGAGCATCGGCAGGTTGGATTTTAAGATCTCCTCGCACTTCTCGTACGCGGTGGCGATGAATGACTTGATCTCCTCGTCGATCTCGGCCGCTACTTGTTCGGAATAGTTGCGGGTGTGCGCAAAATCGCGGCCCAGGAAGACCTCCTCGTGCTCGGCGGCGAAGCTGATCGGCCCGATCTTGTCGCTCATGCCGTACTTGACCACCATGTTGCGCGCGAGCTTCGTCGCGCGTTCGATGTCGTTGGAGGCGCCTGTTGAGATGTCGTCCAGCACGAGATGTTCGGCCGCCCGGCCGCCCATGAAGACGATGATGTCTTCGCTCATCTCGCTCTTTGAGGCGTAGGATTTGTCCTCCTGGGGCAGTGAGATCGTCATGCCGCCCGCCCGGCCCCGGGGGATGATTGTGATGTGGTGGATCGGATCCTGCGTCTTCAAATTGCGGCTCACCACCGCGTGCCCGGCCTCATGATACGCGGTCAGCCGGCGCTCTTTTTCTGAGATGACTTTGGATTTCTTCTCCGGCCCGGCAATCACCTTGATCATGGAGTCCTGCAATTCGTCGTTTCCGATGACCTTCTTCGTGCGGCGGGCCGCCAGCAGCGCCGCCTCGTTCAGCAGGTTTTCGAGATCGGCGCCCGTAAAGCCGGGCGTCGTCTTGGCCAGGTTCCCGAGGCTCACGTCCCTGTCCAGCGGCTTGCCGCGGGCGTGCACCTTCAAAATGGCCTCGCGGCCCTTGATGTCCGGCATCCCGACAAAGACCTGCCGGTCGAAGCGCCCGGGGCGCAGCAGCGCCGGGTCTAAGATGTCCGGGCGGTTTGTGGCGGCGACCACGATGACGCCCTCGTTGTTGCCGAAGCCGTCCATCTCGACGAGGAGCTGGTTTAATGTCTGCTCGCGCTCGTCGTGCCCGCCGCCCATGCCGGCGCCGCGGTGCCGGCCCACCGCGTCGATCTCGTCGATGAACACGATGGACGGGGACGTCTTTTTGGCCTGTTCAAACAGGTCGCGCACGCGCGACGCGCCCACGCCGACATAGAGCTCCACGAAGTCGGAGCCGGAGATGGAGAGGAACGGCACCCCGGCCTCCCCCGCCACCGCGCGGGCGATCAGCGTCTTGCCGGTGCCCGGAGGCCCCACCAGCAGCACCCCCTTCGGGATGCGCGCGCCGATGTCGATGAAGCGCTTGGGGTGGCTCAAAAATTCGACGATCTCTTTGAGCTCCTCCTTCTCCTCGTCGGCGCCGGCCACGTCGGCAAACGTGACCTTTTTCTTTTCGTCGCTGCCGAGCCGCGTGCGCGCGCGCCCGAACCGCATGGCCTTGTTGTCGCCGCCGGCCCCCCGGTTGAACATAAAATACCACAGCACAAAGAAGACCACGATGACAAGCACATAGGGCAGGATCATCAGCCACCAGGGCGGCACGAACCCCTTGTCGAGGTCGTAATCCTTAAAAATGCCCTTCTCATCCTGCTCCTGGATGAGGTCCCACAGGTCATCGCGAAAATAATCCACACTGTAGAGGTCGCACGCCACCTCGACGGTCCTTCCGTTGTCTTCCAACAGCAAATGGAGGGTGTCTCCCTCGATGGAAAACTCCCGCACCTTCTCCTGCCGGAAATATTGCACAATGCTTCGGTAGCTGATCTTCGCGGGCTGCGTCAGCTCCATGATCAGCCAGATGCTGCCCAGCACCAGCAAAATGACGACCACATAAAAGCCGAGATCCTTCACGCCTTCTTTTTTCAACTGGACACTTCCTCACTCAGCGGCGGCCGCGCCCCGGACGCGCCCGCCCTATCCGCTCTCTCGCTCACAGATACACGGCCCGTTTCAGCACCCCGACGTAGGGAAGATTGCGAAAACGGTTCGCGTAATCGAGCCCATACCCCACCACGAACTCATCCGGGACGCAAAACCCGGTGTACCGCGCCTCGACCGGGACTTTCCGGCGGTCCGGCTTATCCATCAGCGTACAGACGGAGACGGAGGCCGGTTTTCGAGCATTCATCAGACTTATAATATAACTTAACGTGAGGCCACTGTCAAGAATGTCCTCCACAATCACCACATCCCGGCCCCGAATGTCGCCGTCCACATCTTTCACAATGCGCACGGCGCCCGCCGTGACAGCCTGCCGCCCGTAGGATGACACCGCCAAAAAATCGATGCCGCAGGGCAGCGTCACATGCCGCACGAGGTCTCCCAAAAAGATGAAGGCGCCCTTCAACACGCCAACGAACAGCGGCCGGCGGCCGGCAAAATCCACGGAGATCTCCTCCGCCAGCGCCCGCACCCGCGCCGCCAACGTCTCCTCGCTCAGCAAAATCCTCTCGATGTCCGGATGCATGGATGCCTCCTTTTGCGCGTCTGCGCGATGGTCCCCCATTAAGATGTCGGCGTCGGAGGCGTTTTCGACTCGCAAGGCCCCTCCAACACCGTACTATAATATCGTAATTTCCGGCGCCGCTCCACACCCATTTTCGCGCCGCGGCGGCACTTTTCCCGGGAAGAGGGGTCCGCTCTCATCCGTCCGGCGGCGGCTGGGAACTCTCCGGCGGCGGCCGGGGGCTGTCCGGCGGGCACCAGGGGCGCCACCGGTCCGCCAGCGCGCTGCCCGGCAGGGGACGCACGGTGACGAGCAGGGCCGGGGCGTCCGGCGCCGCGGCGTGCGCCCTGTCCACGCCGAAAAAGGGGACGGCCACCGCGCCGCCGTCGTCGGCCAGCACCGGGAGCGCCGCACGCAATGGGCGCGGGAACCGGCGGTCGATCATCAGCCTCCTCAGCGGCCGGCCGCCGGGCCGTCCGGGCAGGGAGAGCCTATCTCCCTCGCGGCGCGGCCGCAAAACCGGCGTGCCCGCCAGCGTCCCGGCGCACAGCCGCCACGCGTCGGGCGGCGCCGGCGTGCGCGGCGCCGCCGCCCGGCAGGCAAAGAGCAGCCCCGCCTCGGGCACGGGCGTCTCGCCCTCCAGGCGCAGGGGGTGCGCAAAGGCACACGGCGCGGGCGGCGGCGAACCGATGACCAGCGCACCGTATTCCCGGCGCGCCGTCAACCCGCCCGGCAGATGGCGGACGGCGGAGGGCGACCCCCCGGCGCACAGCGCCAGGACGGCCTCCACATGGCGCAGCGGCAGCGGTACGGGGCACCCCGGCACCCGGGCGCAGAGCAGGCGGACCGCGCGGGTGCGCAGCGCCGGCGGCATGGCCCACAGCGCGCCGGCCTCCACCGAGAGCCCCTCCGGCCCCGTTCGGACCTCCGGGAGCGCCCGGGCCGTCTGCTCCGCCAAAAACGCCTCGTCGGCGCGCAGCAGCGCGGTCATCCCCGACACGGCCGCCTCCAGCTTCGGGTTCACGGTCCGCAGCGCCGGCACGGCCTCGTGCCGCACGCGGTTGCGGGCCGGCGCGCGGTCGGCGTTTGACATGTCCTCCCGGTGCGGCAGCGCCCGGGCGCGCAAAAACGCCTCAACGTCCGCCCGCGTGACCCCGAGCAGGGGCCGCGCCAGCACGAGCGGCGGGCGCGCGGCGGGCGCTTCCCCGCCGCCTTCAAACAGCGCAAACGCCCTCTCCTCTTCCTCCGTCAGCACGCGTTTGGAAGAAATTCCCAACAATCCGGGGAGGCCGGCACCGCGGGCCAGGTGGAGGAGAACCGTCTCCACATTGTCGCCGGCCGTGTGGCCGGTGGCGATCCACCCGAATCCGCCGGCCCGGGCCGTCCGGGCCAAAAACGCGTACCGCAGCGCCCGCGCGGTTTCTTCGATCCCCGCCCGGCGCGCGGCCGCGACGGCGCGCACCTCGGCATGCCCCACCGTGAGCGGGATGCCGCGGGCGGCGCACAGCGACCGGACAAACGCCTCGTCTTCGTCGGCGTCGGCACCGCGCAGGCCGTGGTGGAGGTGGGCGGCGGCCACCTGCGCGAGCCCCAGGGCCGCGCGGTTCTCCCACAAAAAGAACAGCAGCGCCACCGAGTCGGCCCCGCCGGAGAGCGCGCAGAGCACGCGCGCGCCCGGCGCGAACAGGGCCTCCTCCTCGGCCAGGCGGCGCGCGGCCCCGACGAGCCGCGGCGCGTCACGCCCCGTCATGCTTCCACTCCCGCGAGGAGAATGCCGTATATTGCGGCAGCCATTGCAGCCGCACGGTGCCCGTGGCGCCGTGGCGGTTCTTCGCCACGATGCACTCGGCCACGTTTCTGTCTTCCGTGTCCTCGTTGTAATATTCGTCCCGGTACAAAAACATAACGACGTCGGCGTCCTGCTCAATCGCGCCCGACTCGCGCAGGTCGGAGAGCATGGGGCGCTTGTTTTTCTCCGAGCGCGTCTCGGCCGCGCGGGAGAGCTGCGACAGGCAGAGCACCGGCACGTTCAGCTCCTTGGCCATGATCTTGAGGTTGCGCGAGATGTCGGCCACCTCCTGCACGCGGTTCTCCTGACGGCGGCTGCCCTGCATGAGCTGGAGATAGTCGATGACGATGAGCCCCAAGTTGTCGAGGCGGCGGCATTTGGCCTTCATCTCGGCCACCCCGATGCTGGAGTTGTCGTCGAAGCGGAAGTCGAGGCGCGTCAGCGCGCGGGAGGCGTCGATCAGGCGGTTCCACTCCTCCATCGAGAGGTCCCCCGTCAGGAGCTTGCGCGAGTCGATGAACGCCTCGGTGGAGAGCAGGCGCATGACAAGCTGCTCCCGCGACATCTCGAGCGAGAAGAAGACGATTGTCTTGCCGCTCTGCTTGACCGCGTTCAGCGCAATGTTCAGCGCGATGCTGGTCTTGCCCATGCCGGGCCGGGAGGCGATCAGGATCAGGTTGGAGCGGCCCAGCCCGCCGATGTAGTCGTCCACCTCGGCGAGCCCCGTGGGCAGCCCCGGCAGCCCGCCCTTGTTGCGCGACAGCTCGTCGAGCCGCGCGAACACCTCCTGCAACACGGCCGACACCGTGTGCAGGGACTGGTCCGCCCGCCCCTGCCGGATGTCGTAGACGCGCCGCTCCGCGCTGTCCAGCACGGTCTCCGCCTCGTCCTGCCCCTCCCGGACCAGCGCGGAGATGTCGGCGGAGGCCTCGGCGATCTGCCGCAGCAGTGACCGGTCGCGCACGATGCCCGCGTACTCCCGCACATGGGCGGCCGTGGGCGTCACCTGCATGAGGCTCATCAAAAAGCCGCGCGCCGCGTTTTCGTCGGCGCACAGCCCGCGCGTGCGCATCCCGTCCAGCACCGTGACCGGGTCGATGGTCTGCGACAGCGTGAACATCGAGTGGACCGTCTCGAAAATATCGCGGTTTTGGGGGACGAAGAAGTCCTCGGCGCGCAGGAGGCCCACGACGTCCGCCACACAGCGCGCGTCGATGAGCATGGCGCCGAGCACCGCCTGCTCCGCCTCCACGCTGTGCGGCAACTGGTGCCTGGCCAACAGATCGTCCACCCGGCGCACCCCCTTTTTCTCTCACATTCCGCCCCTGCAGCGCGGGCGCGCGATTATTCTCCGACTTCCACTTGGATGCGGGCGGAGATCTCGGAGCCCAATTTGACTTTGATCTCGTGGCGGCCGTATTGCTTGATCGGCTCTTCCAGCACCAGCTTATGTTTGTCAATCTCCAGCCGGTACTGCGCTTTCAGCGCCTCCGCCACGTGGGCGGCGGTCACCGCGCCGAACAGCCGGCCCTGGGACCCGGCCTTCGCGTGGACGCGCACCACCATGTCCTTCATCTGCTCCGCCAGCGTCCGCGCGCGCTCCTGTGCGCGCGCCGCGCCGTCCCGGCGTGCCTTTTCTCTCTGCTTGTAGGCGTTCAGCGCGTCGGGCGTCGCCTTCTCCGCCAGCTTTCGCGGCAGCAGATAGTTGCGGGCATAGCCCTCCGACACCTCCACCAGGTCGCCTTTCTTCCCCTGCCCGGCCACGTCCTCCTGCAAGATCACCTTCATCTCAGCACACTCCTTTCCGTCAATTATCCCGTCAGCATCCCGTCAGCTATCTTATCGGCGCGCCGGCAGTGCACCGGCGCGCCGGCTGTGTCACGTGCGCCCCGCGTTGGTCGGGTTTTCTTCCAGATATTGGTCTATCGCGTAGAGCAGCCGCGACAACACGGCCTGGACCGAGCTGTCCGGCACCTGCGCGCCGGCGATGGTCTGGTGCCCGCCGCCGCCGAGCTTTTCCATGACGACCTGCACGTTGATCCGCCCCAGCGACCGGGCCGACAGCACGACCTTCTCCTCCTCCGGGAAGAGGACGACGGAGGCGTCCACCCCGGCGATGCCGAGCAGTTCGTCGGCGGCCTGGGCCGCCACCGTGCGGTCGACCGGCGTCTCCACCGCCGCCAGCGCCACCTGTTCCCGGTACATCCGGGCGTTTCGCACCACGTCGTAGCGCGCGATGGCCGCCGCGAGGTCGCTTTGGAAGAGCTTTTTGATCTCCGTGGTGTCGGCCCCCGCGCCGCGCAGGAACGCCGCCGCCTCAAAGGTGCGCACGCCGGTGTGCATGGTGAAGTTTTTCGTGTCGAGCGCGATGCCGGCGAGCAGCGCCACGGCCTCCAGCCGGTGTAGATCTCCCTGGTCCAGCATGTACTGGAGCAGCTCCGTGACGAGCTCG
Organism: Oscillospiraceae bacterium; assembly: GCA_031255175.1. Taxonomy (GTDB): domain Bacteria; phylum Bacillota; class Clostridia; order Oscillospirales; family UBA929; genus JAIRTA01. The sequence continues at coordinate 5,540 of JAIRTA010000021.1, read as the reverse complement.
CTGGCCGACGAGGCGTAGGGCTCGTGGAACCCCAGCGCCACGCGTTCTATGTAGTTCGACGCGCGGCGGTGGTGGTCGATCAGGGCGATGCGGGTGCAGGCCTGAAGAAGGTTCGGGGACTCGACGAGCTCCGGCCGGTTTGTATCGACCACGATGAGCAGCGTGTCGCGGCCCGCGAGCAGCATGGCGGTTTGCGCCGTCACAAAGAGGTCGTCGGCGCCCGGCAGCTCCTCCATCTTTTGGAGCAGCCGTTCGGCCGCGGTGTGCGTCCGGTCGATGACGATGTACGGCTTGCGCCCGCGCTTGCGCACGGCGGCGGCCACGCCCACGGCCGCGCCCACACTGTCGATGTCCGCGTTTTGGTGCCCCATGATGAGCACGTTGGACGAATCGGAGATGAGCCGGGCCAATGTGTTGGCCATGACGCGGGATTTGACCTTTGTCCGTTTTTCAAATTCCTTCGAACGCCCGCCGTAGAATTCAAACGAGAGCCGGTTTTTGATGACGGCCTGGTCCCCCCCGCGGGAGAGCGCCATGTCGATGGCGAGCGCCGCGTACCCGAAGTCCTCCCGCAGCGAGGCGCCGTCTTTGCCGATGCCGATGCTGAGCGTCACCGGAATGCCGCCCGGGCTCACAATGGCGCGCGCCGCGTCGAGCAGCGAGAATTTCCCCTCGATAAACGCGGCCAGGTGGCGTTCCTCAAACAAAAACAGGAAGCGGTCCCTGTCAAATTTGCGCAGCACGCCCTCGGCGGGCGCGGTCCAGGCGGCGACGCGGTCGTCGATGGCGGCCAGCATCCCCGACTTTTGCGAGTCGTTCAGGTTTTTTACGATCTCCTCGTAGTTGTCCAACACCACAAGCGCCGTCACCGGACGCGACAGCGCGTATTCCCGGCGCAGCGCGGAGGCCTCGGTCACGTCGATCCAATACAGCGTGCCGAGCAGGCTCCGGGCCTGGGTCGGGTCGGCGCCGACGCTGGCCACGCTGCCGAACACATTGTACTGCCGCCCCCGCAGAGAGATCTCCAGCGGGTGTTCGCGTTTGCCCTCCAGCAGGAACTTCGCGTGGAAGCCGGGCACCACGTCGCCGATCCGCACCTCAAAGAGGTGCTCACGCCCCCCGGTGATCTCAAAAAAGCGCTCGTTCGACCAGAGAATCTCGCCGCTGTCGAGTTTGATGATGACCATCGGCAGCGGGAAGTTCACGAGCGAATCCCCCATCGCGGCGCCCACGTCCTGCGTCAGCCCCTCCAGGTAGCGGACGATCTCCCGCCGGCGCGCGGCGAGGAAGCGGCGGTAGATGAAGTACAACAGGACAACGGCGGCGCCCTCGCAGACAGCCAGCCAGGTGTTTACAAAGGCGGAGGCCGCCGCAAAAAGGACCATCGCCAAAAAAGACAGCCGCGCCCCCGGCTCCAGCACCCGCAGCAACTTGCGATTGTTCACGCGGCCACCCCCGTCCGACATCCGGCGACCAGGCCCCCCGCCCGCCGATGACGAGATCTCAAATAAAATGATTAGTAATAAACTATTATACCAGAAACTTATATTTTCGGCAATCTAAGAAATTGTGGGATTGTGCGGCCATACAGCCTCCCCAACCTCCGCGCGGGTGCCGCCTTGAAATCCGGTGTGCGAACGCATATAATGGTTTGGGTGGCGCCGAAACGCCCCCTGGTTTGGGTGACGCCGCCCGGAGAAACGCGGGGCGCGCCGGATGATGCCGACGAAAGAGAGGCGGAGACATGAAGCCGTCTATAGGGAAGCGATTTATAGCCCGCTACTTCAGCCCGAGGCTTGACTTCCGCGTCAAGCTGTTCAATGTGCTGGCCATCGGCGGCATCGCCATCAGCTTTTGCGTCGCGGTTCTGGGCGCGGTCATCGACAGCGGACCCGTCAACGTGGTCACCAATCTGGGCATTATGGCGCTGTCGTTTCTCCTGCTCACGGTTTCACGGCGGACGGGCCGCTATCAGCTCTGTTACATGATCTCCATTGCGGTCATCTTCATGTGCCTGTTCCCGGTGCTGTTTTTTTCGGCCGGCGGCTATCACAGCGGGATGCCCGCTTTTTTCGTGTTCGCCGTGGCGTTTACCGTGTCGATGCTCGAGGGCAAAAACGCGATCTTTTTCTCTGTCGCGGAGCTTGCGCTGTACATAGCGATCTGCATCGTCGCGTATCTGCACCCGGAGACGGTTCATTTTTTTGAGACGGAATCGGATGTATTTCTCGACGTCATCGTCGCGTTTACAGCGGTCAGCGTGGTGCTGGGTATCTGTATGTTTTTTCATTTCAGGCTGTACAACGACCAGCAGCGCAGGTTGGACGAGCAAAACGCCGTCCTCGCGCAGATCAGCCGCGGCAAGACGGAATTTCTCGCCAACACCTCCCACGAAATGCGGACGCCGCTCACGGTCATTTCCGTGGACATTCAAAAAGTCATGTACATTTTGGAGGATATGGGCAAGACAGCGGACGACCCTGAGGCGACGCGGCTGCTCGCGGACGCGCAGAGTGAGATCATGCGCCTGTCGCGCATGGTGGGCGGGATGCTCACGCTGGCGTCTATCAGCGAAAACCCGGAGAGAAGAAAAACCGACTTCACCGCGCTGTTGCAGAGCGCCTCGGATATATTGGCGTTGTTTTTGCAAAAACGAAACAACGAGGTGAAAACGGAGATCGCCGAAGACCTGACGGTGTTCGGTGACTCGGACTTGCTCTCGCAGGTGATCGTGAACCTGATTCAAAACGCCCACGCGCACACGGAGAACGACGCCGTCCTGCTGCGCGCGGTGCCGGACAGGGGCAAGATCATGGTCACGGTCAGCGACAACGGCGCCGGCATAGCGCCCGATTTGCTGCCCCGCGTGTTTGAGCGCGGCGTCTCGGGCGGCGGCGGCACGGGCGTTGGGCTGCACCTGTGCAAGACGGTGGTCGAATCCCACGGCGGCGAGATATGGATCGACAGCGAACCCGGCAAAGGCACCGCGGTGTATTTTACCGTGCCCGTTTACGGGGGGCAATACGGAGGTGGCGCAGTGTGAGTGGTGTGAGTGGTGTGCGCGGCACGAAGGGTGACGGCAAACGGGTTTTATTGGTGGAGGACAACGAAAAAATCATATCCGGGAACAAATGGATGTTTGAGCGGCAGGGCTATGAGGCCGCCGCCGCGCTGACGCTGGCCGAGGCCCGCGCGCTGCTTCATACGCGCAGGCCGGATGTGATTGTCCTCGACATCATGCTGCCTGACGGCAGCGGGCTCGACTTCATACGCGAACTGCGGGAGAGCGAAAGCGCGGGGATCCCCGTCCTGCTCCTGACGGGGCTGACGACAAAAGAGGACATTGTGCGGGGGCTGACGTCGGGCGGCGACGACTACCTGACCAAACCTTTTGATTTTCCCGAACTGCTGGCCCGGGTGGAAGCCCTGCTGCGCCGCTCGGCGCGGGTGCCGAAGACGCTGACGAAGGGCTCGCTGACGGTGGACATCCTCGCCATGCGGGCCTGCATCGCGGGGGAGGATCTGCACCTCACCCCGAAGGAGTGCGCCCTGCTGCTCCTGCTGGCACAAAACGAAGAAAAGACTCTCCGCGCGGAGGACGTCTACAAAAGTGTGTGGAGGCAGTCGCTGAACAGCGACAGGAATGCGCTCCAGACAGCCGCCTCCAAACTCCGAAAAAAGATCGAACCCGCCGGGTACACCGTCGCCACAACACGCGGCGTCGGCTACTCCTTCAAGCGCATCTAAAAATACGCGCCGCGAACCTTGTGATTTCGAACCTTGCGACTTCGCAAGGTTCGTTTTTTTGCCCTCCGATCCGCTATCCCGTTTCCAAGCCGGGCGACCGCCGCTCGCATCACAGCGTTTTCATTGCCTCACATACCATCCGCAAACAAATAGAAAGAGCCCGCTGCGCACGTTCGCATTTTATGCAGAAAAACGCTTCAAGCAGCGGCAAGACAACGAATCGGAGGGGTTTGGCCCTCTCGAAAAAAGTTCGTCTGCTCAGAAGTTGCGTGCCATTGTGCCTAAAAATTACTCGAAAATATTATGCACATATATGGTTGACAATTTGTGTAAACTGTGAGAAGATGATGACAAGGAGATGATTTGAAATGACGATTAAAGATACTATTGACGAATTGAGAAGCGACCTATCAATAAAAATGAAAAATGGGATTCTATTTATCATTGCCGGTTCAGTTTCATGGCTTGTGATGATGCTTATATGGCTTTTAAACAAAGACGTGTTTATGAACAATTTATTTTCTGTCATCGTTGGTGGGATGGTCTCAACATTTGCGTATTTTTTGTCGAGGCTCACCAAAATACCCTTTTCTGCCCCCGAAAATCATCTGGGGATATTGGGATTGATTTTGAACCTTTCATCATTGTTTTACATACCATTTAATTTCTTGTTGTTGTTTTTTGTGCCTGAATATCTCATCACAAGTTTAGCAACCATAACCGGAGCACACTTTTTCGGATATTTCTGGTTGTATAAAACAGTTTGGTACGCGGTCTTTGCAGGCGTAATTGTCATAGGGGTATTTTTGATAAAATTATTGTTGCCGTTTGAAATGATATATATGATCCCTTTGTTTATGTTTTTAGCATTGGGTGTATTGTCAATCATATTATACAAAGAGAGCAAAAACAAACGTTAACAAAAGGGTGCAAAACAGTTCCCTAAATTCCGCACCACAAAACATTCCAACTTGAAGAACACCGAATTGCTTGATCGCGTATACAAAAGTCTTGAAAACGGGATACCTGTTCCTTTCGAATTCGCCGCGTTGCATTCCGATGGTGACACAAGCGTATGGACGCTCCATTTTGCCATCATTGTTGCCCTGGATATTGCGTCCAATGCGATCACAATCAGCAATCCGTACGGCTATATGGAAACTTATACATTGGATGATTTTTTAAGGGCGACACGATATGACGCCTATGAGGACATGGAACTATATTTCAAGTTCGGCTTTGCGGCCGGCGTTTTTAAGAAAAATACAATATATATACTGGAAGCCTCTTAAGCGGATCCCCCACACGCGAGACACGCAAGGGATCCGCTTTGTCGTCGCCCGTGCGATGGTAATTATTGGAAGTTTTGTGTCTTTGCATGGGCGCTACCGCGCCTTCTGGCGCGCGCTGACCGAAGGCGAGCCCCGCGGGGGCGCGGTGCGCGTATCCTCCGGAGAGAGCCCCAACCTTCGCTTTGCCGACGGGCAGACGTGGACCTTCGCCCGCCGCGCCGTCCCGGCGACCGGCAGGGCCGTAACGCAGATCACCGCCGTCAACACCACCGATCTGGACGCCGCGCGCCATGCCCGCGCCACCGAGCTTTATCTTGCGGTTTCGGAAACCGCCACGCCCGCGCAGACAGCCGCAGCAGTTAGCGCTTTACCGGCTGGACTTCTGATGATCGGCACGTCCGACGACTTGTTTGATCCACGAGGCCGCGCCGCCCGGAAGCACCTCGAAGGGCGGGCGTATGCTTTTGCGCATACGCCCGCCCTTCGTTTAAGCGCCGGTCA
>JAIRTA010000019.1 GCA_031255175.1 Oscillospiraceae bacterium | reverse complement strand
TGGATTGAAGATGGCAAGTTAAATTGCATTCCATATTTTTCCAATCCCCTGGGCTGCGTTTTTTACGCCGTTCGGCGATCTGCATCTGAACATCCTTTTGGGGCCATCGTCCATCCGGCGGGGATATGCCGGCGCGCCCTCCTGTGCTTTAGACCAGCGCCCCCGCGAATTGTTCCGACAACGCGGGATCGTCCCGCACAATCTTGCGTTTGAAAGCCGCATCTGTAAAAGCCAGATACAGCTCTTTGAAGGCCGGCGCCATCAGTTCGAGTTCTGTTTTCGCCCGCAGGAATTCCTCGTTTTCTTCCGCGGTTCTCCGCTTGAACGCCAGTTCTTTGTATCGGCTGAAGTACCGCTGCAACTCCGCGGAGTACACGCTTGTGTCTAAAAAAGATTCGACCACCGACTCATACGAGTAAAAAGTCGGGTTTTCGAGCCGTTCGCGCTTCTCCAGGTCATACACCACCGCGTTTGACAGCGACGTGATGACAAACGGCGAGTGCGTGGCCACGATGAATTGGACGTTCGGGAACATCCTGGTCAAAAACGGCAGCGCCCGTTTTTGCAGTTCTACGTGCAAATGCGTCTCAATCTCGTCGATCAGCACAATCGCGGACCGCGTGTAGTCGACCATGCCGGCCGCGTTCTCACTCTCAAACCGCAGTATGAGTTCCATGAAAATCTCCAAAAAGGCCTTGTAGCCGTCGGACATTTCGTGCAGCCCAAACGGCTCGCGCCCCGGCATGGCGATGCGGAAAGCAAGATTTTTCATATCCGGCTTGAGTTCCAATTCTTGGCATTCATAGATCTCACGCAAGGCCTGCGTGAAATTGTCGAACCACTCGCTGTATCGCCCGACCTCACCCGGCGACGCACCCGAATCTTTCGCGCTCAAATATTGGACGTAGAGGCTCAGAATGTATTTCAGGAAATCTTTGCTTGCGTTGCGCGTGATGACGGACTTGCCCCGGATGTCCACAGTCTCAATCGCTTTCGGTTGCGTCATTTCGTGCCGCTCCGCCGGAATATATACATAGAACACCGACAAAAAGTCCTCAATCGCGTCTGAGTAGGAAATTCCTATGTCAGACGCGCCAAACTTGCGCTCAACATCGGGACGCGCTATTTGCTCCCGCTCTCTTCTGTCCAACGACAGCCACTTCCTATACTGCTCCGACAGCACGGCATCCCCCATCGCCTCCAGCAGGCTTGTTTTGCCGCTGCCGTTCTTGCCTGTGAGGATGAGGTGTTTGCGCTCGCTGTCGGACAGCGCGATGTCAACGTCTTCAAGATGCCGAACCTTGCCTATATGAATGTTGGTGATAAACAGTTCCCGCATAGCGACCTCCCGCAGACGGTGCGGCTGAGCGTGCCCGGCGCCGCGTCGGTTATTCGTCCCAGTTGTGCCAGACGTTTTGTACGTCGTCGTTGTCTTCCAGCATGTCCAGCAGCTTTTGCATCCCCTTGATCTGTTCCTCGTCCGTCAGCGCCACATAGGTCTGCGGCACAAGCTCCACCTGCGCCGACAAAAAGACATAGCCCTTCTTCTCCAGGGTCTCGCACACGGCCCCGAAGTCCTCCGGCGCCGTGTAGATCTCGAACACCTCGTCCTCGGCGGCAAAGTCCGCCGCCCCCGCTTCCAGCGCCGTCATCATGACGTCGTCCTCGTCGCGGTCCGCCCGCTCCATGACAATGACGCCTTTGGGGTCGAAGGACCAGGCCACACAGCCGGAGGGGCCCAGGTTGCCGCCGTTTTTGTCGAAGTAGTGGCGCATCTCGGAGGCGGTGCGGTTGCGGTTGTCCGTCATGGTCTCGACGATGACCGCCACGCCGGCCGGGCCGTAACCCTCGTACCGGATGGACTCGTACGTCTCCCCCGCGCCGCCGCCGGCGGCTCTCTCAATGACGCGCCGGATGTTGTCCGACGGGACATTGCCGGCCCGCGCTTTGGCGATGACGTCTTTGAGCCGGGAATTTGAGGCCGGATCCGGCCCGCCCTCCCGCACGGCAACGATGATCTCACGCGAAAGCTTCGTGAAGATCTTGGCGCGCTGGGCGTCGGTCTTCTCTTTTTTGTGCGCGATGTTTTTCCATTTTGAATGTCCTGACACGGTCGCTCACCCCCGATGAGAATCTGCCGCCCCGCGCCGCGGGTTTGGCGTTCTCTGTTTCACAATGTGCGGATTATTTCACATATTCGAATTCGCAGTCGTAGATGCTGACGATGTCGCCCTCGGCGATGCCCTGCGCCTCCAGGCGGCTGAAGAGACCCGCACCGCGCAGCATCCGGTCGAAATACATGCGGGACTCGTAGTCCGAAAGATTCACATTCCCCAGCAGCCGCGCGAGCCAGGCGCCCTCCACAAGCCAGGTGTGGTCCTCGCGCCGGATGGTCACCTCGTCCGGGCTGCCCAGATCGGGCGGCGGCGGGACGTATTCGTCCTCGTACACCGTCACCGGCGGCAGCGTCGGGAGCCGGGCGGCCACGGCCGCCACCAGCGCGTCCACGCCAAAGCGGGTGGCGCCGGAGATGGGGAAGACCGGAATGTCCAAAGCGGCCAGGCGCTCCGTGAACGCCCGGAGCGGCCCGTCGCCGTCTTGCAGAAGGTCGCACTTGTTGGCGGCCACAATCTGAGGCCGTTCGGCCAGCGACGCGCTGTAGGCGCGCAGCTCCGCGCAGACGGCGTCGAAATCCTCCGCCGGGTCTCGCCCCTCCATGCCGGACACGTCCACCACGTGGACCAGCAGCCGGCAGCGGTCCACATGCCGCAAAAACTCATGCCCGAGCCCCGCGCCGCCGGCCGCGCCCTCGATCAGGCCGGGGATATCGGCCATGACAAAGGCACTGCCCTCCCCCACGCGCACCACCCCCAGGTTTGGGGTCAGCGTCGTAAACGGGTAGCCCGCGATCTTGGGCCGCGCGGCGGACACGACGGAGAGCAGCGTGGATTTCCCCGCGTTGGGGAACCCCACAAGCCCCACGTCCGCCAGCAGCTTGAGTTCCAGCACGACGTCCCTCTCCTCGCCGGGCAGGCCCGCTTTGGCAAAACGCGGACACTGCCGCGTCGCGGTGGCGAAGTGCCGGTTGCCCCAGCCGCCCCGCCCGCCCCGGGCCGCGAGATAGCGGCCGGAACCGTCGTCGGCGGACATGTCGTGGATGATCGCGCCGGTGGCCGCGTCGCGCAGCAGCGTACCGGGCGGCACGCGGACCGTCAGATCACCGCCGCCGCGCCCGCTGCAGCCTTTGGTCCCGCCGTTTTGCCCGTCGGTGGCCTCATAGCGGCGGCGGTAACGAAAATCCATCAGCGTGGACAGGCCGGAGTCCGTCACCAGATAGATGTGCCCGCCCCGGCCGCCGTCGCCCCCGTCCGGGCCGCCGGCCGCCACGTATTTCTCCCGGTGGAAGGAGACGGCGCCGTTTCCGCCGCGCCCCGCCCGCAGGGTAATCTTGGCTGTGTCAATAAACATGCATCGAAACTCCCCTATGAACTCGCTCTCCGCGCACGCCGCCGGACCGTGAAAAACAGGCCGGGCAAAGCCCGGCCCCGGTTGCGACATGTACTGCAAGACAGACCCGCCGCAAACACGCCGCGGCCGGCCGCCTCCGGTCTATTCGGCCGGCACGCGGATAGAGACCTGCTTGCGGTCGCGGCCCAGCCGCTCGAAGCGGACACGGCCGGACGTCAGGGCAAAGAGGGTGTCGTCGCGGCCGCGGCCCACATTGACGCCGGGGTGAATCTTTGTGCCGCGCTGCCGCACCAAAATGTTACCGGCCAACACAAACTGGCCGTCGGCGCGTTTCGCGCCCAGTCGTTTGGACTCGGACTCGCGGCCGTTGCGCGAGGAGCCCATGCCTTTTTTATGAGCCATACGGTGTAGCCTCCGTTTTTATTTATGATTTGGGGCCGAAAACACGCCCCGCGGGGGAGATTGCCGGCATTCGCGCCATTTTTGAGCCACAAAACGGCTCAGGCCTCGATCTTGCCGATCTCCACCTTGGTGTAGGGCTGACGATGGCCCTGCCGGCGGCGGTACGCCTTTTTGGGCTTCATCTTGAAGACGATGATCTTCTTGTCTTTTCCGTGCTTCAGCACGGTGCCGTTTACTTTGGCGCCGGCCAACAGGGGCGTTCCGAACTTCCCGTCGTCGTCTGTAAAGACAGCCAGAACGCGGTCGAAGACCACGCCCGCGCCCTCCTCGGCGGGCAGCTTCTCAAGGAAGAGGACGTCGCCCTCCTGCACCCGATACTGTTTGCCGCCGGTTTCTATGATGGCGTGCATGTATTTTCCTCGCTTGTTCTCAGTCTCGCTCTCGGGGTGGAGAAAGCCTCACTTATCAAACCCCTGTGAAGCGGCTCATACAGTTTACCATTTTCGCGCAGGCTTGTCAAGAACGCGCGCCGCTTTTTTGCGGTTTTTTTATGTTCCCATCATCTCGCGGATCTCAGACATCCACCGGCTGATGCCGATGCCCTGCGGGCACTTGGATTCACAGGCGGCGCAGCCGGTGCAAGAAGCGGCCTGGGCCGAGGGCCCGCCGAACGCGGGGATCCTGTCGTACTCCGTTCGCGCGAGGGCCGTGTCTTCAAACATCACCCCCACGTTGTACGCATCAAAGTTTCCGGGAATATCGACGCCGCTGGGGCAGGGCATGCAGTACGCGCACCCCGTACAGGGGATGCTCTCCACCGCCTTGAACACGGTCTGGACGCGCGCCATCAGCGCCGCGTCCTCCGGCGTCAGCATACCGACCCGCGCGGCCTTGGCGTAGGCGACGTTCTCCCGGGTCTGCCGCATGTCGCTCATGCCGCTCAGCAGAAGCGAGACCTCCGGCATGTCCCACAGCCAGTCGAGCGCCCACGCCACGGGGCTCTTTTGCACGGGGTGGCTCTCCCACATGGCCCGCACCTTCGCGGGCGGGGATGCGAGTTTGCCGCCGAGCAGCGGTTCCATGACGACGACGCCCAACCCGCGCGCGGCCGCGTAGCGGAGCCCGGCAAGGCCCGCCTGGTTCTCCGTATCCAGGTAGTTGAGCTGGATCTGGCAAAATTCCCAGCCGTCGTAACCGTCCACAATCCGCAGGAAATTTTCGTAGTGGCTGTCATGGTACGAAAACCCGATGTGCCCGATCTTGCCGGCCTGCTTTGCCCGTTCCGCCTTCGTGAGCAGGTCATGGCGCAGGACGATGTCCGTCCAGCGTTCGCCGCTCAGGGCGTGCAGGAGGTAGTAGTCGATGTGCTCATCCCCCAACCGGCGCAGCTGTTCCTCCAACAGCCGGTCAAAATCGTCCGCCTCCCGAATGAGAAATACGGGCGACTTGGTCGCGAGCTTCACTTTGGCCCGGTAGCCGTCCCGCAGCGCCTTGCCGGTGACCACCTCGCTCTGCCCGCTGTGGTACGGGTAGGCCGTGTCTACGTAGTTGACGCCGTTGTCGACGGCGTAGCGAAGCATGGCGATCGTCTCGTCCTCCATCACCTCGCCGCTAAAGGGCGCGCCGTCGCGCGTGGGCAGGCGCATCATGCCGAATCCGAGCGGCGAAACCTTGTCTTTTAAACGTCCAAACTGCCTGTATTGCATCGCAAAGCCTCCTTTTCTCCGCAATGGTCATACGGTCGTCCCCCCGCGCCTCGAGCGCGGCGCCCGCCGAAAAGCGGACATTAAAACGTATAGGCCACCGGTGACGCACCGATGGCCTGTACGGCAGATCTCGATGTGTTTCTGGTTTGGATCACTGCGGCGGCAGAGGCGGCACACCGGGCCCCTGCGGCGGCTGATACCCGGGCTGCGGCTGCTGGGGCTGCTGGGGGGGCGCCTGATAATTCCCCGGCTGCGGCGGCTGCTGGTGGGAAGAGGCGTCCGGCGCGGGCTGATACCCCGGCTGCGGGGGCGCCTGCTGATACCCGGGCTGCGGCTGCTGGTAGGAAGAGGCATCCGGCGCGGGCTGGTAGCCCGGCTGCGGAGGCGCCTGCGGCGGCGCGTACCCGCCGGCCGCCGGCTGCGGCTGGGCAGCCCCGCCGCCCATGACCTGCGAACGGATGATGAAGTACCCGATGGGGTAGAAAATGGCCAGCACCACGGCACTTTGCGGCCGGTAGCGCTTAAAGATCTCCAAATTGATGAGCACGGTGAGCGCGTAAAACCCGAGGCTGATCAGCCAACCGGTCAGCCAGCTGATCACGGGGAGCCCGGGCAGGATCACCACACCGGCCAGCGCGGCCAGCATAAGATTGAATTGGTTGAGTTTGATCTTCCCAATGTACGGGTCCGGCACCAGGAGCCCGAGCAGATAGTAGTTGCAGACAGGCACCCAAGCCATCCAGGCAAATTTTGCGTACGGACTCCTTTTGGCCACTTCCATAAACCCCAGCGCGTACAGCACCCAGATGCCTATGGTAAACACCAATGTGATCAGCACCATGACAATGGCCAGCGCGCCCCCGTAATAAAAGAGACTGTTGTACATGTATACCCCTCCCGACCAATTTTGAGCACCGCCGCCGCCAAACGGACCCGGACAGCGGAGCCCTTTTCCATCTATATCCACACCCGCCGGGTCGCAAAACGCCGCCGACTATGTTATTGATATTTTAACACCTGGCACGCCAAAGTACAAGAAATTTTTATGGAAAAACCCAGATTTTTCTCGACCCGGTCCGGTTACGCCCCCAATGGGAGATATATTTTCCATTATTTTCTATTTTTCGGCCCTCACGGGCGCTTGGTCAAACCCTACGGTGTCCGCCACAATATACAGCGGCCGCTGCTTCGCCTCGTCGAAGAGCCGCCCGAGATAGATGCCCACAACCCCCAGCGCGAGTAAGATCACCCCATCCGCGAGCAGCGGCAGCGCGAGAACCCAGCCGGGCGCCGGGCGGCCCGTCAGCCACAAGACGGCCGCGACAAGCAGATAGACGGCGCAGCCCGCCGTGAGCAGCGCGCCCAGATAGATTGACAAGCGCAGCGGTTTGTAAGAGAATGACGTAAGGGCGTCCCCCGCAAAGGTGAGCATCTTGCGCAGCGGGTACTTGGTCTCACCGGCAAACCGCTCCTCGCGCACGTATTCGACGGCCGTTTGAGAAAAGCCCACCCAGCTCACGAGCCCCCGCACGTAGCGGTTGCGCTCGGGCAGTGTCCGCAGCGCCTCGCACACCCGCCGGTCGAGCAGGCGGAAGTCTCCGGTGTCCACCGGAATGTCCACATCGGTCATGGCGCGCAGCACGCGGTAAAACAGCTTGGCCGTGACTTTCTTAAAGAGGCTCTCTCCCTTGCGCTTCAGGCGCTTCCCGTAGACGACCCGGTAACCGGCCTTCCACTGTTCGATCATGGCCGGGATGACCTCGGGCGGGTCTTGCAGGTCGGCGTCGATGACAATGACGGCGTCGCCGCCCGCGTACTCCATGCCGGCTGTGATGGCGGCCTGGTGGCCGAAGTTGCGGGCAAACGAGAGCAGCCGGAGCCGCGCGTCTCCCCGGCAGAGCGCCTCCGCCTTCCGCGGCGTCGCGTCGCGGCTGCCGTCGTTCACAAAGATGATCTCATACGGTTCGCCGACCCCCTCCATGACCCCGGTCAGCCGGCGGCAGGTCTCCTCAATGACCGCCTCCTCATTGTAGACGGGCACGACGACAGAGTAACGGACAGTTTGCATCCCGCAAGCCCCCTGACGAAGCAATTGACAGTTGACAATTGACAATTGACAATTGTTAGTTTTTCCTGTTGTGTGGAGAGATAACCTCTTGGGCCCCTTCCGCGCGGCGTGGGGGAAGACTGGGGAGCGCGGAAGCGTGACAGTAATTGTCAATTGTCAATTCCCATCGCGTCGGCGATGCCATTTATTATATCATGGGCGGCCGGTTGATACAATCCCGGATCTTCCCCGGGTTTTCCGGGCGCGACGAAAGGATGAGCATCTATGGATTTCCTTCACCCGAACTGCGACCCCGCGGCGCTGCACACCCTTCATACCCTGGCGCTGGCCCATGTGGGGGACGGCGTATTTGAACTCATGGTGCGCACGCGGCTGTGCCTGTCCGGCCGAATCACGGCGGGCGGACTGCACCGGGAGACCGTGCGCCGCGTGCGCGCCGGCGCCCAAGCCGGATACGCGCGGCAGCTTTGGGAGATGCTTTCGGAAGAGGAGCGCGCCGTTTTCCGGCGCGGCCGCAACGCCCGGGTGCGCGCCGTCCCCCAGGCGGCCACCCGGGAGGAATACCAGCTCGCCACGGCGCTGGAGGCGCTGTGGGGCTATCTGTTCCTGACCGGCCGGGCGGCGCGGCTGGAGGCGCTCTTCGCGCGGCTGCCCTTGGACATTGACGATTGACAATTTGTAGCTACCATTTATTGTCAATTGCAGGCGGCTGTGCGCAGGCGCGGCGCCTTTGCCCCGCCGATTCTTGCCATTGGGAGGTAATGCCTTGATGCGAACGAGACCCGCGGCGGACGGTGCGGTGATCTTTGCGGGGGCGTTTTGTTACGCGGCGGCCGTCGTCGTATTCATCGCCCCCAATGTGATCCCGCTGGGCGGCGTGGCGGGGGTCGCGTTGCTGCTGGGCGGCGCGCTGTCGCTGCCGGTCGGCTTGCTCACGCTGCTTTTGAATCTCCCCCTGTTCTGGCTCAGCCTGCGTTTTCTCGGGCGGAGTTTCCTCGTGCGAACCCTGGCGGCCACGGTGCTGTCTTCCCTGCTGCTCGACGCGCTGGCCCCGCTGGCCGCGCGGTGGGCGCTCACCTACAGCGAAAATCCCCTGCTGGCGGCTCTGTACGGCGGCGTTCTCTCCGGGGCCGGGCTCGGGCTCGTCTTCTCCCGGGGCGCCACCACCGGCGGCAGCGATATTTTGGCCCGGCTGCTCCATCTCAAATGGGCGCGCGTCGGCCTCGGCCGCCTCAACCTGATCGTGAACGCCGTCGTGGTGCTCATCTCCGCGCTGGTCTACCGGAGCCTGGAAAGCGCCCTGTACGCCCTGGTCGTCCAGTACGTGACCTCCGCCGTCATGGACGGCATCTTAATCGGGCAGGACAACGCCGCCGCCGCGTTCATCATCACGCGGGACCCGGGGCGGGTGTCCCACGTTCTTTTGCACGCGCTGGGGCGCGGCGTGACCGCCCTGTCGGGCACCGGCATGTACTCCCAAGAGGCGCGCGCCGCCCTGCTGTGCGCCGTGCGCGGCCACGAGATCACCCGGTTAAAACGCCTGGTGGCGGAGACCGACGCGGACGCTTTTTTGATTGTCATGAGCGCCCGCGAAGTGTTGGGGCAGGGGTTCAAACACCACGAAACACCATCTTTTTGACGCGCCGCCTGACGTGAAAGGCAAGAAAACGCCCCGCCGCACGGCGGGGCGTTTTCTTGCCTTTCGCCACGGTTGCGCCACTCCGCCGCGGACATTTTAAGGCGTCAAAATGCTATACCTTTTCCAAAACTCCATTTGGAGGACATTCCCCCACCCCATCCAATCAAAATATATAAAAAATATCATCTGCGCCACTTGACTTTGCGAAATATATATGATAAAAGAAAGTTGGTTGACGCCTGTGGCACTTTCTTGAAAAGGTATACTTTTCCAATGTTGCGACCGGGTACCCTATCCGCGGTCTGTCTCTTGCCGGCCCACCCGAAATGAAGTGCTGTCGTATCCGCCACCCACGGCGCAAACGACTTCTTTTTCGGGCAGGTCCGGAGAGGCTGGCGCGTGGAATTTTTCAATCTTTATACTGCGTAGGAGGAGGTTGACCCATCCCATGAGACACAAAAAACATCTCAGTCGATTCCTGTCCCTCACCCTGGCCATGACGCTTATGGCCTCCCTGCTGCTTTGGGCGGCGCCGACGGCGCTGGCCGACACAGACCCGCCCCCGTCATTCCCCTTCACCAAAGTGTATGACTACTACGACCCCGGCGTGGATGCCGGCGACCGTCTCGATGACCTCATCAACCGGATGACGCTGGACGAGAAAATGGCCTCCGGCGCCGGCGCGCGGCTCGGCGTCAGCGGCAGCCGCAGCGGCGGCGGCGAGGGCCTGCACGGCGTCGCCTGGGACGGGTACGCCACCGTCTTCCCCAGCTCTCTGGGCCTCTCTCAGAGCTGGGACGAAGACTTGTTCGCCCGCATCGGCGATGTCATCGCCAAGGAGTCCCTCGCGTCCAGCATCAACGCCGCCGGCCGTCTGGCGCCGGTGGTCGATCTGCTGCGCGACCCGCGCTACGGCCGCGCCTACGAGACGCTGGGCGAGGACGCCTACCTCACCGGCAGCCTCGCCACCGCGATGGCGGCCGCGATGAACGGGCGCAAAGCCGACGGCTACCAGCAGTTCATCCCGATCTTGAAGCATTTTATGGCGTACAACGCCGAGATCAACCGGCTGTGGGTGGCCAGTTCGTTCTCCCCCCGCAACACAAACGAGTACTACAACAAGGCCTTCAAATACCCTGTCTCGGCGGGCGCTTCCAAGTCGCTGATGAACTCCTACCCCGTGGTAAACGGCAAGCCGATGTCCGTGAACCCCTTGCAGTATGACCTGCTCTACAAGTGGACGCCCGATTACGATGGCACCGGCCACTACGAGTACACGACCACAAACGACTACGGCAGCGGCTCGAGTATCATCGTACACAGCCAGCGCTACTTCGACGACACCACAAACGGCCGGGCGCTGGGCATGGCCCAGGGCACAAAGAACGGCCAGCAGAGTTGGAGCTTCCGCGACTTCGGCAGCGCCGACGGGCTGCGCTACGACGCGCTGGCCCGCGGCATGGTGACCGAAAAAGATTTTGAGGAGAACGCGCGGCGTTCGCTGGCGATGGCCCTGCGCCTCGGCGACCTGGACCAGCTGCGCATCGCGAACCCCTATCTGCAAGACCCGCTCAGGGACTACGGCTCGAACCGCGACTATCAGATCAAACGAAACCGCGGTCTGGCGCTCCGCGCCGCCCAGGAGCAGATCGTTCTGCTCAAAAACGAGGGCAACACCCTGCCCCTCAACCATGCAGACGTCGACAAGGCCGTCCTGCTCGGCCCGTTGGCCGACCAGGTGCTGAAGGACTTCTACTCCGGCAGCTACACCTACCGGATCACGATCAAAGACGCGCTGATCAACAAGCTCGGCGCGGCCAACGTCGCCTTCAACCGCGCCGTCGACACCGTGGCCATCAAGGCCCCGAACGGCAAGTACCTTGTGAATAACAACACCGCGAAGACCTATGTCGCGCCCGGGTCCCCCGGCACCGGCCTCGCGCCCATCACGGCGACAGGTTCCACAAAGCCCGCCTCTCTGACGGACAATGTCGCCTCGCTGTTTGAGATCTACGACTACGGCTCCGCAAACAAGTTGTTGCGCACGCCGGTCAACGGCCGGTATGTCCAGGTCACAAGCCTGTCTTCGAACCCCTCCCTCACGATGATCAACAACACGTCGGCCCCCGGCGAGGGCAACCTGGATGAGGCCGCCACCGGCCAGAACCTCACATATTCGAACTATCAAAAATTCCGGATCGTGCCCGTCACGGGCAAGGCCGGCACTTTCGGTCTCTACCACGTGCTCTCCGGCGATGGCGTCAACGGCGGCCTCCCGCTGGCCTATGACGTGGACGACGAGGACACCAACCGGGGCAGTTACCTGACGGTCAACACCGCCAATCGCGTCGTGGCGGACATCGATGGCACCAACGGGCCGTACAGGAACGAAACCCACACAAAGGGTCCCAACATTGTCAACAGTCCCGTGGATGTAGACGGCAATGACGAAGGGATCGACAGGCTGCCCGCTTCGCATCAATTTGTCATTGAAGACATCCAGACCGCCCAGCAGGCCGCCAAGGCCGCTGTGGACGCCGCGGCCGACCCGAACGCGCCCATCATCCTCGTGCTGGGCTACGAGCCGCACCTGAACGCCCGCGAGGGCATCGACCTCTACGAAACCGGCCTCAGCGAACAGCAGATGCGTCTCATCGAGTACGTCACCGGCGCCACAGCCGGCGGCGGGCTGGACCGCGACGTGATCCTGATCGTCAAGACCGGCAACCCGATGGCGATCGACGAGAGCGTCTTCAATAACGCCAAAGTCAAAGCCATTCTGGAGATCGGACACACCGGCCAGGAGGAGGGCAGCGCGATCGTCTCCGCCCTGTTTGACAACGGCTACTCGGTGCCCGCCACCGGCTTTGCGCCCAGCGGAGAGTACGCCAACGAGGGTCTGAGTTATCACCACGACTTTGAGGATTACCCCGGCTATCTGCCTGAGAACCGCACGATCCCGGCGTACGCGCCGGCCGGCCGGCTGTCCTCCACCTGGTATAAGAGCACGGAGGACATGATCGGCGCCAGCGAGGACCACCCCCCGGCCTCCTACCTGTACCCGGATTACGACGTCAACGACAACGACAACCTGAGCAACATGAACGGTACGATCAACACCGGTCTGCTCACCTACGACATCATCAAGGGCGCGCGCACCTACCAGTATTTCCAGGGAACCCCGCTGTTCGAATTCGGCTACGGCCTCACGTATACGGACTTTGTGTATTCGGATGTGACCGTGGGCAGCATTGGTAACGGTAAGTTCACCGTCTCCGGCAAGGTGA
>JAIRTA010000100.1 GCA_031255175.1 Oscillospiraceae bacterium | reverse complement strand
CGTTCAACGGCTGCGGCGGCGGGATCTCCCGCCTCTTCTGCTCCATCGTCCTCTCACCCTCTTCAACATCTTCATTATATGCCGCTTTCCCGCGTTTTTCAAGAGTAAACTCGGGGAATCAAGCGTGGAGCCACTTTCGACATGATTTGCAAATTATGGAACTACATCGCGGTTCGCGACACAATTGAGTTGGCCTCATTTTGTGGAAATTTCGCCGTCAAAAAAATCTGCCCGTAAAGCCTTGCAACGCATAGGCTCTACGGGCTTCATCCACGTTTGCTCCCCAAAATAGGTTGCCGTATACCCTCGGTTTGTCAATCAAAGTTTGTCAATCAAAATTCGCCTCCTGCGAGGCTCACTCCGGCCCCGGCGTTGTGGGGGCGTCGGCGCCGATGTATTCGCGCAGGCCGGATTCTGTCTGTTCGTAGCTCGACACCGCCATGTCCGTCAGGTGGTGCAGCCGGTTGATTTTCAGCAAGACGCCGCTCAGCGAGGCCTGAATGTTTTGCAGCCCGGCCGCGACGTCCTCGCGGGAGGCGAGCTCGGGGACCAGCTGGCGCGCCAAAAGCGCCAAACTGTCTCCCATGATCTGCAACCGGCGGTAGATCATGTACAGGTCGACATTGGCTTTTTGCACATCGGAGAAGCGGATGTGTATGTACGACATGGGTTCCTCCCCAAGATGGGCTGTGCCCACAACCAAAGTTCTTGTTTTATGGCCGTCTCGCGGCCATAGGGTACGCACGGCGTATGGCCCCGCCGGGTCCCGGCGTTCGGGTTCGCGCCGCGTTTTTCGCCGGTTGTCACAGGGAATCCAGCTCGGTCAGTTGGAGGACGCCGTTTTGCAAGGTCGTCTGCAACACGTCGAGCCGGACGGCCAGGCCGTCGAGCTGACACTGCAGATCTTCGATGATGTGATTGATCGGCTTCATCTCGGAAGAGACCCACGCGGCGTTCAGCTTTGAACTGTACACAGTGAGTTCTTCCCGGAGAATCCGAATGGTATCGGCTTGCTCACCGACGGCCCTCGCCTGGGCGGAGGCCAAAACGATGTCAGCCGGCATGCAAAATCACCTCCAAATGATTTCGGGCCTGCCTGCTGCCCGCGGAACAACGCCCGCGGGTGCCGTCACAAAAACTGCCCTGCGTTGCTGCTGATGGTGCGTTCCAACGCGGCATATTGCGAGACGGCGCTCTCTAAGAACCGTGCGTAAGATTCGACCGCGCCGCGGTGCGCATCGAACCGGGGCTGCATCGCGGAGATCTTGGCGCGGAGAACGTCCGACGCGTCGCTGGTCCACTCCAAACTGTGAACGGTTGTCTTGATGTGGTGCAGCGTCTGCGTCAGCGAGTCGTTGAGGGCGCGTATGCGGTTGGCTTTTTCTCTGACTTCCTCAAATGAAATCTTGATGTCTGACATGGCCCTTCCTCACCCTCTCACCAGGCGCTCCGCGACAGCGACTGCACGGAACCGCGAATGTTTTCTTGGGTCTCCCGGTAGGCGCGGGCGCTCTTTTTCAAAAAGTCGGCGTACTCCCGCAAAAGCATCTCCAACTGCCGAAAATCGCCCCCGAAACCCTCGATCTGGTGCGTAAACATTGTGTTGTCCTGCCCGGACCAGGCGTGGCGCAGGTCCTGGACCGTCTGGAACAGGCGCAGATAGTCATTGTGGTACGACTCCGCCAAACTCTCTATTTTGGCGGCCGCGCTCTCCAACTGCGCGGTGTCTACCATGATCTGCCCTCTTGACATAAGCCGCCTCCTCTCCTTGCGAACCCCGCGATTGCCCGCCGGAAACCGTCTCCGTATGCGCCGTTTAAGCCGGTACTTTGCGCGCATATCAACGTACCAATTAATTATACGACATTTTACGCGAAAAGTACAGCCCTAATTTGTCAAATCAGCATGAGCCCTGCGCCGTTGTACAATCCAGCCTCTTCCGCGGTCATGCGCGCGTCTAAAATATCCCCTGTCCGCCGGTCGCAGAGCACCGTGGATTCGTTGGCGACAAAGAGCCCCTCGGAGAGTTCGGACAGCGCTTTTGACACGAGCGCCGTCACCTCGCGCAGCGGTAGCCCGGACGGGATGAACACGTCGAAGGAACGCCCGGCGGCCGGCAGATAGACCTCGATCAGCAATTTGTTCATCGCGGGTCGCTCCTCTCCGGGCCCAGGGCGGTGAGCAGTTTAGAGAGGACGGGCCGCCCCCGGCGCAGCACATAGCCGAAACCGTCTTCTATCTCCTCGTACAGGTCGGCGGAGACCTTGGAAAACGGGAAGACATACTGGTCGGCCAAGCCGCCGCCCACCCAAACGCCGTCGGCCCCGGCCATGTGGCGCTTGTACCAGCCGTCGGAAGAGACGGCGCCAAACCCGCGCACCGTGTCGCAGACGGCGAAGCGGATGTTGTACGCGCCCTCCGCCTTTTCCATGAGAACGCCCAATTTGTCACGCCCGTCCTCGGAGAGCTGTTCCAGCAGGCGGCTCAGAGAGACGATCACATACAGCGCCGTCGGAAAGCCCGCGTCGCCGCCGGCCGTCTTGTAGATGTTGTTGCGCCGCACCATCTCCTCAAAGAGCCGGCGCACCTGGGCTTCGAAGTCGTGCCCCACGAGTTCGTACGCGGCATCGGTCTTCGGGAAGAGGCCGCCCGCATCCCACACCGCGGTGTGTACGTCCGGCAGCAGCGCGGCCGTCTCCGCCAGCCCCCGCGCCGGGCCGGCCAGCGAGAAGAGATCCCGCGCCGACAGCCAGACCGCCACCGACGATTGCAGATCGACGGTCACGAGCTGGAGACTCTGTTTGTCCACACCCACCGGCAGCGCGGCCGGGGACCGCACCGCGCCGCGGACAAAGGCGGCGTCCACGCGCGCCGGCAAAACAGGCACGGGCGGTGCCGCCGCCGCGCGGTCATGCCCGGCCAGACCGGCGCAGAAGGCGCGGATGGCCTCCTGCGAGGTGTCCGGCCCAAACGCGGCCGACTGAAACTCATAGACCGTATCCAGCCGCACAAGGCCGCGCCCCTTGAACTTCGAGGGGTACACGCCGTCGGTGTTGCCGAGTGCGCCGAAATAATCGGAGCGGTCGTTGAGCTGCAACACGACGGTCTGGCGGAAGTTTTGCAGCATCCGGTAGCGCACCGCGTGGGGGGCGTTGCCGGTCAAGATGACGTGGACGCCGCAGCCGACGCCCTCGCGGGCGATCTGCAGCAGCCCGTCTTCGTAGGCCTCAAACTGTTCGATGAAGGCCGAGTAATTGCGCACGATCAGCAAGACGGCGGGCATCGGCTCGCCGCCGGCGGCGCAATAAGAGGCAAATTCACCGCCGAATTCGGCGAAACGGCGCTTGCGGTCGACGATCTCGGCCACCAGCATCCGGAGCAGATTGCGGATCCGTTCCTCGTCTTGCGAGAAGAGGACGCCGCCCACCTGGGGGGCCTGTTCAAACGCCCGCAGCGTCTCGGCGCCCAGGTCGATCAAGTACACGTGAAGTTTGTCGGCGCCGTAGTCGGAGAGCAGGCCGCAGAGCAGGGTGTTCAGCAGCGTGGTCTTCCCGCTGCCGGCCGCGCCGAAGATCACGGCGTTGCCCTCGCGGCTGAGCGGCAGCGTGAGAAGGCCCTGGCGCTGGTTAAACGGGTCGTCGTATTCGCCGATGACCGGGTTCAGCGCGAAGGGCTCGGCGGCGTAGGCGTACTTGCGTCTGAGGTCGTCGAGCAGCACAACGGGCGGGATGGCCGGCAGCCACAGCGGATGGGCCGACACGCGGTCCTCTTCCGCCAGCGCGGAGAGATAGCGGACGACGGACGTGATCTGCGTGGCCGTGTGGCCCGCCGGGCCGCGCCGGGGTTTTGGCTTGGCCTCCGCCACGGTCCGGCCCAGGTGGTCCACCACCGCGATGCCGTCGTCCCGGCTGTACTCCACCTCGTCGGAGGGCACGTAGGGCGCGCCGCACCAGGCGGTCTGCCCCAGAGCGAAGAGCTCGTGAAAACCGATTTGGAGGTAGAAGCGCCCGGTCTCCGCCAGGTGCACCGCGTCGGGGCGCTTCAGCATGTCCATGCTGTCCGCCTTCTCCTGAACCTTCAGGCAGACCCGCGCGCGGCTGTTGCTCCAGATCTGGTCGTCCACAATGCCCGACGGCTTCTGGGTGGCCAAAATCAGATGGATCCCCAGGCCGCGGCCGATCCGCGCCGCACTGATGAGCTGTTCCATAAACTCCGGCTGCTGGGTCTTGAGCTCGGCGAACTCGTCGGAGATGATGAACAGATGGGGCACCGGCGTCGTCACCAGGCCGGAGCGGTACATCATCTGGTACTTGTAGATGTCGATGGTGCCCTCGTTCGAGAGCGGGCGCGCCTCGCGGAAGATCCGCTGCCGCCGCCGCAGCTCGCTCTGGATCGAGATCAACGACCGTTTGACCGCCGCGCCGTCGAGGTTGGTGATCGTGCCGGCCAGATGGGGCAGACGAAGGCCCTTGTCCGGGTCCTCAAACGCGCCGGCCAGGCCGCCGCCCTTGTAGTCGATCAAGATGAAGGCGACCTCGTCCGGGCGGTAGCTGACGGCCAGAGAGAGGACAAAAGTCATAATAAACTCGCTCTTTCCGGAGCCCGTCATCCCGGCAATCAGACCGTGGGGGCCGTGGAATTTTTCGTGCAGGTCCAGCGTAAAGATCTCCCCGTCCGCCGTCAAGCCCACCGGCGCCTGGAGGCTGTTGGCGGGGTTGTTTTCTTTCCAGCGGGTGAGCGCGTTGAGATGCTCCACCTTGCCCACGCCAAAGAGGCCCAAAAAGGTGATGAGAGGCGGCAGCGCGTAGCGCTCGCTTCGGGTGTCGAGTTGGGTGTTGGCCAGCACGAGCGCCGCGCGCGCCGCGTCGAGGCCGGCGGTGCTCTCCGCCCGAAAATGGGTCCGGTTGCCCGATACGTCGTCTTTGTCGAAGACGGCGGAGGTCTCCGCCGAGAGTTCGATCACCGTGGAGCACTCTTTGGGGAGGTCTTGCAGCGCGTCGTTTAAGAAGAGAACGCTAAACCCGCAGTCCTCCCGCCGCTGCCGCAGTGCGCGCAGCAGTTCTATCCGGCCCGCGAGGCCCGCGTGGTCCACAAGCAGCACATAGTGCGGCCGCCCGCCGCCCGTTGTTTGGCCGTCCGGCCCGGTGCGTTCCGCCAGCACGCGCTCAAGCTGTGAGGAGAGCGCCTTGCACGCGCCCTCGCCGGCGGCGAAGAAACGCACGGCCCCGGCACTGTCCCAGGTGTGCGGCAGCCAGCGGGCGGACGCCCAGGACCCGAGTTCCGCCGGGTCGAGCAGGAACACGAGCTTCACGTCTTCGTAGCTGTGCAGGGAGACGGTTTGGAGCACGAGCCCCCGGGCAAAATCCAACACCAGCGGCCGGGGGCCGATGATGCCGGTGAGCGGGTGGCTGCGCAGGGAATAGGTCACCGGCACATCCGCCAGCATCGTGGGCTCCCCCGCGAGCGCGGCCAGCTCCGAGAGCAGCGCGTCGTCGTCGAGCGAAAAATGCGTCTCTGGGTAGCGGAGGTCGGCCGCCAGCGGCAATGAACCCAGCCCCAGGCGGAGCCGGAGAAAGTCGTCCTGTTCGGGAGAGCGCTCCCACAGGCGGCGGTCGCGCCGCACCGTGCGGTCGTAATGCTCCGCGAGCGGCGGATGGTTTTCGAGCAGGACGGTCCGCTGGGCCTGCCCCAGCCGGGCGATCCGTGCCCGAACGGACTGGAGATAGGCGCGGTAGCGCGCCTGCCGGTCCTCCTCCGCCGCCTGCCTGCGCTTTCGTTCGGAGCGCTTTGTCAGCAAGGGCCAGAGCAGCGCGCCGCCGAGCATACTGACGGACATCGCGAGCGTGGGCAGCGAGGAGATCGGGAGCGCCGCGCCGCTGACCATGCCGTAGAGGGAGAACACGCCCATCAAAACCGCCGTCAGGCCCATAGTCACGGCGGGGCCGAGCAGCAGCGACAGCGGCGCATCCTCCACCCGGCGCGGCGCGGGCGGCGCGTCCACCGTGATGGTCTCGCTCCGGACGCGCTGTTTGAGGCGCGGCGAACAGTAAAAGAGCACGGGCCGCAGCGCGCGGCGCGGCGCGGCGCCGACGGCGCCGGCCGGCAGCGGGGGCAGTGCCGTCGCCGAGACGGACACCTGGCCGTTGGGGTTGTTGATCGCGAGGAACGTACTCCCGACGATGATCTTGACGCCCATGATAAACACGACGTCCCCGGCGTGCAGATCGGACTCGGAAACTCTGTATTCGTTGACGAAGGTGCCGTTGCGGCTCCCGCAGTCGTCGATGTGCCAGCGCCCGCCGGTCAGCGAGAGGCAGGCGTGCCGCGCGGAGACAAACCGGTTGTCCACGACGATCTGGTTGTCCTCCACCCGGCCGATGTACAGCTGGCAGTCCCCGCGCGGGGCGTACTTCCGGTAGTCCTGCCGTTCTTGGGCGGTGGCGTCGACGGAGAGGCGCGCCGGCGCGCCGGAACGCCGGTAACGGAGGATATGAAAACCGGACGGGACAAGTTCCACAAGGGGGATGTCCCGCCCCTCGTCGTCCAGCACGGCGATCTCGGCGCTCGATTTGAGGATCCACTTGCCCTGCGCGCCCTCGATGCCGGCCAGACGGCGTTCACGCCCCGCGGCGTCCGTGTCCGACAGCCAGTATTGTCCGCTGATCTTTCGGGGCAGCGTCACGCTGTGGATCCTGTCCAGCGTCAGCAGCGTCACGACCACGGCATCACCCCGCTTTCGTCTGTAAAATCACGTCCGTCATTTTTTGTGGCACGCGAGGAGCAAAACCGTGACGTTGTCACGGCCGCTGGCGGAGAGGGAGAGGTCGACAAGCGCCTGCACAATGGAGAGCGGCGGCGCGTCCGCGAGGCAGGCGAGGCGGATCGCGTCTTCACTCACCATGTCCGTGAGCCCGTCGCTGCACAGCAGAAGCTTGTCTCCCGGCTGGAGCGTCCGGCTCACGCTGTGCGGCTCAACGAGGAATTCCTCTTCCGGAATGCCCAGGTGCTGGGTGAGCTGACGCCCCCGCCCGTTCTTCGCGTGGAGAGGCGCCGGGACCGTGTGATCCAGCGACAGCCTGGTCAGCGTCTCTTCGCGCAGCAAATAGGCCCGGCTGTCCCCCACGTTGCAGACCCGCAAGTTCCTGCCTTTGATGAAGGCCAGCACCGCGGTGGATCCGATGACCGTGTTTTGGCGCGCCGCCTCCCGGCAGATGTGCCGGTTTGTCTTGGCAAAATAGCGGTCCAGCGCCTCGTCGTCGTCCGGGTCCGCGTCGGACAGGCACTCGCGGAGAAGGGAGGCCGCCAAAAAGGAGGCGCGCTCCCCAAAGTCGTAACCGCCCAGGCCGTCAAACACGGCGAAAAGTCCGGAGCCGGTGAACAACTGCTCGACGGTCAGGCCCGCGTCGGCCTCCTCCGGGGAGAGAAACCGGCCGTTGAAATAAAAATTGTCTTCGTTGTTGGCGCGCACGGAACCCGTCTCCGAGCGGACGGCGGCCCGCCAATGAAGCGCGTTCATACGGTCCACTCGTACTTGACGATGGCGCGGTGGACCATAGCGAGGGTCTGTTCCCGCGTCAGGTTGAGGAGCGGGCGGAAGGCGTCGCCGGTGCCGCGCATGATGTCATTTTCGTAGGCGTACTCCACAAACGGCGCCGCCCACTCCGCGATTTCGGTTGCGTCGCTGTAATAGCTCAGCGGCTGTTTCGGCGTCGAGGGCTGCGACGTGTTTTGGATGCGCGTCACAAACGCGCAGATCATCTTGGCCGCCTCCTGCCGCGTGATCTCACGGTCCGGGCGGAACGCCGTCTCCGACACCCCGTCCACAAAGCCCAGGTGGTGCGCCTTTCGCACGTCGGCCTCGAGCGGGTGCCCTTCCGTGTCTAAAAACTTCACCGCCGACGGGTAGGTCACCGTCGTCTTCTTCACGGGCTCGTACACGCTGATCAGCAGCGATGTGAACTCCGCCCGCGTCACGTTCTCTCCGTACCGGGCCCACAGCATCGGCGGCGCCAGCGCCAGCGCGTGCATCTGGTACAGCTCCGGCAGCGCCCAGGGGCTTGCCTCCGCCAGGCCGTCCGTCAGGTAGGTCTCGTCATGCGTCAGCCCCGTCGTCAGGCGCCGCGGCCGGTTTATGTTGGAGTTGGTGCCGTCCTGCTTCACGCCCGTCTGCTGGTTCCGGTTCCGCCCCCAGGCGTAGACAGACCCGTTCTCCGCCACGCAAAACGCGTGGTGCGGGCCCGCCGCCGCCAGCGCCGGCGTGAAGTCCGAAGTCTCCACCTGCTTGGGCGTCGTCTGTGAGATCTGGGCCGTCTCCTGCCCCAGTTGGCCGTATTCCCCGTAGCCCCAGGTGTACAGCTTGCCGTCACGCGTCACCGCCATCGACGACTCGATGCCCGCCGCCACCTGCGACACCTTTGTGAGATTCTTCACTTCCTCCGGGAGCGGATGGTCCTCTTTGGTCCCGTCGCCGAGCTGCCCGTAGGTGTTTGTGCCCCAGGCGAGGATCGTTCCCTCGCGCGTCACCGCCAGCGAGTGCGAATACCCGGCCGCCACGTCCACGATGTTGCGCAGATCGGGCACCTGCACGGGCGCCGGCGCGTCCTGCGTCGTCCCGTCGCCGAGCTGCCCGTGTGTGTTCGAGCCCCAGGCGTACACCTCGCCGGAGAAGGTCAGCGCCAAAAAGTGCGCCCCGCCGGCCGCCACCGCCGCCACATGCCGCAGGTCGCGCACGGGCCAGGGCCTCTCGCCCTGCCGCCACTGCCACACCGTGCCGTCGCTCCGCAGCGCCAGCCCGTCGGCTTGGCCCGCCGCCACGGCCACCACGCCCGTCAGCCCCGGGATCTCGCGGGGCGTCCAGTCCCCGCCGCCCCAGGTCAGCACCGTTCCGTCAAACCGGAGCGCCAGGGTAAACTCATACCCCGCCGCCACGGCGAGCACCGAGGTCAGATCTTCCAGCGGCGCGGGCGTCTCCGACGCCGTCACGCTCTCCCCGCGGCCGAGCTGTCCCTGCGCGCCGCTTCCCCAGGTGTATACAACCCCGTCTTTCAGCAGCACGGAGTGCGTCATGCCCCCCGCCACCGGTATGCGGCGCTGGGCGACGTTGATCGCCCCGGCCGCCGGCGCGCACAGGGTGCACAGGCCGACCGCCACCGCCAGCGTCAGCGCCGCGGCCGTCCTTCTTCTTGTTTTCATGCGCATCACAAAACACCTCGACTCCCGCGCGGTTTGGGCCGCGCGATATTTTTCGCGTAGTTGCGTTTTACCCTGTTT
>JAIRTA010000099.1 GCA_031255175.1 Oscillospiraceae bacterium | reverse complement strand
AAATCGCAGAGAGACGATTTTCCGCGGGCCGGCGGCGACGGAGGCGCGGAGCAAAAAGCGCATTTTGGGGCAAAACGAGAATTGGGGCTTGACATAGCCGGCAGATTCGATATAATAATAGTTGTGTTGCGGCCTTCGCGCCACAGCCGATTCGGCCATGCGGGATAGTGTAACGGTAGCACCGCAGACTCTGACTCTGTTTGTGAGGGTTCGAATCCTTCTCCCGCAGCCAGAAACACCCGCCGGGCTCCCAGGGCCCGGCGGGTCTCACTGTGTACCAGTGCAGACCAAACTCCGCGGGTTCGCGGCCTGTTTGGCGGCAAATCCTCCGCCTGTGCGAAATATTCCGATAATTGTCAATTAATTGTCATCGGGGGTGTTTATTGATGCGTCAATCCGCCGTTCCGGCGGGTGCCCGGCCGCCTGTGGCCCGGGTGGCCGCCATCCATGATCTGTCCGGCTTCGGCCGCTGTTCTCTGGGGGTTGTGCTGCCGGTGCTCGCCTCTATGGACATCCAATGCTGCGCGCTGCCCACCGGTTTTTTCTCCTCCCACACCGGGTACGACGGCTTTTTCTTTCACAACATGACCGACGCGATGCGCCCCACCGTCAACCATTGGCAGTCGCTGGGGCTCACATTTGACGCCGTGTACAGCGGCTTTCTCGGTTCGGCCGACCAGATCGGCATCGTGCGCGAGACGATCGCCCGTTTCCGCCGGCCGGGAATGCTGGCCGTCGTCGACCCCGTGATGGGCGACCACGGCCGGCCCTACCGCACCTACACGGCCGAGATGTGCCGGCAGATGGGCTCTCTGGCCGACGACGCCGACCTCATCACCCCCAACATCACCGAAGCGGCCCTGCTGCTGGGGGAGAATTACGCCGACGCCCCGCGCGACGAGGCGGGGGTTCACGGTTGGCTGGCGCGGCTCTCCCGGGACGGCCGCCGCTCCGTGGTGATCACCGGCCTCACGGTGCGCGAGGGCCGGCTCGGTTCAGCCTGGCTGGACGCCGCGTCCGGGCGGAGCGGCATCGATTTTCGCCCCTTTGTGGGGCAGGAATTCCACGGCACCGGCGACCTTTACGCCAGCGTATTGGTGGGCCGGCTGCTCCACGGGCTGTCCCTGCCCGACGCCGTGGCGTCGGCGGCGGGTTTTGTCCACGACTGCGCCGCGCTCTCCTGGGCGGAACAGACCTCGCCGCAAAGCGGCGTGCGCTTTGAAGCGCTGCTCTCAAACCTCGGCGTCGGGCCGATCGACCCGACCCGACCTGACCTGGCCTGACCCGGCCTGACCTGACCCGATCCGGCGGCCCCGGCGCGCCGGGTACGGCCCGAAATATCGGCTCCCAGCAGCCGCGGCGGAGGAGACCTGTCAACTTATGGCGAAAAAGAAAAAAGAACTGTCGGGGGCGTCGGGCAGACCGGTCCCCGGTGTACATGTGCAGGGCCTGCGCGCCGAGATCGTGCGGCAGAAGATCCCGGACACGCTGGAAACCAACTATATGCCCTACGCGATGAGCGTGATCGTCTCCCGCGCGATCCCGGAGATCGACGGGTTCAAACC
Organism: Oscillospiraceae bacterium; assembly: GCA_031255175.1. Lineage (GTDB taxonomy): Bacteria > Bacillota > Clostridia > Oscillospirales > UBA929 > JAIRTA01. Next base: position 18,290 of record JAIRTA010000099.1, on the reverse strand, counting down.
CGCCCACCGGAAGCTGCTCTACACCATGTACAAGATGGGCCTGCTCACGGGCGCGCGCACAAAGTCCGCCAACATCGTCGGGCAGACAATGCGCCTCCATCCGCACGGCGACCAGACGATCTACGACACGATGGTGCGCCTCTCCCGCGGCAACGAATCTCTGCTGCATCCGCTGATCGATTCCAAAGGCAATTTCGGCAAGGCCTACTCCCGCGACATGGCCTACGCCGCGTCCCGCTACACGGAGGCCAAACTGGACGCCATCTGCGCCGAGCTCTTCCGCGACATCGACCGCGACACCGTGGATTTTGCCGACAACTACGACAACACGACGAAGGAGCCGACGCTGCTGCCGACCACTTTTCCCCATGTGCTGACCGCGGCCAACGCGGGCATCGCCGTGGGCATGGCGTCGCAGTTTTGCGGCTTCAACCTGGCGGAGGTGTGCGCCACCGCCATCGCCTATCTCAAAGACCCCGACATCGATCTGCTGGAGACCCTGCCCGCGCCGGACTTTCCCTCCGGGGGGGAGATCGTCTACGAACCGGACGCGATGCGGGAGATCTACCGGTCGGGCCGGGGCTCCTTTCGCATACGCGCCCGCTGGCGTCACGACGCGAAGGCGAACCTCATCGAGGTGTTTGAGCTCCCCTACACAACGACGGTGGAGGCCATCATAGACAAACTGGCCGACCTCATGCGCGCCGGCAAACTCCGCGAGGTGTCCGACGTGCGCGACGAGACCGATCTCTCCGGCCTGAAACTCACGCTGGACCTCAAGCGCGGCGTCGACCCCGTCAAGCTGATGCAGCGGCTGATGAAGGTCACGCCCCTGATGGACACATTCTCCTGCAACTTCAATCTCTTGATCGCCGGCACGCCCTATGTGCTCGGGATAAGGGAAATTTTGGAAGAATGGACGGCCTGGCGCACCGAGTGCGTGCGCCGGCGGCTGCATTTCGATCTGTCGCGGCTGCGGGAGAAGCTGCACCTGCTGCGCGGCCTCAAGCAGATTTTGCTGGACATCGACCGCGCCATCGCGATCATCCGGGGCACCGAAGCCGAGGCCGAGGTGGTGCCGAACCTGATGATCGGCTTTGGCATCGACGAGGCGCAGGCCGAGTACGTCGCCGAGATCCGCCTGCGCAACATCAACCGGGAATATATCCTCAAACGCGTGGAGGAGACGACCCGCCTGGAGGCGGAGATCGCGGATTTGGAGAGCGCGCTCGCCTCGAAGGCCCGGCTGCGGGACCTCATCATTGCGGACCTGAAACATGTGATGAAAAAATACGGCGCGCCCCGCAAGACGGCGCTCGTACACCGGCACGAGGTGGTGCACTACAACCCGGAGGAACACATTGAGGACTACCCCGTGCATATCTTCCTCTCCCGGGGCGGATATTTGAAGAAAATCACGCCCCTTTCGCTGCGCATGTCGGGCGAACAGAAGTACAAAGAAAACGACGGCCCGAGCCAGGTCTTCGAGGCCCGGAACCGGGACGAGTTGATGCTCTTTACCAACCGCCGTCAGTGTTACAAACTGCGGCTGTTCGAGTTGGAGGACGGGAAGGCGTCCGCCCTGGGCGACTATCTGCCGGCAAAACTGGAGATGGACGAGGGCGAGAGCGTGATCTTTGTCTGCGCGCCGGGCGACTACAGCGGGTGGCTGCTGTTTTTCTTCGAAAACGGCAAGGCGGCCCGCATAGAGCTCTCCGCCTATGCCACCACCTCCAACCGCCGCCGTCTGACGGGCGCCTACAGCGACAAGAGCCCCCCTGTCATGGCGCTGCGGCTGACCGAGGAACGCGAGCTCCTTTTGCGCAGCAGCGACGGGCGCGGGCTCCTTGTACACACCGCCTCTCTGTCTCCCAAGACGACGCGCACCTCCCAGGGCGTGTCCGTGATGGCGCTGAAAAACCGGCACCGGCTGCAGTCGGTCGAACCGGCGGAGTCCGCGGGGCTCGTACGGCCGGCCCGTTTTCGGGTGCGCACCCTGCCCGCCGCCGGCGTCGCCGTGCGCCCGGAGGACCTGGGCGACCTGCCCGCGCCGCTGATTTAACGCCGCTGCCCCGCCCTCTCGGGCCCGGGTCGAAAAGAAAATTTTGTGCGCGCCCGACGCGACGCGCACTGAGGGATGTGACGGAATGTCTGTCAAAATCATTGCCGACAGCACCTGCGATCTGGCGCCGGAGACCCTGGCGCGGCTCGATGTCTCCATCGTTCCGCTGTATGTCACGCTGGATGACAAATCCTACCGCGACGGCCTGGATCTGACGCCGGAGGGGATCTATCGCTTCTTTGCCGAGACAAAGCGCACGCCCCGGACATCGGCCGTCAGCGTGTGGGACTTCTTGCAGGTCATGGCGCCGGTGGCCGAGGAGGGGCGGGAGATTGTGTACATCTCCATCTCCTCCGACCTCTCCACTTCGTTTCAAAACGCGGAAATCGCCGCCCGGGAGTTCCCGCAGACGCGCATCCGCGCGGTGGACTCGCGGAGTCTTTCCACCGGCGTGGGTCTGCTGGTGCTGAAGGCCGCCCGGATGGCGCGGGAGGGCCGTTCGGCCGACGAGATCGCCAACGAATTGACACGCCTTTGCGACCGCGTGCACGCGAGTTTTTTGGTCGACAGCATCGACTTTCTCTACCGGGGCGGCCGGTGCAACGCCTTGGAGGCGCTGGGCGCCAATCTTCTCAGGCTGCGGCCCTCTCTGGTGCTGACCGGGGGGCGCATCGAACCGGGGGTCAAGTACCGCGGCTCTCTCGTCGATTGCGTCCGCAAATACACGCTCGGCGTCTTGGCGGAGATGCAGCGCCCGGACCCGTCCTGCGCCTTCATCACACACACCAAGATGGACCCGGCCCTGGTGGATACGGTCCGCGAACTCGTGGCGAACACCGGGCATTTCCGCGAGATCTGTGAGACCACCGCCGGCTGCGTCATCACCAGCCACTGCGGAGAAAACACGCTGGGCGTATTGTACATGGAGCTGCCCTGAGCGGGTTTACGCGCAAAGAGAGCCGCCGGTGCTTGAACAGCACCGGCGGCTCTCTTTGTTGCGTATCCGCGTCAGTAGTTTGTCGGCAATTTGTCAGCGGTCTGTCAACGGTTTGTATGTCTCGTCCCAGAAAAAGAAACTGTACGACACGGCCTCCGGCGCGGGCGCGACGGAAGCCTGCGCGGTCACTTTGTCTCCGGCGGAAAGCGCGTGCCGCTCGGTGTTCACCGCGAGCAGCCGTCCGCTCGCGTCATATGCCGCGACAATCAGGTTGAAAGTGATGTCCGCGTTTGCCTCGACCGCAAACCGCGGGCTGTGCGCGGCGTCGGGCGGCGTCGGCAGCGGCCGGATGACAACGCGGCCGTCGATCGATATGCTTTCACCCTCATCCTCAGCCTCCGCTTCAAACACCCCCGAAACGGTGACGCTGTGATTCGGCATGATGAACGCTTCCCCGGCGATCGCGACACCCTCGGAGCCGTCCGCCGTGTATCGCAAGCTGCCTTCCGCCAGGCGGTAGCCGTCGTCCGGTTTGGCGATGACCGTGATCTCCGCGCCCTGCTCCGCCGTGTCCGGGGCGACGATGATTCTGCCGTTCGCGATGCCGGGCGCCACCGCGATGCCGTGGGGGCGGGCCTCTCCCAGCGTGATCGCGGACACGCTGATGTTGCCCCACGTCGCGTCATATGAGACAGCCGTCACCAGCGTGACTTTGAGGCTCTGGCCGGGTTCCAGGGTGTATCTCACCCTAAAAACAGAATACTGCGCCGCCGTGCCGCCGGCTTGCGCGCCCGTATCGAAGTAGTTCGACGCCGTTTTGGCAACGCGGCCGCCGCCGTCGACCACATCGGTCCTGAGCTCGGCCTTTGCCGACCACGCGCCGATGTACACGTTCAGAGTCTGCTCCGTCCCGCTGTAAGGCGCGTTGAATGTGATGCCGTTGTTTGCCCTCTCAAATACGACGCCCTGCGAATGGCTGCCCGACGGCACGCGGGCCCCGTCGGTGTACGAGAACGCGGCCGTGCCGCTGTTGGGATTCATTTTTGTCACGCCGATCAGCGGCGTGACGCCGCCGATGCCCGCGCCGTTTTGCTTGCGCTCTATGTTGCCCAGCGTCGTTGTGTTGAAGAGCCTCCAGTCTTTGGATCCTTCGCGCGTCAGGTTCACCGCCGACGGCTGCGCCTCGTTGATGACAAACAGATTCTCGTCCGGGACATCGACCGGCGGCCCCGCCGTGACGTCGCTTTCGGACAGTGTCACCGCCTGCAAAACATTGCTGGAGGCCCACGACGAGCTGGCGTTATGGCTGCCGTACACCCTGACGCTGACCTGGTCCGACGGCGACAGCTTGAACTCGATCTCGAAAGACTGGCCCGTCAGACCGCTGGTTGCGTCCCGTTCAACGTAGTCCGTGTACATGGTCAGGCCGTTGACATTGAATTCGACGTTCAATTTGCCGCCCCAGACCGCCGTGTACAACGTGAGCTTCTGGCTCTTGTCGCTGTGAACCGGCACGGTGAACGAAACTTCGCCGCCAATGCCTCTGACGATGAGCCCCCGGTAATTGGCGGGGAGGGAATCTTTGGCGTCCGACCACGCGAAGTCAAATTTGCAGTCGTTCGCGACGCCGTCGGTTTGCACGGCCCGTATGTCGCCGATCAGCGGCTCCGCTGTGTTCTTTCTCGCGAGATTGGTCACGCTGCCGCTGTTGAATTGCACCCAGTCCGACGAACCCTCCTCGGTGAGGTTGACGCGCCCCGACTCCCGGCCCTTCCCGCCGTATACATACGTGCGCTCCGACTGTTCAATCGCTTTGACGACGGCCTTTTGAACCACCGTCACAACGGCCGATTTGTACTTGGCCGTCACCGTGATATTGGTAACTGCGTCATTTTGCGGCCGAACGGGGAAGACGACCGCCCCGCTGTCAATGATGCCGTTGTTCGACACATTTTTCGACACGGCGAACGAAAATTCGCTGCCGTAGAGCTCTCCGACGACGCCTTCAAATTTGAGCGGCGTTTTGATGTCGTCGAAACTTATATTGCCGTTTAACACGACGTCTTTTACAGATTCCCAGTCGTCATAGGCGCGTTCGCGGTCGCTGTGGCGGCGCGATTCGGGCACTTCGCTCTCCACATCGCTCATGTCCCCTTCCACGCCGTCTGCCACGCCCGAGACCGCGACATACCAGCGCTTGTAATTCGTCAGACCGGAAAGCGCCGCGGGCAGAGAGGAAACGAAAATCTTTTCGGTCAGGCTGTGCGCGTCGGGGCCGTAATAGATGTGAAACCCGTCGTATACCGCGCCGTTCAGATCCGCGTCCACCGTCAGGCTGCCGTTGCCGGAGATGAGCGTCACACCTCTTACGATTTCAGGGTAATAACGGCCGCCGTCTTCGAGCGCGGCCGCTTTGAGAGATACCTCGCCCGAGCCGCTTGTGATCGTATATTTGACAATCAGATATTGGCCGTCGGAGGCCGCCCGGTACGGTATCTCCGCAAAAAACGCCTTCTCCGCCGAATCCGCCGACACTGTTTTTGAAAATTCCGGCGCGGAAGCGTCGGACAGCGACGCGGTGATGACAGCCGACGCGTCTTTGACGCCGAGCGCGAGCCGCAGCGTTTTCATCTCCGTTCCGGCGTTCGCCATCACCATAAAGCCGTCTTTGACGCCCTTTTTGACGTATTCATAGCTGTCCGCGCCCGCGACGGCCGGAAGCGTCTCACTCCTGCGCACCGTTGCATTCCTGTAGCCGATGGTGTTGATGTTGTGAAGGCCGCCGTTTGGGTTTCTTCCCGTTTGATTTTTCAGGCCGTCTGTCACGGCGCTGTTCGGGGCGTCGGTAAACAGCACATGGTCGCCCGCGGAAGCGAAGTCAAACCCGGCAAGCGCCGCCGTTTTGCCGGACAGATACGCGCCTTCGCCGGCGTCCGCCCCCGCGACGACAAATGTGTTCTCCCCGGCCTCGACGTCAAACGTCTGCACCGCGCCGCCGTTTTTCACATTGAGTGTAAACGGCCGCTGCGCGTTGACGGTGATCTTGACGCCCGACTCCGCCGTCAGGCGCGGCTCCGCTCTGAGGCTGCATGTGTTGCCCGCCATCCACAGGTTGTCTATCCCGTTGCCCTCCGTCAACATCATGTTCCAGTTTATCGTGTTGCGCGGCGCGTCCAGCGTGATGCCGATGATGTCCTCAATGATCGAGCCGATCGCCAGCGCGCCTGTCCAGCCCACAAAATTGGGACGCGACGGCTGGGTATCGCTGTTTTCGGTGGAACCGGGCATATCCCATTCCGACGAATAATTCTCCCACAGCGTATACAGGTAATCGTTGTAGCGGTCGTACGCGCCTTTTGCGCGCACGCGCTCCAACGCGTCTATGTGCCGGACGGCCTCTTGAAACGCCAGCTTGTCATAGCCGTACCGCTGCAACCCTTTGATGTATTGATAAGACGTAGGGGACCACATCGCGCCGTTCCAGTAGCCGCCCGTCGGTTTGAAGCTGCTGTAGTCGTAAGTGACGGTGGACAGCCCCTGCGGGCGGAACATTTTTTCGGAATTGAGCGCATAAAGGCGGATCATACGCTCGGCCTGTTCCGGGGTGGCGACGCCCGCCGCCAGCGCCCAAAGCCCGGTCGGCGTGACTATGTTGGTGAAGGCGGTACCGGCCCGGTTGATGTTGAAAAAGAACGAGCCCTCTTCGCTCCACATCTTGGTTTGGAGCAGCTCATACAGCTCCGCCATCTCTCGATCGTACTTCGCCGCGGTCTCCGCGTCTCCGACGGTTTCGGCAATCAGCTTTATATAATGCGCGTATTGGTACTGTTGAAAGCTCAAGTCGTTGGCCGACTGCCCCGTGCCCTGGTTTGGCGTGTTGTCCAATCCGTTGCCCTGTCCGTTGGACGTATACAGCCCGGTTGCCACACGCCACTGGCGCTTGTTATATTGAAAATTCTCATCCATGCGGGCGAGGATCGTTTTGCCGTTTATCACCTTTGTAAAACGGCTCGCGTCGCCGTGGACTTTGTATTGTTCCCACTCGGCCCAACCGAACAGAGGCGGGTTGTTCCCGTCGATGTTGTTGTACTGATGCCAGGCATTCGCGTTGGATTCGTTCATCCTGCGCGGAATATACCCCAAACCCGCGCCGCTGTCGATCTGGTGATAATAGAAATTGTCCATCGAACTGAGCGTTGGGAACGCAGCGAATCCGTACTTATCAAACATCATCATAAAGAGCGTGTCCCACTGGAATATTGTGTTGTCAAACGCCTCGTCGACATAATATACATTTTCCGGATTCAGCGTCGCAGTCGCTTTCTTGATATTCGACTTGTGCGATTGCCACGCCGTGTTATACAGCGCCTCCCAATTTTTGTGCCGCTCGAAATAAACGGACGGCACGTTGTCCATATCGACAACATAGCCGCCCGCAACCGTCTCCGGCGCGGACATAACCGTCACCGCACCGAAACCTGTCAAACATGATATTGTCATCACTAAGGACAATATACCGGCAAAAACGGCATTTTTTCGCATTGATACGCACCTCTCCAAAGATATAATTTTGATGGATACAGCAGCCCTGCCCGTTGGTCGAATGCGAGATTTCCAAATTTTGGTATTTCGCAAGGCATCGGTGAGCCGGTCCGCGCCGCGCACACGCGCGGGCCGGTTTGACGTCTTCCCCCCGGTACCACCCCTCTCGGCCGATCTCTGAGAGCACTGTCATATACAGTATAACAGACAGTTTTCGCCGGGGCAACTGTTTCCTCATTTGCGCAGAATTGGCAAAATTTACAGAGACCTCAGCGGCGCGGAAGCTTCACAAACCTCTCCCCGCCGCGTGTTCCTGATTCCGAATTTCTCAAAAAAGTATTGACAATTGTTTTACACTACTGTATAATTAGCAGTAGTGTAAAACATAGCTCTATGGAAGGAGTGACTGTCTTTGGGTCTTCAGTACAAAAAAGGCATTGTCGAACTGTGCGCGCTGGCCTTGCTCAACAGGCGGGATTGTTACGGATACGACATTTCCGACATCCTGTCCCGCTATGTGGAACTCTCCGAGGGGGCGGTGTATCCGATCCTGCGCAAAATGAAAAGCGACGGCTTGGTCACCACCTACCTCTCGGAAGAAAGCGGTGGGCCGCCGCGCAAGTACTATGCGATGACAAAGCGCGGAAGGCAAGTCTATCAGGCGTCGAGGGCCGAATGGCTGACGTTTGTCAAAAACGTCGGCGAGATATTGAAGGAGGACGAATCGTGAACAGATCAGAATTCATCGGCCGCTTCCGCCGGGTGCTGGCGGAGCAGCGCACCGGGGACAGCGACGACATCATCGCGGAGTACGAACAGCACTTTGAACGGCGCATGGCGGACGGGCGTTCCGAGGAGGAAGTGGCGGCTCTGCTGGGCGCCCCGGAAGAACTCGCCCGGCAGTTTGCGCCGGACAAAGAGCCAAAGCCCCACAGGGGGAGCGTCTTTGCGACGGCGCTCGGGCTCGGCGTCGCCGATGTGACGTTTGCCCTGGGCGCGGTGCCGCTCGCCGGGGGATGGCTGGCGGTGATGGGGAGCGTTTCGCTCGCCTTCCTGCTGGGAGGGTTGGCCCTCATATTCCGCCTTCACAGGTCGGTTGCGTTCTTTTCCGTGCCGGAAATGCCATTTATTTCCTGTTTGTTGCTGGGGCTGGCAACGCTGTCGCTGGGGGTGCTGACATCGGTGGGCGCCTGGTATTGCGCGCGGCTGTTTGCACAGATGCTGCGCGCCTACGGGCGCTGGCGCCGGAACACATGGGCGGCCGCAAAAGGGGAACCGACGCTGCCCCCGCTGGCCGTTTATCCCCACTTGACCGCAAAAACGCGCCGCGCGGCCAGACGCGTCGCGCTGCCCTCGCTGGCCGCCTTTGTCGTGACCTTCGCGGCGGGCTACATAGTCTCGGCCTTTTTGGCCGGAGATGTGGAATTTTGGCATGTTTGGCAGTGGTTTGTATAGAACCCATACGACCCACGGCGGCGTCACTGTGAAAAGGGCATTCAGAACGGTTTTTCGACCGTGCGCCATGCAAACTGCGGCTCTTCCGTCTCGGCCGATTGCTATGGGAACACCCTGGCATATCAAAATCACTTTCGCACAGACGAAGTGATTTCTATGGCCCGTTTTTATCGCCCTTCCGGCGGCGATGCTGACATAAAAGTGACGGTTTTTCATGCCGATGCCGGCACAAAAAACCGTCACTTTTATGTCTCACTCAGCCCTCCCGGCGGGCCAGGTCTTCGGCCAGCCAGGCGAGGAAGGCGTGGCCTTCAAACGGGGTGAGGTAGCCGACGGCGTCTCTCGTCAGGCTGTCGATGATGCGGACGCATTCGTCGCGGCCCAGGAGCGTGAGAAAGGTGACTTTGTTGTTCTCGCGGTCCCCGCCCGTCAGTTTTCCGGTGACCATCGGGTCCCCCTCTTCGTCCAGCAGATCGTCCCGGATTTGAAACGCCAGCCCGACGCAGCGGGCGAAGCTGGCCGCCGCCGCCATCTGTTCCCGGGACGCGTTGGCCAGTTCACAGCCGACCGCCGCCGCCGTTTCGATCAGCGCTCCCGTCTTGAGCAGGTGCCGCGCCGTGACCCCCTCGACGCTCTGGTCGAAGGTCTCTGTCTCCAAGTCCAAGAGCTGCCCGCCCGCCATGCCGTACAGCCCGGACGCCCACGCGATGCGGTGGGCGGCCGACAGCACCGCGGCGGGCGGCGTGTCCCCCACGTAGTCGACGTCCAGCATCGTCTCAAACGCCGCGGAGAGCAGCGCGTCGCCGGCCAGCACGGCGCTGGCCTCGCCAAACATCCGGTGGTTTGCCGGACGGCCGCGGCGCATGTCGTCGTTGTCCATACAGGGCAAATCGTCGTGGATGAGCGAATAGGTGTGGATCATCTCCAGCGCGCAGGCGAACGGCAGCGCCGCCCGGGCGTCTCCGCCGGCCGTCTCGCAGAAGGCCAGCATCAGCACCGGCCGTATGCGCTTGCCATCGCTGAAGACGCTGTAACGCATGGCGTCCAGCAGCTTCGCCTGCGCGATCTGCGCGTTGGGCAAGTACTCCGCAAGCCCATATTCCACCATCTGGCGGTATGACTCATACTGAGATCGGAAATCCGCGGGCATCGTCATTCCTCCGGTTCAAACGGCACAAAAGCCGGATCGTCCTCCTCCTGGGCGCGGGCCAACATCCGCACTTTCTGCTCCGCCTTGTCGAGGAGCCCGCCGCAAAGCGAGACCAGCTTGGTCCCCTCCTCAAACAACGCCAGCGCTTCCTCCAGGGGAACGTCGCCCTTCTCCAGCTTGGCCACAATTTCGTCCAGTCGCGTCACCGCCTTCTCAAAAGACGGTGCTTTTTCTTTTTTTGTCTTTTCCATGCAGACTCCTCTTCTCCGCTCTCCCGGCGTGCCGGGGCCTATTGCGGCGCCGCGCTCTGCACGACGCAACGGACTTCGCCGCGCATGAGGCGCAGGCGAATGGGGTCCCCGGAACGCACCGCGCCGGCCTCCTTCAAGATCTCGCCGTCCGGCCCCGTGGCGATCGCGTAGCCGCGCGTGAGAACCGACAGCGGGCTCAGCGCGTCGAGCTTGGCCACAAGTTCCACAAAACCCTGCTTGCGCCTGTGCAGCACCCCGGACGCGGCGCCCGCGAGCCGCTGGTGCGTGAGGTCGAGCAGCAGCCGCCTGTCTTGCACATAGACAGCCGGGCTCGTGAGCACCCGTTTGGCGGCCAGCGACGCGAGCCTCTCCCGCCCGGTTCGCAGCAGCGCGCCGACCGCCTGGTCCAGCCGCGCGGCGCAGGTGCTCCCGTAGGCCCGCCACTCCGACCGGTCCGGCGTCACCAGTTCGGCGGCGTGCGTGGGCGTGGCGGCCCGCACGTCGGCCACAAAGTCGGCAATGGTCACATCCGGTTCGTGGCCCACGGCCGAGACCACCGGAATCTCCGAGGCAAAGATGGCGCGGGCCACGCTCTCCTCGTTGAAGGCCCACAGATCCTCAATCGAACCGCCCCCGCGCCCGACAATGATCACATCCGCCAGCCGGTGCCGGTTTATGTAAGCGACCGCCCGGCAGATCTCCGGCGCGGCCTCCTCGCCCTGCACGCGCACCGGCGCCACCAACACACGGCACAGCGGCCAGCGGCGGTCCATGATGCGGAGCATGTCCCGCACCGCCGCGCCCGCCGGCGATGTGACCAGCGCCGCCATGCGGGGAAACCGAGGCAGCGGTTTCTTGTGGGCGTTGTCAAACAGCCCCTCCGCCAGCAGTTTCTTTTTGAGTTGCTCAAAGGCCAGCGTCAGGTCCCCTATGCCCTCCGGCGACAGCGTCGCGCAGTAGAGTTGGTACTGCCCATCGCGGGGGAACACGCTCACGCGCCCGGCGGCCACCACCGTCATCCCATCCTCCGGCACAAATCGGAGCGAGGCGGCTTCGGCGCGGAACATGACGGCGCGCAACACGCCGCCGGCGTCCTTCAAAGTGAAATAATGGTGCCCAGACGGGTACTTCCGGTAGTTTGACACCTCGCCGCGCACCAAAACACGGGACAACACCGGCTGTCCGTCCATCCAGGCCTTGATGTATTGATTGACGTCGGACACCGACAAGATAGGCTGTGTCATCTCCGCTCCTCCTCGCGCCGCCCCGGGCCGTGTGAAAAACACAATGGCAGCAGAAAGCATGTACATCGCAACGCAATCGCTCTGAAACAATCACTCTGTTGTGCGGCAAGGCGAAAACTTTCGCGTTTTCACACGCTTCCCGCCGCGCGGCGGGAAGCGCCGTCCGTCCAAGCCGCCAGCAACGCGGGTCCCGCGGCATTGTCCGACGTGTATTCGATATCCGGGAATATCGTTCCCAGTGGTCGCATTTCCTCCCGGATGATCCGGTTCCCCATCACGCCGCCCGCGCCCAGCACGGGCAGCCCCGGGCGGCGCGCCAGCAGCCGGGCGGTGGCCTCAAAGAGCGTCCGCGCCAGCGCGTGGCACACAAAGGCCGCCACCGTCTCCGGCGCCGCGCCCTCGTCGATCATCCGCTCCGCCCGGTTCTGCAGGCCGGAGAGCGAAAACGACCCCTCCGAGACCGTCGGGACCCGGCCGCGCCAGGCGGTGCCGCCCGCCAGCGCTTCCAGCGCGGGCCCGGCCGGGAACGGGAGCCCCAGCCGCCGCCCCACGCGGTCGACGAGTTGGCCGGCCGTCAGGTCCTCAGTGCCGCCCACTTTCTCCAGCGCAAAGACGCGGGCCTCATCCGGCCGCGCCAGCAGCAGCTCCGTGGTACCGCCCGAGACATGCCAGGCCAAGAACGGCTCCGACGCGAGCGCCGCCCGCCCCGCCGACCAGAGCGCGGCCGCCACATGCCCCGCCTGGTGCGAAAATGTCCGCACCGGCACACCGAGCCCCCGCGCGAGCATACGGGCCGCCGAGAGCCCGGCCGTAAAGCAGGGCATGTAAGAACCTTCGACGCAGCGCGGGCGGTCCGACACGCCGACGGCGGCAACCGGCGGCAACGCCGCCGCGCCGTCCGCCAGCCCGTCCAGCAACTCCGGCAGCGCGCCCATGTGCCGGAACACCGTCTCGTTCTGGCGCAGCCCCACCTGCCCGGCGGGCACCGCGAGCGGCCGGCGCGCCTGCCGCATCCCGTCCGCGCCGGCGTCGTAGAGCGCCAGCGACGTCGTGTAGTGGCTGGTGTCGATGCCGAGGTAGCGGCGGCTCACGGCACGATCTCCGCGCGGGAAAATGTGCCGAGGATCCCATTGACAAACGAGACCACTTCGCGCGTGTCGTAGTGCTTTTCGATCTCCACCGCCTCGTTGATCGCGGCGGCGTTCGGCACGTCGGGCCGGTAGAGCACCTCATACATGGCCACACGCATGGCCATAGACGCCGTACGGGGGATCCGGCCGAACTCCCAGCCGATTGAATATTTCTCGATGTAGGAGTCGATCTCCGGCGCGTGGTCCACAACCCCCAGTACCAGCGCGCGGATGTACTGCGCCTCCTCCGGCCCCGGCGGATTGCCGTAGAGTTCGTCCTCTCCGGCGAGACGCTCGTAAAACGCGGAGGCAAGCCACTCCTCCAGGATCTCCTCCGCCGTCTGCGCCTCAAAAGAGAGGGCGTACAACATCTGCACGGCGATCTCGCGCGCGGCCGATCTCGTCATGGCGTCGCTTTGGGGGTGCGGCCCGCCGTTTTGGGCGCCTTCGACTCCTTGGACTTGTCGAAGCTGACGCCGCTCACATTGACGTCCACGCCGGCCACCACAAGGCCGGTCATGGACTCCACGGCCTCCCGCACCTTCTCTTGCACCTGGCGCGCCACCGTCTGCACCGGGAAACCGTAGCGCACCGACAGCGAAACCGTCAGCGTGGCCCGCCGCTCCTCCAGCGTGATCTTCACGCCGCGGGTCAAATTTTTGCGGCCCAGCCACTCCGTGCCGGTCGACAGCGACGCCACGCCCTCCACCTCTGTGGCGGCCAACGCCGCGATTGAGGCGACGACGTCCTCCGAGATGTGGATCGTTCCGTTCTCGTCGGTGTGGATGATGTTTTCGGACTTCTCACTCACGCAGATACCCTCCTTGTCCTGACGGTCGGGGGTCTTCCCCTCCGCCGGTTTGATATTTGGTTCGGGCGTCAGAGATCGTTGCGCACGAGGTCTTCATATGTCTCGCGGCGCAAAATCACCCGATCTGTCCCGCCCGACACCATGACAATCGGAAGCCGGGGTACGCGGTTGTAGTTGGACGCCATTGCGTAGTTGTACGCGCCTGTGCCGAGCACGGCCAGCAGCTCTCCCGCCCGCGGCGCGGGGATGCTGACGTCGCGTGCCAGCAAATCGCCCGACTCACAGCAGCGGCCGGCCACCGTCACCATCGTGTCACGCGGGTCCTCCATCCGCTCCGGCAGCACGACTTCGTATTCGGCGCCGTAGAGCGCGAAGCGCGGGTTGTCCGTCATGCCGCCGTCCACCGCCACGTAGGTGCGCACACCCGGGATCTCCTTCACCGACCCCACCGTGTACACGGTGATCCCGTAGGGTCCCACCAAAAGGCGGCCCGGTTCGAGCACCAGCGCGGGCAGGGGCAGACCGAGACGCCGCGCGTGCTCCGTCACGGCCCCGGCCGTGAGCGACACGACCTCCTCCAGGGAGCGCGGCCGGTGGGAGGGGAGGTAGCGGATGCCGAACCCGCCGCCCAGGTTGAGCTCCGTCAGCGTGTGGCCGAATTTGTCGCGCACGGCGGCCATAAATTGCATCATCACGGCCACCGTGTGGGCAAACGGCTCGGCGTCGAAGATCTGGGACCCGATGTGGCAGTGGATCCCGACGAGGTTCACATGGGGCAGCGCCAGCGCCTCGCCGATGACCGCCTCCGCCTCACCCGTCTCGAGCGCCAGCCCGAATTTGGAATCGATCCGGCCCGTTTGAACAAACTCGTGCGTATGCGCCTCCACGCCCGGCTTGATGCGAAACGAGATGTCCGGCCGAAAGCCGCCCTCTTTGGCCAGCCGGTGCAGCACCGCCAGTTCCTCCCGGTTGTCAACGACAAAGCGGCGCACGCCCGCCTCGAGTCCCATGCGGATCTCCGCCTCCGTTTTGTTGTTCCCGTGGAAGTAGACCACCGAGGCCGGGACACCGGCGCGCAGCGCCGTGTAGAGCTCGCCGCCGGATACGACGTCGAAGCCCATCCCCTCCTCGCGCATGACCCGGTATAAGTGGGAGACGGACAGCGCCTTGCTGGCGTAGGCGATCAGGAATTCGCCGCCGTAGTGCGCCCGCATCGCGCTGTTGAACGCGCGGCAGACATTTCGGATCCCGTCTTCGTCCATCAGGTAACACGGCGTTCCATGTTTTTGGGCAAGCGCGGGCACGTCCATTCCGCCCAGCGTCAAATGCCCCTTTGCGTTCACACCCAAAGACTCGCTGATCAGGTCCATCGTCATCCTCCCCATATCCCAATATCCCATATATCTATTTCTTCCCGCGGTTTCGGCCGGCCGTCTCTCACAGCTCCGCCTCCACCGGGTTTCGCAGCAGGCCGACGCCCTCGATCTCCACCTCCACCGTATCGCCGGGCCGCAGAGGGCCGACGCCCACCGGCGTGCCCGTTGTGACGACGTCGCCCGGCAGCAGCGTCATGGCGGCGGTGATGAACGCCAGAAGCTCCGGAATCTTCCACAAAAACTGCCCTGTGGACGCGCGCTGCCGCACCACTCCGTTCAGCCGCGTCGTGAGCGTCAGGTTGGAGGGGTCGAGGCCGCTCACAAGCCAGGGCCCTACGGGCGCAAAGGTGTCGAAACTCTTGGACCGCGTCCACTGCTCGTCCGCCGTTTGAATGTCCCGCGCCGTCACGTCGTTGAAGCAGGTGTACCCGGCAATGTAATCGAACGCCCGCTCGGGCGGCACGCGGCGCGCCGTCCGCCCGATGAGAAACGCCAGTTCTCCCTCGTAGTCCACCCGCTGCGCCAGACGGGGGTATATGATGGGCGCGCCCGGGTCCCGGACGGCGGTGGACGGCTTTAAGAACAGGATCGGGTGCTCCGGCACTTCCCCGCCCAGTTCCCGCGCGTGTTCGGAATAATTCTTCCCCACCGCCACAATCTTGGAGGGTTCGGCGGGGGCGAGCAGCGCAACTTCCTCCAGCGGAATGGTCTCGACGCCCGGCGCCGGGTGCAGCCACGGCGCCCGGTCGAGCGGACGAACCGCCGCCCCTTCGACCACCGCCCACCCGCGATGCCTGGGATGCGCGCAGCGGATCCACTTCATGGAGTCGCCTCCCTCGTTTTCTCAATCAGGGCCAGCACCTCGTCCCGGCCCCACCCCGTTCGCGCCGAGAAGGGTATCAGACCCACCGCCGGGTCAAGCACCAGGGCGGCGCGAATGTCCTCCAGGCGCGCCTCCCTCTGCGAGGGCTTTGTCTTGTCCGCCTTGTTGGCGATCACGGCAAAAGGCGCGCAGACCTGCTGAAAATAGCGCGTCATCGTCTTGTCGCCTTCGGTGGGCGTATGCCGCATGTCCACGACTATCAGCCCCATTGTGAGGGGCGCTTCGGCAAAGAACGACTCCATCAGCGCGGCCCAGCGGCGTTTTTCCCCGTGGGAGACGCGCGCGTAGCCGTAACCGGGCAGATCGACAAAGTAGACCGCCTCGTCGATCAGAAAGTAGTTGACGTGTACGGTCTTGCCCGGCGTGTCTCCCACCCGCGCGAAATTGCGGCGGTTTAAGAGCCGGTTGATGACCGAGGATTTGCCCACATTGGACCGTCCGGCAAACGCGAACTGGGGCCGGCCGTCCCGGACGAACTGCGGCGGCGCGGCGGCGGAGAGGACAAACTCCGCCCGATGCAGATTGAGCATCTTCAGCACACCGGCTCGCCGTGGGGGCACGTGTCCTCCCCCACCGTCATCGTCAGAGGCGGCATGGCCGGCAGAACGGGCGCCGCCTTGCGGAAGGACCGCCCCTCCCGCGGCGTCATATCCAGCGCGGCGGTGAGCACCGCGTCCATGTGCTCCACCGTGAGAAATTGCAGCGCGCCGCGCACGGCGGGGTCGATGTCCTGCAGGTCTTTCTCGTTCTCGCGCGGAAGGATCACCGTGCGCACCCCCGCGCGGAAGGCGGCCATAGTCTTCTCCTTCAACCCGCCGATGGGCAGCACCCGGCCGCGCAGCGTGATCTCCCCCGTCATGGCCACGTCGCGCCTCACGGGCGCGCCCGTGAGGGCCGACACCATAGCGACCGCCATAGTGATGCCGGCGGAGGGCCCGTCTTTCGGCGTGGCCCCTTCGGGGAAATGGATGTGGATGTCGCGGGTCTTGTAAAAATCCGCCTCGATGCCGAGCGCGCCGCTGCGGCTGCGGATGTATGTCAATGCGGCCCGGGCCGATTCCTTCATCACATTGCCCAGGTTGCCGGTGCAGTCGATCTTTCCGCTGCCGTCGACGACGCCCGCCTCGACCTCCAGCAGTTCGCCGCCCACATGCGTCCACGCGAGACCGGAGGCGACGCCCACTTCGGGGATGCGGCGCAGGCGGTCGGGCCGGTAGCGCCGCACGCCGAGCAGCGCGGGCAGATCTCCCGCGCCGAGCGAACACCGTTTTACGTCGTCCGCCACAATCCGCCGCGCCACCTTGCGGCAGATTGCCGCGAGCATCCGCTCCAACTCGCGCACACCCGACTCGCGCGTGTAGGAGGCGATGATCTCGCGCAGCGCGTCGTCGGAGACGCGGAGCTGCGTCCGTTTGAGCCCGTGGCGCGTCAGCTGCTTGGGCAGCAGGTGGCGCGCCGCGATCCGCACCTTTTCTTCGTCGGTGTAGCTGGTGAGCTCGATGACCTCCATGCGGTCGAGCAGCGCGCGCGGGATCGTCTCCGTCGTGTTGGCCGTCGTGATGAACAGGACGTCGGCCAGCGAAAACGGCAGCTCCAGATAGTGGTCGCGGAAGGCCCCGTTTTGCTCCGGGTCGAAGACCTCCAGCAGCGCCGCCGCCGGGTCGCCCCTGAAGTCGTGGCCCATTTTGTCCACCTCGTCGAGCACCATCACCGGGTTGCAGCTGCCCGCCTGCCTCAACGCGTTCATAATGCGCCCCGGCATCGCGCCGATGTAGGTCCTGCGGTGCCCGCGGATGTCCGCCTCGTCGCGCACGCCGCCCAGCGACAACCGGGCCAGCTTGCGCCCCATAGCCCGCGCCACCGACTGCGCCACCGACGTCTTGCCGACGCCGGGCGGGCCGACCAGGCAGAGCACCTGGCTCTGCAAATGCGGCGTCAGCGCCTTTACCGCCAAAAATTCCAACATGCGCTCTTTGACCTTGGAAAGCCCGTAGTGGTCGGCCTCCAACCGGCGCTCCGCCGCGGCGATGTCGATCCTGTCCCGGGTCGATTTGCGCCAGGGCAGCGCGAGGCAGGCGTCGAGCCAGGTGCGCGCCACCGTCGCCTCGGAGGACCCGGACGTCATGCGCGCCAGGCGGCCCGCCTCCTGAAGAAGTTTTTCTTCTGTCTCGGCGTCCAGGCGCAGCGCGTGGATCCTGGCCCGGTAGGCGTCCACTTCGTCGGACAGGTCCTCGCGCTCCCCGAGCTCCGTCTGGATGGTTTTGATCTGTTCCCGCAGGTAATATTCTTTTTGATGCTGCACGATCTGATGGTGCAGCTTTTCTTGGATATCTCTTTGGATCTCTAAGATCTCGATCTCCCGGTTCAGCAGCGAGATCACCTGTTCCAGCCGCCGCATCCCGTGGAGCTGCTCCAAAATCGCCTGCTTCTCCTCGTGGCTGACCGCCAT
>JAIRTA010000094.1 GCA_031255175.1 Oscillospiraceae bacterium | reverse complement strand
CGGGACCGAAAAGGACCGGCGGACGGGCCGCCGGTCTATTGCTTCTTGCGCTCGGATAGAATACAATGGTATAATTCCAAAGGGAACACGCGGCAGCCGACGCGGGGGAGGAATTGTTTTGCCTATCCACTTTGCGGAGATCGAGGGCCTCAGGGTGCGGTACAGCGACGAGGGCCAGGGGCCGAATTTGCTGTTTCTGCACGGCTGGGGGGCCGGGTTCGAGGCATACAAACCGCTGCTCGACCGGCTCTCGGCGTGTCACCGCGTGGTGGCGCCCGATTTGCCGGGCGCGGGCTCCTCGCAGGAACCGGCCGCGCCGTGGGACGCGGCGGATTACGTGCGGTTCGCGCAGGCGCTGGCCGCGCACGCCGGGCTCACCGAAGCGGTGCTGGCCGGCCATTCGCACGGCGGGCGGATCATCCTCAAGTGGCTGGGGTCGCCTCCGGCGCCGGGGGCGCCGCGCGTCGACAGCGCCGTCCTGTTTTCCGCCGCGGGCATACGCCCCCGGCGCGGACCCGCCTACTACACGCGCGTGTACGCGTACAAGGCCGCCAAACAACTGCTGCGACCGTTCCCGCGCGCGCTGGAGAGCCTGCGGGGGCGGGTCGGGTCGGCGGATTACCGGGCCGCCAGCCCCGTGATGCGCGGTACGCTGTCCAATCTGGTGGCCGAGGACATGACGCCGCTGCTGCCGCGCGTCGGCGTGCCCACGCTGCTGATCTGGGGCGAGGCGGATACCGCCACGCCGCTGGCGTACGCCAAGCGCATGGAGGCGCGCATCCCGGACGCGGGTCTTGTGGTGATCCCCGGGGCGGACCACTGGGCCTGCGTACACAACGCGGCGCACTGCCACAGGGTTGTGACCGTCTTCGTGCGCGACACGGCGCGCGCGTGACTTGCGCCTCCGCAACCGGCGGCGCACTATCATCCGAATGGAGGGCATCGGTTTGGAAACCTATCTGCGTCTTGGGCTGCTGCTTATCTGGTTTGTGAGCGCGCTGTCCTCCTCGCTGACGTTTGTCCACATGTGGCAGCTCGAAGCTTACCGGTGGGGCGGATATTGGCGTTGGCTGAAGGAGCGCTCCGGAGACGTCTATCAGAAATTCCTCTGGGTGATGCCCACGCTCTTCTTATGGCTGTGGTGGGGCGCTTGGGTGCCGTACGCGGTGGCCGGCTGTTACCTCGTGACGCTGTGGAATGCCCGTCTGCGAAAGGGCGCGAAGAAACCGTTTAAGGTGACGAGCCGCGCGGCGCGCCTGCTTGTGACGCTGGCGCTGCTGTTGGCGCTGGTCGGCTGGGGCGCGTCGCGTCTGTGGCCGACCCCGCGTCTGTTTTTGATCGCGCTGGGCGCCGGGTTTATGCTCATCTCCCTGGCGGTGCCGCTGGCCGATCTCATCAACCGGCCGTTGCAGCGGGCCATCGAGGGGGTCTATCTCCGCGACGCCAAACGCCGGCTGGCGTCGATGCCGTCGCTCATCGTCATCGGCGTGACGGGCAGCTATGGGAAGACGAGCACAAAATTTTTCTTGCAGCGGCTGCTGTCGGCGCGTTACAACACGCTGATGACGCCGGGGAGCTACAACACCCCGATGGGGGTGGTGCGCACGGTCCGGGAACAGCTGCGCGCCACGCACGAGGTGTTCGTCTGCGAGATGGGCGCTCGGCATGTGGGGGACATCCGCGCGCTCTGCGACATCGTACGGCCGCGTTTGGGCGTGATCACCGCCGTCGGCCCGCAGCATCTCGAGAGTTTCCGCACCCTCGAAAACGTCGTCGCCGCGAAATTTGAGCTGGCCGACGCCCTGCCGGACGACGGGGTTCTCTTTGCGAACTGGGACAGCAGGGAGATTCGCGGCCGCGCCGTGCGCGCGCGAACCGTCCGTTACGGCGTGGCCGGCGCGGCGGAGGACGCGGAGACGCACTACACGGCCCATGACATCCGCGCGGACGCCCGGGGGCTCTCCTTTCGGGTGACCGCCTCCGACGGGACGGAGCAGACGTTCACCACCGCCCTGATCGGGCGGCACAATGTGGAAAACATCACGGCCGCTGTCGCCGTGGCCCGCCACATGGGCATTTCGTGGGAGGAACTGGCGCGTCTCGTGCGCGGGCTGGAGCCGGTGCCCCACCGGTTGCAGCTGCGGCCCGGCCCGGAGATCACGTTCATCGACGACGCGTTCAACGCAAACCCCGAGGGGGCCGCCGCGGCACTGGAGGCGCTGGCCGGGCTCGACGGGGTGCGCATGCTGGTCACGCCCGGCTTTGTGGAGCTCGGCGAGCGGCAGGAGGCCTGCCACGAGGAGCTGGGACGCCGGGCCGCCGCCGTGTGCGACTTTGTGGCGCTGGTGGGCGAGCGCCAGACCGAGGCCGTCGCGCGGGGCCTGCGGGCGGCCGGGTTTGCCCCGGAGCGCTTTTGCGTCGCGCCGGACCTCACCGCCGCGCTGGCGGCCGTGCGGGCGTTCCCCGCCGCCGGCCGGATGAAGTACGTGCTGTTGGAGAACGACTTGCCGGACCAATATGAGACTTAAACCGCGCGTTGCCGCCGGTGCAAAGTTTTCGGAAACGAGGAGGGGTTGTGTGAAGATCCAAGTGGGGGTTTTTTTCGGAGGCCGGAGTGTGGAGCACGAGGTGTCTGTCATCTCGGCCATGCAGGCCTGCGCGGCGCTGAACAGGGAGAAATATACGCCCGTGCCGGTGTACGTCACCAAACAGGGCCTGCTCTATACGGGTTCCTCTTACGGGGATATAGCCGCTTACCGCGACATCCCGGCGCTGCTCGCGGCCGGGACCCGCGTGACGCTCGCGCCGGACGGCGACGGACGGGCGACGCTGTCGCGCCAGCCCGCCCGCTGGCTGGGCGGCAATGAGATCGCCGTGCTCGACGCGGCGCTGCCGGTCGTACACGGCACAAACGCGGAGGACGGCACGTTACAGGGCTATTTTGAGATGCTGGGCCTCCCGTACGCCGGGTCGGACGTGCTCTCGTCGGCGGTTTGCATGGACAAGGCCGTGTCCAAGTCGCTGCTGGCGGCGGCCGGGCTCCCGGTGCTGCCGGGCTGCACCTGGACGGACACCGCCTGGGGGGCGCGGCCCGACGCGCTGATGGACGAGCTCGCGACGCGGTTCGGCTTCCCCGTCGTCGTAAAGCCGGTCAACCTGGGTTCCAGCGTGGGCGTCACCAAGGCGCCCGACCGGGACGCGCTGCGCGCCGCCGCCGATCTGGCGTTCCGGTTTGCGCCGAAGGTGCTGATTGAGCCGGCGGTGGTCCGTCTGCGCGAGATCAACTGCGCGGTGCTGGGCGACGCCGGCGAGGCGCGGGCGTCGGCGTGCGAGGAGCCGCGCAGCGCGGGGGAGATCTTGAGCTATGGGGACAAATATCTCTCCGGCGGCGAGGGCGGCAAGGGCATGAGCGCCGCGCCGCGGCGTGTGCCCGCCGATCTGGCGCCCGCGCTGCGGGACCACATCAGGGCGCTCGCCGTACACGCCTTCCAGACGCTGGGCTGTCACGGCGTGGCCCGCATAGACTTTTTGCTCGACTGCGACAGAAACCAGGTGTATGTGAACGAGATCAACACGATCCCCGGGTCCCTGTCGTTCTATCTGTGGGAACCGATGGGGCTCTCCTTCGACGCGCTGCTCGACGAGACGCTCTCCCTGGCTTTCAAACGCCACCGGCAACGCGCGGCGCTCTCGTTCACTTACGAGAGCAACATCCTCTCCGGCGCCGGGCTGGGCGCGAAGGGGGGACGCAAATGAAATTTTCAGAGATGGTCTACCGGCGGGTGACGCCCGAGGAGACGGCGCCGCAGATGGAATCGCTCACGCGCCGCGTCCGCGAGGCCGGCGCGCCGGACCAGGCGCTCGCGGCCTTTTACGAGTACGAGACGCTCACGGCCCGGGTGGAGACGATGCTGTCGCTGGCGCAGGTGCGGTTCACGCAGAACACGGAAGACCCGTTTTACGCCGCCGAGAACGACTACTGCGACGAGATGGCCCCCCGTTTCGCCGCGCTGACACAGGCCTTCTACCGGGCGCTGTTCGATTCGCCCCACCGGGCCGCGCTCGAGGCGTCGCTGGGGACGCTGCTGTTTACAAACATCGGCATTGAGCTGAAGACATTCGCGCCGGCGGTGGTGCCGGATCTGCAAGAGGAAAACCGGCTCGTCACGGCCTATGTGAAACGGCTCTCCTCCGCGCAGATCGAGTTCGACGGCCGCGTCTGCACGCTGTCGCAGCTCGCGCCCTACGAACAGTCGCCGGACCGGCGCGTGCGGCGCGGCGCCTGCGAGGCGAAGGCGGCGTTTTTTGAATCCCACGCGCAGGCGTTCGACACGATCTTCGACAACCTCGTGCGGGTGCGCACAAGGATCGCCCGAACCCTGGGCTTTGCGAATTTCACCGAACTCGGCTATTGCCGCATGGGCCGCAACTGCTACACCGAGGCGGACGTGGGCGCGTTCCGGCGCCACATCGAGGCGCATATCGTCCCGTTCGCGGGCCGGCTCAAGGCCGCGCAGGCCGCGCGGATCGGGCTGGAGTCCCTCACGATCTACGACGACCCGCTGGTCTTCCCGCGCGGAAACGCCGTCCCGACCGGGACGGCGGAGGAGATCTTCGCGCACGGGCGGCACATGTACCGCGCGCTGTCGCCCGAGACGGCGGAGTTCATCGACTTCATGCTGGAAAACGAGCTGTTCGACGTGCTCTCGCGGAAGGGGAAGGCCGGCGGCGGGTATTGCACCTCCTTCCCCGGGACGGGCGCGCCGTTTATCTTCGCGAACTTCAACGGCACCGCCCACGACATCGACGTGCTGACGCACGAAGCCGGCCACGCGCTGGCCGCCTACCTGGCACGGGACAGGAAAATTTTGGAATATCGCACGCCGACGATGGAATCCTGCGAGATCCACTCCATGTCGATGGAGTTCTTCACCTGGCCGTGGATGGAGGGCTTCTTCGGCCCGCAGGCGGACAAGTACCGCTACGGCCACCTGGCCGGGGCGATCACCTTTCTGCCCTACGGCGCGATGGTGGACGAGTTTCAGCACATCGTATACGGGCAGCCCCTGCTGACGCCGGAGGAACGGCGGCAGATCTGGCTCTCGCTGGAGGCGCGCTACCGGCCCTATCTCGACACGGCCGACGTGCCGTTTTACCGCGAGGGCGGCCGCTGGCAGACGCAGGCCCACATCTACGAAGCGCCGTTTTACTACATCGACTACTGCCTGGCGCAGACGGTGGCGCTGGCGCTCTGGGCCGAGCGGCAGACAGACCCGGACGCCGCCTGGGCGCGCTACCTCTCCCTCGTCAAGCAGGCGGGCACGCGCACCTTCCGCGAACTGATCTCGGAGGCGGGCCTGCCGCTTCCCTTCGACGAATCCGCCCTCGCCTCAGTGGCCGAAGCAGCCGCCGGCTGGCTCGCAGACATGGATCCCGCAAAGTTGGAGCAATGACCACGCGGGTGTCAAAAGTCAAAAGTCTGGTTTACTCATTCACAACATATAACCGTTCGGACTGTTTTGTCAAGGACTATTTCCGCGCTTGCCATAGTAAAAATTTTTTCTTTGCTAAATCGGCGATTTTATGATATACTATTATTGATAAGGTGACGGCTATCGCCGCCAGATTCTCAACAATGAGCGGTGGAGGTGAGCGGCTTGCGAATACCGAAAATATATCTTGAAACGACGACGTTTAACTACTACTTCGACGCAGACCGTGACGCCCACGCCGACACGGTGACGCTGTTTGACAGGTGCGCGGCGGGGAAGTTTGAGCCGTACACCTCTACCTATGTCATTGACGAAATTAACAAGACAAAGGACGAGGTAAAGCGCGAAAATATGCTCGCGCTTATCGACAAATATAATATGGCGGTACTTATTGAAAGCGACGAGGCAAACGAGCTTGCCGACAAGTATATTGAGGCGGGCGCAATGCCGCCGGGTTCGCTGACGGACGCTCGTCATATAGCGATTACTTCAATCAGCGATTTGGACGTCATAGTCAGCCTGAACTTCAACCACATAGTCAGGGCAACGACAATCAGACTGACCGAAGCTATTAACAAGGTCCGAGGCTATAACGCTGTGGCAATAGACACGCCAATGGGGGTATTAAGCAATGAAAACGGCTGATACAATTGTCGCGGATATTCACGCGATTCGCAAACAGATTGACGAGGAGACGGACGGCATGACGTCGGCGCAGATTTCCGAGTATTACCGAAAAAACACTGCGCCGATAATCAAAAAATATGGTTTCAAAACCGTCACCGTCGATGAGGTTCGCGGTTATTCGCGGACTGCGCGGGAGTAACTTGTGGTTGCTGCCGAACTCGTAAGGGCTGTCATACAAACAGCTTCCCTTTCGTTGTTACCGTTCATAATTTGGCTGATTTCCGCACGCAAGAAAGAGCGCTTTTTCGCTTGAATAGGGCTGAAAAGGTGTGCTTTGTCCGGCAAGGGCAAGTTTGCAATAGACAAATGGGCAGGGAAATACCTTGCCCATTTTGGCGTTACAGTATAAATTCATGCGCCCGGTTTTTCTGCGGCGAGTCAATCTGCCGGGCAATTTCTTCGGCGGCTTTGCGGATAATTTCAACCTCGCCGATTTCGGCATGATTCGATTCGCGGTATTCGTCCGCCGTGTTGAGGGTTTTCTGTGCTTTGCCCTCCGCGAAAAATCCTGTTGACTTTTTAGCAGTTTTGTACTCGGCGTATAGCTTGTCGTACTGTGCCTTATGTCCGCGATATTTCTTGAAATTATCGGCGTATTTGATATGCTCGTCGAGCGTTTTTATACGCCGTTTCACAGGCTTTAACTTATCGCCCACAGCAAACTGCCTATCGTAATAATCGCCGACTTTTTCGCGCAACTCGGCAAGACTGGAAATGTTGTTACTCGTCAAGAAATTCAACACCTTTGCCGCGCCTTGTAGGTCGCGGATTTGGGTGTATCGAGTTCTGTTCTCCCCGCTGTCAAGAATGTCAAATGTGTCGCCGGGGCCGACGGGCATCAACGGTCAGCCCTCCCACGACAGAGCCATATACGCGTCGTCAAACTCATCGCTCACGGGGCGCACCACGCGGATGGCATACGCCAGCAATTGGCCGCCGGTCTGCGCGGTGTGCAGCGTCGCGTAGGTAATGTTACCCCAAGCCGCTGTGCTGCGCGCGAAGGCGATGTCCGCGCCGTTGGCAATCGCGTCGTTGA
>JAIRTA010000048.1 GCA_031255175.1 Oscillospiraceae bacterium | reverse complement strand
CCCGCGGGGTGTCCCGTTGCAAACAAAAAACGCCCGGGTTTTCCGCCGGGCGTTTTTTGTATTCCCTTATATTTCCATGATCACCGGGAGGATCATGGGGCTGCGTTTGATTTTTTTGTAGAGATAATCCGACAGGGCGCCTTTGATGGCGGCTTTGATGGCGCTCCAGTCGGTGAGGTGCTGGTCGTAGCACTGGTTCAGCGCGTTTACGGCGATGCTCCTCATCTCCTCCATCAGATCTTCCGATTCCTTGACATAGATGAACCCGCGGGAGACGATGTCCGGGCCGGCGCTGATGGAGCCGTCCTCCCCGTCCAGCGTCACCACCACCACAATGAGCCCGTCTTCCGCGAGCAGCTTGCGGTCGCGCAGCACGACGCTGCCCACGTCTCCGACGCCGAGGCCGTCGATCAGCACGCGGCCGGCCGGCACCGTGCCGCCGAGCTTGGCCGACTGTTCGGTGATCGTGAGCATCTGCCCGAGCGACGCGATGAAGATGTGCTTCGGGTCGGCGACAAATTGACGCGCCAGCACCGCGTGGGCCCGCAGGTGGCGGTATTCGCCGTGTACGGGCATGAAGTACTTCGGCTGGGTGAGCGCCAGCATCAGCTTGAGCTCCTCCTGGCAGGCGTGGCCCGACACATGGACGTCGGCCAGCCGCTCGTAGATCACCTCCGCGCCCTTGCGGAAGAGCTCGTTGATGACCTTTGAGATGGTCTTCTCGTTGCCGGGGATCGGGCTCGCCGAGATGATGACCCTGTCGCCCGGGACGATCTCAATGTGTTTGTGGCCGGAGATAGCCATGCGGTAGAGCGCCGACATAGGCTCCCCCTGGCTGCCCGTTGTGACAATGACCACCTTGTGCTTCGGCATCCCCTTCACCTGAGAGAGTTCGATGATCGTGCCGGGCGGAATGTCCATGTACCCGAGTTCAATGGCCACCCGCAGGATGTTTTCCATGCTGCGGCCCGTGATGGCCACCCTGCGGCCGTACCGGGCCGCAGCGTCGATGATCTGCTGGATGCGGTGGACGTTGGAGGCGAATGTGGTCACGATGATGCGCCGGTCGCAGCCCCTGAACAGTGCGTCCAGCGACTCGCCCACTTTGCGCTCGCTCATGGCGTAGCCGGGGCGCTCCACATTGGTGGAGTCCGACAGCAGCGCCAGCACGCCCTCCTTGCCGAGCTGCCCGAACCGCGCCAGGTCGATGACGGCGTCTCCCACCGGCGTCGAGTCGATCTTGAAGTCGCCGGTGTGGACAACGACGCCCAGCGGGGTGGTGATGGCCAGCGAGACGGCGTCCGCGATCGAGTGGTTGACGCGGATCAGCTCGACGGAAAAACACCCCGCCCGGAAGCTCTCCCCCGCCCTCAGCGTGCGCAGATCGGCCTCGCGGCGCTGGCGGCTCTCCTCCAGCTTGATCTCGATGAGCCCCGCCGTGAGCGGCGTGCAATAGATCGGCACTTTGATCTCGCGCAGCAAAAAGGGCACGGCGCCCACATGGTCCTCGTGGCCGTGCGTGATCACAACGGCGCGGATGCGGTTTTTGTGTTTGATCAGGTAGCTCATGTCGGGGATCACGAGGTCGATGCCAAACATGTCGTTGTCTGGGAAGGCCACGCCGCAATCGACCACCAACAGGTCGCCGCCGCACTCGTAGACGGTCATATTTTTCCCGATCTCACCGAGGCCGCCCAGCGGGATGATTTTGAGTTTTTCGGACATGGTATTAAGATCCTCTCCTGCGTAAAATAGGGTGGCGGCAAAGCGCCGCCGCGCCCTTTGTCGTCGCACAAACAGAAAGCATACCCGCCGGGCATATCCGTATGCCCGCGGGCAGGCCAAAACAGGGGGAAGCGCCTCCCCTGCATCGCCACCGGTGGCTGTGGATCTTCGGAGGCCGCCGCGCGGGCGGCAAAGGCCTTTCCGCCTTTCCGTATGTACGGTCCGGGTGAAAAACCCTCATGGGGATATATTCCGAAGCGCGTCGCGCCATTTAAGACAATCCAAACCGGCGTCCGGCCCCCGCGCAAAGCAACGCGGACGGACCCGCCCGGCGGGCCCGCAACCGGACCGCAGGTGCGCCGCCGCGCCGGGACGAGCCCGGGGGGCGCACCAACCGATACCTAGTATAGCACAAAGCCTTGCCGTTGTACAGGGGACTTTTTCCCGTCGTTTCGGGAAGATTCGCCGCCGTCGAGCCGCCGGGCCGTGCGGCAGACCTCGGCGCACAGCGCGGCCGCCGCCTCCTCGGTGGCCGCCTCGCCCACAACGCGCAGCGCCCGGCGTCCGGGCAGGGGCGACACCCGCACAAAGCCGCCCCGCATCGGCGCGCGCAGCCCGTCCGCGAGTTCCGCGCCCTCCGGGCGGAGGGCGTCGGCCAGCGCGCGCATCGCGGCGCCCCTGTCGCCCCGCAGCCTCACCTCGGCCTCCGACACCGCGGAGGGCGGGAGGCGGTCGTGCAGCGCGGCCAGCGTCAGGCCGCCGCGCGCCAGCGCGCGGCACAGCCAGACGGCCATGCGGAGCCCGTCCCACAGCGCCGGCGTCTCCGCGAGCCGCCGGCGGACAGCCCCGTCCTCATCCCGCCCGGGGCGCAGCAGCCGCCCGCCGGCGGCGGCGGCCACCGCGTCTAAAAACGCCGGCGCGCCGGCGGGCGCGGCCAGCACCGTCCGCCCGGACTCCCAAAGCGTCAGCGCCGTCAGCGCCAGCAGCCGCTCACAGGGCAGCTTCCGCCCCCACTCGTCCACGGCCGAGAGCGCAAAGCCGTCCTCCGTGAGCGCAAAACACGGCGCGGCGTCCGCCGCGCCGACCTCCGGATCGGCCTCCGGACCGGCCTCCGCGCCGGCGGCGGTCAGCGCCGCGCGCAGCAGCGCCGCCGAGGCGTCCTCCCCCCGCACGCCCACACGCAGCGGCCCGACCGGCGCGCCGCGCGCCGCGGCGGCGGCGTAGTCCGCCGGCACCCCCGAGAGGCGGCGGCTCTGCCCGACCCGGTCCGCGCGCACAAGCGCCGTCTCGCCGCGCCACGCCGCGCCCGTCAGCGTCCGCGCGCCGGCGCGGCCCAGCGGCAGACCGTCCGCCTCGAAGACGTACAGGGCGAGCGCCCCCGCCTCCTGCCGCACAAAGAGAGACAGCGGCCAGCGGCGGGCGGCGGCGGCGTAAGCGGCGCAGGCCGGCGTGCCGGCGTCGTGGCAGACCGTGTGTCCGCCGGCCGCGCGCGCGCCGGCCTCCCGCGCCAGCGCCGCCGCGCCGGCGGCCGCGCCACCCGTGTGGGCGACCCCGATCTCGCCCGCGCGGGCCGATTGGGCGCAGGCCGCGCCCAGCCGCAGGCACAATGCCGGCGTGAGGTCCACATGAAACTGCCCCGTGAGGCGGCCCCGCCCGTCAAAAACAGCGGGCCGTCGGCGCTGCGCGCCGGGCAGGCTGTCCGCGACGCGCGCGCCCGGCTCGATCTCCCGTCCGGGCCAGACGCGCACGCCTTCGCAGACAACGGCGTGCGCGCCGACGACCACGTTTTCGCCCAGCACGCTGCCCGCCCGCAGCACGGCGCCCGCCCGCAGCACACAGCCCCGCGCGGCCACGGTGCCCCACACCCGCGCGTCCGGCCCGAGCTCCGCCTGCTCCAGCACGCTGTGCGCCACCGCGGCGCGCGCGCCCACCAGGCTCCCCGCCCCCACCACGGCGTAGGGGCCGACCGCGGCGCCGCGCTCCAGCCGGACATGCTCCCCGATGTAACAGGGCGCGGTCACCCGGACGCCGTCCGGGATGGACGAGGCTGTCCAGACGCCGGCGCGCACCCGAACCGCCCGCTTGTCCAGCGCGAGCCGCCCGTCCAGCACGTCGAAACAGCACCGCCGGTAGCTCTCCGTGTCGCCGATGTCACACCAGTAGCCCTCGGCGGCGGCGGCGTACAACGGCGCTCCCTCACGCAGCAGCGCCGGGAAGAGATCGCGCGCGAAATCCACCTGCCGGCGCGCGGGCACACGGGCCAGCAGGGAGGGGTGCAGCAGATAGACCCCCGTGTTGACGGTGTCGCAGAACACCTGGTTCCACGCGGGTTTTTCGATAAATCGCGTGACGCGGCCGGCGCCGTCCGTCATGACGAGGCCGTATTCGAGCGGTTCCGTCTGCCGGTGCAGCACCACGGTGGCGAGCGCCTTTCGCGCCCGGTGCAGCGCCAGACAGGGGCCCAGATCCAAGTCGAGGACCGCGTCGCCGCTGACCACCAAAAAGCTCTCCCCGGGGTCCATGAAGCGCGCGCAGGCCGCGACGCCGCCGGCCGTCCCGAGCGGGTCCGTCTCGATCTCATAGCGGAGCCGCATACCGAGCGCCGCCCCGTCGCCGAAACAATCGACGATCATCTGCGGCAGGGTTCGCAGCGCGAGGCAAACCTCGGTGACGCCCTGACGGCGCAGGTAGCGCAAAATGTGTTCGAGGACCGGGCGGTCCAGCAGCCCCACCATAGGTTTGGGGCGGCGGCAGCTGAGGGGGCGCAGGCGGGTCCCCTCCCCGCCGGCCAGGATCACGGCTTTCATCGTCGACGGCTCACCTCATTGACGGTTCGCGTGCCAAAAGACCCGCCCGCCGCCGGCCGGCGATTGATTCCGACACTTGACCCATTGATGATTCAAATAGACGGTTTGCATGGACGGTCCGGATGCGGCGGCGCGGATTGGGACCGTCATTTTGTCCTTCTATTATGAGCCGTTTCTCCATACATTAAACGTGACGAAACGCGACGCGGCGCGCGGGCCGCGCCGGCGTCCGCGTGTCGCGTGTCGCGTCAAAATTGTAATATATTGGAAAATAGAATTGCCCCGCCCCGAAGGGCGGGGCAGCGAACCCAAAGAGAGCAAAATAGAGAGCAAAATATAAAAAAAGCTGTGCTTTTCACAGCCTGGGGGGATCCGTATGGACCGGGAGAGCGTCGGCCGGTGGGCCGGGCAGGCGCTGGAGGCGGCGTTTCAATTTCTCTGGGGGCCCGTCATGCTGGCGCTCCTGCTCGGCGCGGGGGTCTGGCTCACGGCGCGCACCGGCTGTCTGCCGCTGACGCGTTGGCGCGCGATGTGGCGGCGCACCTTCGGGGACCTGCTGGCCGGACGGTCGTCCTCCGCCGGCGGCCTCACGCCCTTTCAGGCCATGAGCACGGCGCTGGCCTCCACGGCGGGGACAGGCAACGTGACAGGCGTGGCGGCGGCCCTGATGGCCGGCGGGCCCGGCGCCGTCTTTTGGATGTGGGTGTCGGCGTTCTTCGGCATGGCGACCAAGTACGCCGAAGTCGTGCTGGCACAGCGCTACCGCCGCCGCGACGGACAGGGCGGCTACCGCGGCGGCCCCATGTATGTCCTGCGCGACGGGCTGGGCCTGCCCCGCCTCGCGGCGCTCTTCGCGCTGGCGGCCCTGCCGGCCTCCGTCGGCATGGGCAACATGGTCCAGTCCGCCGCCCTCGCGCAGGCCGCCCACGGGCTGTGGGCCGTCCCGGTCGGCCGGTCGGGCCTCGCCGCCGCGCTCATCACGGCCCTTGTCGTCGCGGGCGGCGCGCGCGCCGTCGCCCGGACGGCCCAGACGCTGGTGCCCTGCGTGGCGGGGCTCTATCTGCTGGGCGCGCTCGCCGTGCTCGCGCTGTGCTGCGACCGGATCCTCCCCTCCCTGGCGCGCATCGCGCAGGACGCCTTCGCCCTGCGGCCGGCGGCGGCCGGCGCGGGGGGCTACGCGCTGTCGCAGGCGCTGCGCGTCGGGCTGGCGCGCGGCGCGTTTTCCAACGAGGCCGGCCTCGGGTCGGCCTCCATCGCCCACGCGGCGGCGGGCGCGCGGGAACCCGTGGAGCAGGGGTTTTGGGGCGCGATGGAGGTGTTTTTAGACACGTTGGTCCTCTGCACGCTGACCGCGCTGGTCATCCTCGCCTCCGGCGCCTTCGACGCCTGGCGCGCCGGGGCCGCCGGCGGCGCGGAGACGCTGGCCATATCCGCCTTCACGCGCGCGCTGGGCCCGGCGGGCGCGTGGCTCGCCGGCGTCTGCACGATCTTGTTTGCGCTCGGCTCTCTCCTCGGCTGGTGCTTCTATGGGGAGCAGTGCTGCGCGTACCTGTTCCCCGGCGCGGCGCGGCGGGCCCGCCGCCTCTTTCGCGCGGGGTACATCGCCGCGGTCTACGGCGGCGCGGTGCTCCGCCCGGCGCTGCTGTGGTCGCTGGCCGACCTCTGCAACGCGCTCATGGCCGTGCCGAATCTCACCGCGCTGTTTCTTCTTTCGGGCACGGTGGCCCGGATGACAAGGGACTATTGGTCCCGCCATCCGGCGCGTCACCCGGCGCCTCATCCGGACAGCGCGGCGGGCGGGCCGTCATGCGCACGACGGCGCCGAGGGCGCGGACCACAAAGTCATAACCGCCCCGCTCGTGGGGCAGCCGGCAGGCGCCGCAGTCTTTGACCCCCTCCGGCGTGTAGCGGACCGCCCCGCCGCACCGCGCCCCCAGCGGGTACAGCGGACAGTAGCAAAACAGGCAGTTGAAGTCGTCCGGCCGGTCCGTCTCGTGGCAGGGGAAATATTCGCAGCGCTCGTGCCGAAAAAAGGCGTACGCCGGCCCCCCGGCCCCGTTTTCTTTTTGCCTCACAGATATGCCCTCCGCCCCGGTCGCCCCCGCCGGACGACACTTACAAAATTTGTTTTGCGCGGCATTTGCTTTTCATCCCGCCTGTGATATGATATACTAAACCATAACGCCCGGACGAGCGTTTGCGATTTTATCGTATATCAAAAACAACGGTTTGACAAGGGGAATACCGATGTACATCCGAAGACGTCTCATCAGGGGCCTCGCGGCCCTGCTTTGCGTCGCGCTTCTCTTCGCAGGCGGCGCTCTCGCGCCCGCCCGCCTTCGGGCGGCGGCCGAACCCACGGTGTACTTCATCGCCGTGGGCTACACCGTCCTGCCGCTGGCGGACGGCGCCATGCCCATCACCTCCGGGGTCACGCTCTACGCGCCGCACCGCGCGTTCACCAGCGGCACGGGGATCTTTTCCTCGATCATGTACCAGCCGCACTACCTGTCGCTGTTCGGGCCGAACCGCTCGCTGACCTTCGACATCGAGCGCAACGTCTCTTTCGACCAAGACAGAATGTACAGCGACACGCTGATCTACCAGGGCGGCACCTACTATGTGCCGGTCGACGCGGTCTGCCAATATTTCGGCCTCACTTACGCGGTGCTGGACACGGCGTACGGAAAGCTCCTGCGCATTCGGCTGCCGTCCACCGCGCAGGACGACGCGACCTTCTTAAACGCCGCCGCCGACACCATCGAGCGGCGCTACCGCGAATATGCAAACCCGCCCACGCCGACGCCTCCCTCCTCCTTGCCGGGCGTCGTTCTCCCCGCCGCGCCCTCCGCTTCCCCCTCCCCCACGCCGACGCCCACCCAACCGCCGCAGTTGGTGGCCTACCTGACCTTTGACGACGGCCCCAAAAAAGACGGTTCCACCGAACGGATCCTCGACACGCTGGACGCGTACGGCGTGCGCGCCACGTTCTTTTTGCTCGGCACCAATATGCGTCTCAACGAGGATTCGATCCGGCGCATGGCGGGCACCGGCCACGCGATCGGCCTGCACGGCTACACCCACAAGGCCGATGTGTTCTATGCCTCCCCGGAGGCCATGCTCGACGAACTCACCCGGACAAACGACGCGCTCTACGAGGCCGCCACAATCCGCACCCGCCTGGTCCGCACCCCCTACGGCAGCTGGCCCTACCTGACGCCGGAGCTCCGTGAAGTGATGAGCGACAACGGCTACCGCTTCTGGGACTGGAACGTAGACCCGAAGGATTCCGAAGGAAAGCCGACCAAAGAGAGCATCTACGCGTCCACGGTCTCACAGCTCGAAAATCGGGTGCAAAGAAGGGAGGGGCCCTCCGTCATCCTGCTGCACGACAAACACACGACGGCCGACACCCTGCCCGCGCTCCTCGACTACATGGTGGCGCAGGGGTACACCTTCCGCGTGATCACAGAAAACGAATTGCCGAGCAATTTTCATCAATATGTAAAGTGAGAGGCGGGTGGTTGTCTTGTCCTCTCTGGCGCTGAAGCTGATCGCCGTCGTCACGATGGTCATCGACCACGCGGGGTACGCCCTGGCCCCGATGATGCCGGAGCCGCTGGCCTCCCTCGCCCCGGCCATGCGCCTCGTCGGCCGGCTGGCGATGCCGCTGTTTTGTTTTTTGATCGCCGAGGGGTATTTTCACACCCGCAGCCCCCACCGGTATTTCGCGCGGCTGTCTCTGTTTGCCCTTCTCTCGGAGGTCCCGTACGACCTCCTGTTTTTGCGCACGCCGCTGGAATTTTCCTCGCAAAACGTCTTTTTTACGCTGGCCCTCGCGCTGGCGGCCATTTGGCTCTACGACCGCTTCGAGGCGCGCGGCCTGCCGGTGGCGTCCCTGCTCTCCCTGCTCGTGTGCGCGGCGCTCTGCGAGCTGCTTCGTTCCGACTACGGCGCCATAGGGGTGCTGTTTACGTTTGTCTTTTACCGCTTTCGCGGCCAGCCCACGGCCCGAAACGTGGCCTTTTTGGCGGCGGACGCGGTCTTTTTTTTGTACGCCCTCTTTTCCCGCGGGTACCCCTCCCAATGGTCCTTTTTTCTCGCCTGCGCCGCCTTCGCGCTCATCCCCATCTCCCTGTACAACGGCGAAAAGGGAGACACCGGCCGGCACGGCCGCTTTTGGCAGCTGTTCTTTTACGCCTTCTACCCGGCGCACCTGCTCCTGTTCTCGCTCCTGGCGGTGCTGCGGCCGCGGTTTTGAACACCGATACGCTTTCCCTCGATATATTTTACCTCAATCTATTATTCTGTCGGCCCTATCACACGATATTGATATAGATAAGGTAGATAAAACGGCGAGGCCGGCGAAACGGTCGCCGGCGCGCCCTGTGACGGAGGGATATCATGTTTACAAACAAAGCGACGTTTAAGCGCAATTACAAAAAGAAAATCGCCTCCATGTTCGGTAAATCGCTGGAGGACGCCTCTTTGTCGGACAAATACGTCGCGCTGGCCTCCATGCTCCGCGACGCGATCAACGACAAATGGATTAAAACAAACGACACCTACCTCATTCAGGGGCACCGGCAGGTGTACTACTTCTCGCTTGAGTTTCTGGTGGGCAAATTTTTGGAGTCCCATCTGATGTACACGGGGCTGGGCGACGTCTGCCGGCAGGGTCTTTCCGAACTCGGCATCGACCTGGACGAACTTTTCGGCGTCGAGCCGGACGCGGGGCTGGGCAACGGTGGGCTGGGCCGCCTGGCCGCCTGTTTTCTCGACTCCATCGCCTCCATGAACCTGCCGGGGCACGGCTGCGGCATCCGCTACAAATACGGCCTCTTCTCCCAAAAGATCATCGACGGCTACCAGGTGGAGCTGCCCGACAACTGGCTGCGGGAGACAAACGCCTGGGAGATCTGCAAACCGGACAAGGCCGTGGTGGTCAAGTTCGGCGGGCGGGTCGAGACCTCGCTGGACGAGGACGGCAAGACGCGTTTTGAGCATGTGGACTATGTGCCCGTGCTGGCCGTCCCGTACGACATGCCGATCTTGGGCTACCGCAACAACACGGTGAACACGCTGCGCCTCTGGAGCGCCGAGGCGATTGACAGCTACTTCGATTTTTCCTCCTTCTCCCGGGGCGATTACATCAGCGCCGTCTCGAACCGTTACGCGGTGGAGGCCATCTCCGAGGTGCTCTACCCGGACGACTCCAACTACCAAAACCGGCAGCTGCGCCTCAAGCAGCAGTATTTCTTTGTGTCGGCCGGCCTCACGAGCATCGTGCGGCGCTTCAAGCGGAAGCAGCAGGACATCACGCATCTCTCCGACCGCATCGCCGTACACATCAACGACACCCACCCGGCGCTGGCCGTGCCCGAGCTCATGCGCATCCTGATGGACGAGGAGGGCATGGGCTGGGAGGACGCCTGGGCGCAGACCACGGCCATCATCGCCTACACAAACCACACCATCCTGCCGGAGGCGCTGGAGACCTGGCCGGTTGACACCTTCCGGGAACTGCTGCCGCGCATGATGATGATCGTCGAGGAGATCAACCGCCGTTTCTGCCTCAGCCTGGTGAGGGCCTACCCCGACGACCCGGAACGCGTGCGGCGCATGTCCATCATCTCAGACGGCGTGGTCAAGATGGCAAACCTCGCCGTTGTGGGGGCGCACAGCGTAAACGGCGTGGCCGCCGTCCACAGCGAACTGCTGAAGAACGTCGTCATGCGCGAGCTCTACGAGTTCTTCCCCGAAAAATTCAACAACAAGACAAACGGCGTGACGCACCGCCGCTGGCTGATCAAGTCAAATCCGCCGCTCACAGACATGGTCAGTGAGCTCATCGGCGAAAAGTGGCTCTCGGCGCCGGAGCGGCTGAAGGGGCTGCTCGACTTTCGCGCCGACCCGGTGGTGCTGGACAGGCTCCGCCGGATCAAACGGACAAACAAAGAGCGCCTGGCCGCGTATATCATGAAAAACAACGGCGTGGCCGTGGACCCGGACTCGATCTTCGACGTGCAGGTCAAGCGGATCCACGCCTACAAGCGCCAGCTTCTCAACGCCCTGCACGTCTTGCACCTTTACAACCAGATCTGCGACAACCCGTCCCTCGAAATGACGCCGCGCACCTTCATCATCGCCGGCAAGGCGGCGCCGAGCTACTACTACGCCAAGAACATCATCAAATTCATCAACGAGCTGGCCCAAGTCATCCACAACGACAGCCGTGTGGACGGGCGCATCAAACTCGTGTTCCTCGAAAATTACGGCATTCCCATCGCCGAGCTGGTCTTCCCGGCCTCCGACGTCAGCGAGCAGATCTCAACCGCCTCAAAGGAGGCCTCCGGCACGGGGAACATGAAGTTTATGATGAACGGCGCGGTGACCATCGGCACGGATGACGGCGCGAACATCGAGATCCGCGAACTCGTGGGGGACGACAACTTCTTCCTCTTCGGCCTCAAAGTCCGCGACGTGCTGGACTACTACGCAAACGGCGGCTACAACGCCGCCGCGCTGGCGGAGAGCGACACGCGGCTGAGCCGCATTCTGACACAGCTCCAGGGCGGGCTCTCCCCGCGGGTCCCGCACGACGAGTTCAACAACATCACGCGCTCGCTCCTGCAATACAACGACGAATTCTTTGTGCTGCGCGACTTCGACAGCTACGCGGACACACAGGCGCGGCTGAGCAAACGCTACCTCGACCAGGAGACCTGGCAGCGCATGGCGCTCACAAACATCGCCCTCTCGGGGCATTTCTCCTCCGACCACACCATCGGCCTCTACGCCTCGGAGATCTGGAACGTCCAGCCCTGCAAGATCGTCGGCGGCAAGCCGTAACCGCGGCCATAACCGTCTTGTCAATCTCGTCCCGTGAGGGGTCGTTTTCGAACGCCCCTTACGGGATGATTTTTGTCCGCGCAATATGCGGCGGAC
>JAIRTA010000023.1 GCA_031255175.1 Oscillospiraceae bacterium | reverse complement strand
CGTCGAAGAAGCCGAACGGATCATCGACGAAGGCAAAGGCGCCCATTTCGACCCGACGTTGGTCACAGTATTCCACAAAGTAGCCCGCCAGTTCGCAGAAGTCGCAAAAATGGCAAATTGATTGACAAAATCAAACCAGGGGCGCACCTATTATGTGTGCGCCCCTGGTTTGTCCGGGAACTTGACGGCGCTTTCGCGCAGAGCGTCCGCATAGCCTCACACCACTACTTTTCCCCTACTCTCAACTATACAAAATTTTTATTTTGTATAGTTGAGAGTCTAAACGGAAACCGCCCACCCGGGCGGCTTCCCTCGTGTTTTGCACCTTCTTCCCCCACCGGCCCGTCAAACGTTGTCGGTCTGATCCTGCGTGTCGCGGAACGTGACGCACGGACTCTACGCCACCGGGTCAAACGTGACGGCGGCCCCGTCTTGAATCCGGGCCTCTATGGCGCTGTACGCCGGCGCGTAAGGCGTTTCGTTGAGGACAATTGTCACCTGTCAATTATCAATTATCAAAGATACCGGACAGTGGTCGCTGCCGTGGATGTCCGGGTGGATGGCGGCCTCCCGCACATGGGACAGCAGGCGCCGGGACACCAAAAAATAGTCGATGCGCCAACCCACGTTCCGCGTGCGCGCCTGTGAGAAGTATGACCACCAGGTGTAGGCGTCGCGCCTGTCCGGGTAGAGCGCGCGAAAGGTATCGGCAAACCCCGCCTCCAACAGCGCCGTCAGTTTGGCGCGCTCCTCGTCGGTAAAACCGGCGTTGCGGCGGTTGGCGGTCGGGTGTTTGAGGTCGATCTCCCGGTGGGCGCAGTTCAAATCCCCGCAGACGACCACAGGTTTTCGCGTGTCCAGATCGCACAAAAACGCCTTGAAGTCATCTTCCCAGCGCATACGGTACGGGAGCCGCGCAAGGTCCCGCTGTGAGTTCGGCGTATAGACGTTGACAAAGAAAAAAGACGGAAACTCCAATGTGATGATCCGGCCCTCTTCGTCGTGCTCCGCCACGCCCATGTCCGTCGCGGCGGACAGCGGAGGCACGCGCGTGAACACCGCCGTACCGGAGTAACCCTTTTTACGCGCCGCGTTCCAATGCTCCGCGTAACCGGGCAAGTCGATCTCCGCCTGGCCGGGCATCATTTTGGTCTCCTGCAACGCGAAGACATCCGCGTCCAGCGCCCGGAAACTTTCTAAAAAACCCTTGCCCAAACAGGCGCGCAGCCCGTTGACATTCCACGACACCAGCTTCATCGTCCACTTCCCTCCCCGCCTCCGGGCCATGTGAAAACCACTTTGGCCGCAAGCGCCGCAATCTTTCGCCCAGTATACCACAGCACCGCCGCGTATGCAAATCTTTCCCCATGATATACTATATCTAGTGGTTATATACAAGATGTAGTATATATCGACAGGCCGCGGGGGACTTCACGCATGGCCGGATATCATGTAAACATCTGGGAAAGCTATTGCTTTTCTCGTAAATGCACGATATAATATAAATGAGATATTATGATTTGTTCCTTACAAGAGCGCCGTGCAGAAATTCAGATATAAATTCAGATATAATATTCGACCGGAGGGCTTTTCATGTTCGACTACATGACTGTGGAGGAGATGGCGAAAAAGTGGGGCTTTTCCGATAAATATGTCCAACGGCTGTGCCGGAAAGAGAAGATTCCGGACGCCGTAAAGCGCGGCGGCGTTTGGTTTATTCCCTCCGCCGCTCCCTGCCCCATCCGTTCCGATACGCAGCGCCTTATATTCCACGGTACAAAGCGGAAGATCTTCGAAAAGGCGGTGGAGCTCTTTGCTGTCCGCTCTTACGATACTGTAAAGGTTAAAGACATTACAGACCAGATCGGCATCACGCAGAGCGCGTTTTACAACCATTTCAAGTCCAAACAGGAGATTTTAGACACCATCTACGATTTCTTTGCCTATTATTACGCGGTGGACAGGCCCACGGTGGATGATCTCGAGCCAATCTTGCGCAACGGCACCTTGCAGGAGATCTTCGACTGCATCTACTACGATTTCAGGCCGGAGTACCGGGAACTGATGTTCACCTGCACCAAGATCATCTTCCAGCGCGCGCTCGTCGACGACCACGCGAAGGAGATCTTCCAGATCATCTTTTGGGACTCCAGCCTGCAATACGTTTCGCATGTTTTTGAGCGGGCGGTGGAGATCGGCCGGCTCGCGCCGATGGACATCCAAGAGATGGCCATTTACCGCGTCATGCTGCGCTGT
Organism: Oscillospiraceae bacterium; assembly: GCA_031255175.1. Lineage (GTDB taxonomy): Bacteria > Bacillota > Clostridia > Oscillospirales > UBA929 > JAIRTA01. The sequence goes on along the minus strand of JAIRTA010000023.1, from coordinate 3,140 downwards.
TTTTCTTTTATGATCTGGCTGACCGACAACGACGCGAACCATGTCACAATGCTCGACCAATACCAAAAGAGGCTGGGCGAATACCTGATGCATAACATTTCAGATCTCAACGCCTCACCCTCCGCGCGCACTTGACGCGCGCGTCCTCCGACGTTTTTGGGAGATCTTCAGGCTGTGATTTTAGGCGCCCGCTCTTCGAAAGCGCCCGGCGAGGGGCCGCCGGGTTTGGGAGAAGCGACGCGCCGGTAACTTGGGAGGCGATCTTTTGGACGACAAAAAAATCATCTTGGCGGTGGACGACATGCCCACCAATTTGCAGATCCTCCAGAGCCTTCTCTCCGACGAATTCTCGGTGCGGCTGGCCAAGTCCGGCCATATGGCGCTCTCGGCGCTCACGCGCATCCGCGCGGATCTCATCTTGCTCGACATCGAAATGCCGGGGCTCTCGGGCTTTGACGTGATGAACGAGTTGCAGAAAAACCCGGACACGAGAGACATCCCGGTTATCTTTGTGACGGCGCACGCCACGCGGGAGGTCATCGCCCGCGCGGCCAAGGCCGGCGCGAAGGATTATCTTGTCAAACCGTTTGACCCGCAGGCCCTGCGAGAAAAAATATGGCGTGTGTTGGGCGCCAATCTTGCGTGAAGGAGCCGACTCTATGGACGAGAAAGTCGACACCGCCCCGGGCGCGGTTGCGGCGGCGGTTGGAGATGAGGTGACGCGCCTGCGTAAAGAAAACGCGGCGCTCACCCGTCAGATGGCCAAACTGAACCGGAAGCTGGACGTATCGCTGCAGACGATGGATCGTATGGAGCGCGCGTACGCTGTGCGCGAACGCTTCACCAACGCCCTGGTCGCCGAAAAGTCCCGCCAGGAGAAGTATTTGAACATGCTGCTCACGCACTGTGAGGACATCATCATCCTTCTCGACAAAGACGGCCGCTTTGCCTACTGCACGGACTCCTTCCTCAAGGCGGCCGGGATCGAGAACTTCGGGTGGATCAACGGCCGCACCTACCAAGAGGTCTACCGGATGATCATGGACGACGAGGCGTTTTTGGAGCAGACGACCCGGATGATCATGCGCGCCTTGGAAGAAAGCCGGATCATCCACGCGGAAGTCGTGCTCGACCTGGGGCGGCGCGGCGACGTGCGCAATTACATCGTCCGCACCTCGCCGATGTTCGACAGGGGGGGCGATTTCGACGGCATCCTCTTCCAGCTCAACGACACGACCGACCTGCTGCGGGCCAAAAAACAGGCCGAGCAGGCCAACCGCGCCAAGAGCGATTTTTTGGCCAGTATGAGCCACGAGATCCGCACGCCTATGAACGCGATCATCGGCATGAGCGCCCTGGTAAACACCGACAACCTGGACGAGTTGCAGCAGCGCTACTTCACCGACATACGCAAGATGTCTCACTTCTTGTTGCAAATCATCAACGATATCTTGGATTTTTCGAAGATCGAGGCCGGAAAACTCGACCTCTTCCCCACGGATTTCGACTTCTTTGTCATGTACGACAACATCTGCTCGCTCATGAGGTTCACCGCGTCAGACAAGCCGGTGCGCTTCCGCTGCCATTTGTCGAACGACATCCCGCAGGTCCTGTTTGGGGATGAAGTGCGCATTCGGCAGGTGGTCACCAACATCTTAAACAACGCCATCAAGTACACGCGCGAGGGCCAGGTGCTGCTGGACGTGCGCCGGTTGCCCGGGGAGGACGGCCGCGACACCCTCTCGATCCGGGTGGAGGACACCGGCATCGGGATCCAGCCGGAGAACATCCCCAAGCTGTTTGACGCCTTCGAGCAGTTCGACAACATCAAAAACCGCAGCATCATCGGCACCGGCCTCGGGCTCTCGATCACCCATCGGCTGGTGAACATGATGGAGGGCAAGATCGAAGTCTCCAGCGAGTACGGCCGGGGGTCCATTTTTACGATCCTGCTGCCGCTTATCGAGGGCGACCCCGCCAATCTGGTCCTCGAGAACAGCTTCCGGCGCGTCATCGCGTCGCCGGAGGTCAAGATCTTGGTGGTGGACGACAACTCGATCAATCTCACCGTGGCGCTCGGCTTTTTGGCGACGCACAGCATCAAGGCGGATACGGCGCTCAACGGCGCGGAGGCCGTCGAGAAGGTGCAGACGGAGACCTACGATCTCGTCTTCATGGACCATATGATGCCGATTATGGACGGCATTGAAGCCACCACGCGCATCCGGGCCCTGGGCGGACGCTACAAAGATCTGCCCATTGTCGCCCTGACGGCGAACGCGGTGGGTGACAGCCGCGAGCTCTTCCTGTCCTCAGGTATGAACGACTATCTCCTCAAGCCGATCGAGGCGCCGGAGATGAACAAGATCCTGGCCCGCTGGCTGCCGGCCGACAAGATCAACCGGATGGAACCGGTGGAAGACGGCGAGGCGCCGCCGGAGGACGACCGCTGCAAGTCGCTGCTGGACGCGCTCGCGGACATCGAAGGGCTGGACGCAAAGGCCGGTCTCTCCCACGTAAACGGCCACCACGAAACATACATTCAGGTGCTGCGCCAGTTCTGCAAAGGGTTCCCGCGGGAGCTCTCCAACCTGCGCGCCTTTGTCGAGGGCGGGCAATGGAGCGACAGCGCGATCGCGGCGCACGCGATGCGGGGCGCCTGCGCCAACCTGGGGCACACGCCCCTGTCCGAGTGGGCGTTTCGGCTGGAGAAGGCCGCCAAAGACGGGGACGCGGACACGCTCCGGCAGCAGACGAACCCCTTCTGCCGCGCCGTGGAGGACTTCGGCGCGGCGCTGTCCGCCACGTCGCTCATGGAAGACGCCCCGGTCCAAGAGAAGCGGCCCGTCGGCACAGACCAACTGCGGGAGATGTTGGACAGGCTGGCCAAGGCGTGCCGCGAATGCGACGCGAACCTGGCGGACGCCGCCGCCGCCGATCTGCGGCAGGTCGCCTGCACCGAGGCGGTGGAAGAGCGCCTCGCCGCGCTCCGCGAACTGGTGGCCTCCTTCGACTACGACGCCGCCGCCGACCTCTGCCAAGAGATCGCCGATTCCCTCCCCGCCCCGGATGCTGTGCCCGTGTGAAATTGCCTGACCATGTGTGCGTATCGCATATGTAGGAGCCCAAAAACAACGTAT
>JAIRTA010000004.1 GCA_031255175.1 Oscillospiraceae bacterium | reverse complement strand
GTTTTTGGATTTATGGTGATTTGTGTGTGATTGCCGTTATAAATGTCGAAAGTGGCATTGTACAGCGCCGCGCCGTTGGCATCCACGCGAAAAACCGACACGCCCCCGTCCTGTTTGGCGCTCTCAATGATCAAGTTCTCCCCGGCCACCAACGTACCAAACAACGATTTGGCGATGACTCCCCAGCCGTCCCCGGCGTTCGGGTCGCTGTAATGGCCGAGCACCAGTTCGGCAGTCTGCCAGTTGTTGGCCGTCAATTTTCAGGAAATCCGCGCTGCGGATCTGCCGTTTTGTCGGAACAACACAGAAGGAGCCTGGGTAGGCTCCTTCTGTGTTGTTGAAAGAGAGGGAAATTATGGAGACACGTCGCATGGACGTGTGACGGAAGCATCCGGTCGTTCCGGTATGAACGCGCGGGGGAAGGGATCCGGGGGATCGGCGCCGCGGTGGTCGGGCGGCCTCCGGCGCGTGCGGGCGGCGCCTCCCCGTTTGGTTATATCAACGGTATGAAAGAACGATCCCAGCAGAAGACTTTGTATGTGTGTCCCGCCGGATCGGCGGCGGTGTCCGCCGTGAATGCAAACGGCTGCTTCTCTCCGGCGGCGATGGAGAATTCCTTTGCCTCCGCGCGGACCAGGCGGCCCTCTTCGTCATAGGCGCCGAGGATGAGGAAACCGGTGTACGCGTTGTCCACGCAGTTCTTCAAAGACCCGGCCACCTTGCCGTCCTCGACGGACCAGTCCGCGAAGAGGTTCGGGAACGAGATCTTATCCAGCGTATATTTGTCGGGGTTGCTCCCTTCGCTGACGATGGCGATTTGGTGCGTCCCCTGTGTGAGATAGACGTCTTCGATCAGAAAATCCCGCCACGGGGTCTCTTTTGTTTCCCAGGAGGCGCCCGTGAGTTTTTCGGCGTTGACAGGCATAACGATGTCTTTGGCCTTTACGCCGTCAACGTAGAGCGCGGCGGTGCGCACGGGAGAGTACGCCTCAAACTCCGCCACCTCGCAGGCGGCGTTGCCGCTGGCAACGGATGTGTATGTAAACACCACCCGGAGGTATCTCACGCGCGTCGGGGCAAATTCGACGTCGGCATAGTTGCCCGCGTCGCTGTACGTCGCGTTGTTCGTCCCCGCGCGGGTGAACTGGTAGCGCTGCGTCGCCTTCAACTCCGTGAGGTTGTCCTTGTCGAGACCGCCCCACAGCGAGAAGTCCATCTGGCGCGACGACTGGTTGTTTCGTATTCGGATGCGCACCATGTTTATCTCCGTGGGATTTTGCAAGTCTATTTGCAGCCAGCGCGGCGGGGTGGTCTCGTCAATCGGCCCGGCCGGCCAATAGGAGTTCCTCTCGCCGTCCGTCACGTCGATCTGGTGGCCGTATCCCGTCGTATAGTTGTATGTGCGCGGCTTTCGATACGCCTCGTCTTTGAGGTAGACAGCCGCGCGGAGCGCCAGGTCATGGCGTCCGGCCGATTTGGCGTCCACGTCAAACGATACGCTCTCCCGATAGCCCGACTTGGCATCCGTCGTAAACCCGGCCGCGTAGCCCGTGCCCGAATACCCGCCGGCGGCGGACGACGCGCTGACGCTGTCTGTAAAGACGCCGTCCTCCAGCTCAAACGCGGCGGGGTTCACTCCGTCCAGTGTGAGCGGGTCGGGATGATTGACCGCGCGGAGGTTGCCGACCGCTTTGTCGATTTGATAGACGGCGGCCGCGATCCTTCTGCCCGGCGTATTCGGGTCGGCGCACAGGCCCTCGGCGGCCGCGATTTCGGCGGCCAAGGCGGCCAAAGACCGCGGGGAATATTCGCCGCCGCCGATCGCCTTGGCCTCGTCAATCTTTGCCAGCAGCGCTTCTTTCGACACGCCGAAATCGGCGTCCATATCCAAGTGCGTATAGTACGCGAGCGCCGGGCCGAGCGCCGAGCAGGGGCTTGCCAAATCTGTTTCCGCCGTCGGTACGGCAAGGAGGTTCACCCCGCAAAGTCCGTCCGTCATGCGGCGGTTTGTCCATGCTTTTTCGGCGTTCCACGTGAGGTATTTCTCGAATTCCGTGACCCCGCCGTCATAGACGATATTGGCCAAATTGCGAAACAGTATCATTTTGAAGCCCGCGCCGTCGCCCGTGCCTTCACTGCCCGTGATGGTCAGACCGTCGGCTTGGACGAATTTCGTGCCGTCTTTTGTGGGGCTGAACGCGTATCTGAGCACAAGCAGACATGTGTCCATATACGCCCTGTCGCCGGTTATCGTGTAGAGTTCGTAGGCCGCGCCCGCGAAATTGCCGTAGTTGTAGGTGTATTGGCCGTTGCTTCTGCTCCCGCTGTAGGCCACATTGTCGTAAATATAACCGTCCTCTCTGAGCAGATGGGCCTCGGCCCAGGCGAACGCCGCTTTGGCTTGGGCGGCATACGCCGCGCTCTTCGCCGGGTCGGTCGCCGCGAAATCCTTGGAGAGGCGCGCGGCGACAATCACGGAGTTCAGGTTAGAGCAGACATTTTTTGTGGCGTTCAGCGGATTTACCACATTGTCGCCCGCGGTGCGCCGCCAGAAGAATCCGCCGTACGGCGCGCCGCCGTAACCGGGCGTTTCGTCCCAGCTCTTCATGATCTCATCCCACATCTGCGTGGCCACGTTCAGGTAGCGCGTGTCCCCCGTCAGGCGGTAAGATCTTTCGAACGACTGCGCCCACCAGCAAAGGTCGTCGGTATACGTGTTGACCATCCAATCGTGTACATCCCAAGTCGGGTGCCACTGCGATTCGATGAAACTCGTGTACAGGCCGTCTATGATGCCGATGTATTTCGGGTTTTGGGAATACTCCAGCGCGTCGTTCAGCGTGTCCAAAATCAGCGCGGACAGCCAAAAATCGGTCTCGCGCCGCTTTTCGTAGGTGGAGCCGCCGCCCTTGTCGGGGTTGTCGGTCCAGCGCCAGGTGCTCAGCCCCGCCGGGTTCCCGTCTTCGTCGTAATGCGGCCGCAAATACGCGGACAGGAAGTCCTCCATCATTTCTTCGGCGTTGCCCACGCTCTGCGCGGACGACTCGTCAACCTTGAGGGAGTCGAGGAAGAACCAAGAATCGGCGTCCCTGTCGTTCGGATGTCCGTATGGGTTGTTGTAGAACATCTTGACGGAGTTGACGCCCTTTTCCAGGAAGGCGTAGTAGTCAAATGTCTCCCATTGATTGGCGGCCGAGCGGACAAAACTCAGCTTCACGGCCGGCCCGCCGTTGACGGTCAAGCGGCGCGTGTTGTTCCCGCGCGTGTACCAGCGGAACGTCAGCTTGTAGACGGCTGTCTTCGGGACGGTCACGCTGAAATCGACGTAGCCGTCCTCCCGGTGGGGGCCGTCCGCGTCCCAATACTGCGTGAAGCCCGTGCCGGTGTACCCGGCGGCGTCGGAGTTGTAGGCCATGTATTCCGCAAGGGCAAACTCGGCCTGGTAGACGCCGTCGACGGGGTCGGCCAGGTCGTACAGCGGATACTCCGGCGCGACCGTCGGGTCGATGCCCGAATAGTACAGCAGCACGGGGCCGAGGACGGCGCACGGGCTGGCGACGCCGGCGCCCTCTTTCGGCGTGAACGACAGGTTCGAGCCGTTCAGGCCGTCGCCGGCGCGGCGGTGGTTGTAAGCCTGGTAGGCGTTGGCGTCCAGATAGATCTTGAACTCATCCATGCCCCCGTGGTTTATCATATAACCGGTGTACCGGCTGAGGATGAGCTTGAAGCCGGCCGAATCGCCCGAACCCTCGTCTTTGACTGTGAGGCCGTCGGAGATTGTGAGCGTTCTCCAGCCATAGCCCAGAACCAGCTTGGCCGTGTCCAGGTACTGCGGCTCGCCCGTCAGCAGATACAGCTCGTACGCCGCGTCGGCCATGCAGCCGTAATTGTATGTGTACTGGCTCGCGGACTCGGAGCCGCTGTAGCTGATGTTGTCGATGACATACCCCGTCTCTTTGTTCTTCAGCAGATGCGCGTAGGCCCACTCGTAGACGGTCTTGGCCCGCGCCTCGTATTCGGCGGCTTTGGCGGGGTCTTTGTCTTTGTAGTACAGCGCGAAGCGCGAGGCGCACAGCGAATAGTTGCCGTTTGTGCAGACGTTCTTTTGGTTGTTCCGCCGCGCCGTGCTCACGACCCCTGTCCCGTTGCGCCGCCACAGGACGCCGCCGTACGGCGCGCCGCCGTAGTTGCCCTCGACAGTGTCGTAGCCGTTTTCCCAAATCACGTTCAGCATCTGTTCCGCGACGGTCAGATATTTTTGCTCGCCGGTCAGCTCATGGGCGCGGAGCAGGGCCTGTGTCCACCAGCAGAGGTCGTCGTTGTAGGAGTTATAATCCCACACATGGACGTCCCAGGTCGGGTGCCAGCGGCTGTTTATGAAGCTGTCGTAAAGCTGGGAGAGCAGAACCGCGTATTTCGGATCTTTTGTGTGTTGCAGCGCATCGTTCACCGACTCAAAGATATGCGCCGACAGCCAAAAGTCCGTCTCGCGCCGCGTCTCGGACGTCGTGCCGCCGCCATTGTCCGGGTTGTTGCTCCAGCGCCACGTGCTTTTGCCGACGACTTCGCCGGCCTCGTTGGTGTGGTCGCGCAAGAACGCCGCCAAGAAATCGTCCATCATTTCTTCGGCGTACCTGTACTCCGTGGCATTGGCGGAGGCCGCGGGGAAGGCGATGGGAACCGACGCCAGCAAAACGCAAGCAAGCGCCACCGCGAGGATCTTTTTGACATACATGCTGAGGACACCATCCTTTCTTACCCGATGCGCCGGAAACGCGCCCGGCACACAAACCTTCGATGCGACCGGCCGGCGCGCTCAATCGGGAGTCTGGCCGGCGCTTCGGTATCTGCGGATGCCCGGCTTGTTCCTGCGGATGTATTCTGAGGGGGAAATCCCCGTGAATCGCTTGAATATAACGGAGAAATAATTGCTGGATGTGAAGCCCAGTTCGAAGGCTACCTCCGTCACCGAACCGGTCGCGAGCAAACGGGGTTTGGAAATTTCTACCTTCATTCGGTTGACATACTCGCGGGGCGTTGCGCCGATTTGCTCTTTGAACTTCTGTTTGAAACGCGAGACGGAAAGATGGGCTGCCTGAGCGAGTTCCCGCATGGATATGGGCTCTCTGATGCTCCGTTCGATAAAGGCAGTGGCGTTCGCGATGTCCTGGGATAAACGCTCTCTTCCGTGAGTGGCATTGTCCCCGACATCATGTACGACGCTATGCAACTGATACCCCCCCTTGCTTTGCGGAAAAGGTTACGGACAAGATGCCAATGTACCGGCAGACCATTTCTTGCGCCCATCTGCGTAAATTTCAATTGGCTGCGCGTTCAGCGCCGCGGTCGCACAGCACTTATACGAAAGCGGGCGGCGCCCGCTTTCGTATAAGGCGGATTTTGCGGAGGCACGGGCGTGAAACACGGTTGCTTCACGCCGGCGGTTTCGCATGACGGGGCAGCGGGGCGGCAACGACTTGCCGCCCCGCTCTTGTCTCTCTACTGCGCAAATTCGGCGCAAAGGGGCGTATAATCGTCCGCGTCCCACGCGAACACTTTGACGCTGTAGCCGTCACCCAGGGCGCTTGCGTCGAGGGTGATTGTCTCCGCGAGGCGCCTGCCGTCCGACACGGTCACCGTCCTGGTATCGACAGCCGCGAGCCTGTTGTCCTGCGCATACACAGCCGCGATGATACTCACCCTTCTCTCCGTGCCGCTGTTGTTGCGGATGCTGGCGCGAACGGTCAGCGTGCCATCGCCTTCCGTCACTGTCGGGAGGAGATCTTCGCCGTGGCCCATCAGGTAGAAATCGTCACCGGAGGTGCTCTCATACTGGAACAGGAACGAGTGGATGTTCGCCACATGCTTGCCCGTGCCCTGCAGTTCGATGTATACATCGTGGACGCCGCTGACATCCGGATCTGAAATGACGCCGACGCCGTTTGTGTATACCGTCCAGGTCGAGCCGTTCGGCGGCATGGCGATGTCCGCGATGACCGGCCCGTCCGGCGCGTCGAGATGTACAAGCGCGTGGGCGTTCGGGCAGTCGGCCGTGACGCCGGCATAGTTGGCGACCACTTTTGTGAACCATTTTTCGCCCGCGCCGAAGTCGATGTACTTGTAGAGCATCCACGCGCCGGGCTTTGAGCCGCCGATATTTGTCACCGTCACGCCCGAGATCGCCTCGCCGTTGATGTTGACGCCGGAGACGCCGGACGTTGCCTCGGATTTGATGTTGTCGGAGCTGCCGTCCGCGCCTGTGATGGTGCCGGAGGCGCTGTTGTATCCGATGGCTTCCAGCTCAACCCAGGCCTTTCGGACAGCGATCAGCTTCGCGATGGCGGTGTCGATCGCGTCGATCGCGGCGGAGATTTCGCGGCTTGTCGCGTCGGGGTCGTCATAGACAGCCTGCCCCGCCGCGACCGCGGCGGTGATCGCCGGTTTCTCGTCCGCGCCGTAATCCGGTGAGTCCACGGCCGCCCGGCCGTTGCGGATCGTCAGCAGCAGATCGGATTTGTCTGTGAACGCATAGGCGGAACCGAACAGCTCGAGCTCCGAGATCGCGAGATTGCCGGCCGCGCCCGTCACGCTGAGGCGGTAGATTTTGTATTTTCCGGGGGTCTCGACGGTAAACGGCCTTGTGTAGCGGGCCCATTCCCAGGACTCGCCGGCGCGCGCGTCGAGCGGCGTCCACTGCGTGCCGTCGTTGGTGCCGTAAAGTGTCCACGCGGTCGGATATGTCCCCGCGGCGGTGCCGGAGGATATCGTGTACATGGTCACGGCGGCCGGCTTGTTGAAGGAGTAATAGATCTCCGCCGTTTGGGACGTCCACGTCGCGTTGGCGCTGTTTGCATTGTTGAACAGGTTCGCGCCGTTGGCCGCGCCCGGCAGGTACGCGTTGATCGTCGCGGCGTCGATGGCCGGCATGTCCGAGGTCGAAACGGATACGGTGGGCAGCGTCAGGTCTTTCAGCACGTCGGGCGCGTGTTCATCCGTCGTCAGCGACGGCGGCAGATCGTCCGCTCCCGAACCCCACGCGGACGGGTTGGGCCCCATGTCGAAATCGATCGTGTGGTTGCCCCGGAAGGCGCTCATCTCGAAATAGGCCTTGGTGTACGCCTGCCCGTCGAGTTTGACGCCCTGCACATATTTGTTTGCCTTGCTGTTGTTCGGGGCGTTGACGACGATCACATCGCCGTTGTCGCGGGTGATTGTCGCCTTTTTGAACAGCGGCGCGCCGATGGCGAACGTGCCGTTGCCCATGCTGACCGGGTAGATGCCCAGCGCCGACAGGACATACCAGCAGGACATCTCGCCGTTGTCCTCGTCGCCCAGGTAGCCCTGCCCGATGTCCTGTCCGACGTACATGCGGTCGAGTATGTCGCGCACAAGCGCCTGGGTTTTGTGCGCCTGCCCGGCGAACAGATACATATAGGGGATGTGATGGCTCGGCTGGTTGTTGAACCCGAACTGCCCGAGCTTGCCCTCGCGGGATTCGTAGCCTTCGTGCAGGGATCCGTACTCGCCCATGTCGAGGCCGTTGGTGGCTATTGTCGCGTCGAGTTTGGCGGCCAGCGCGTCTCTGCCGCCCATGATGTTGGCCAGGCCCTGCGCGTCTTGCGGGGCATACGTCGCGTAGTTCCAGCCGTTTTGCTCCGTGCTGCCCCATCTCCACTTCAGCGGGTCATAGGTGGAGGCGGACGGAACCAGCGTGCCGCCGATGCCGTTTGCACCCTGTGTCCTGCCCTTGAAGAACCCGACGGATGTGTCGTAGAGGTTTACATAGTTGCGCGCGCGGTTGAGATAGTAGACGGACTCGTCATTGTAGCGCTTCCACGCGGCGGACCCGGGCGTCTCCCGGTCGCGCAGCGCGGCGGCCATGTGGCCGATGCCGAAGTCGTTGATATAGCCCTCGAGAGACCACGACATATTTTCGCCCGATCCCGTCTGACCGGCGTAGGTGTATCCGTAGAACATGTTCGTATCGGAGTTTGCGCGGCCGGCGTATGGCGAAGCGCCGTTCGCCTGGTATGCCGACGCGTTTTTCAGCGCGGATTTGTACGCGTTGATATGGTCAAATTGGATGCCGCGCATGATGGAGTCGCCGAAAATGACGTCGGAGCTTGTGCCGACCATCGAGTTTGTGCCGGCGGGCGCTATCCAGCGCGGGAGGGAGCCGTTGTCGAGATAGTGCTGCACAAGGCCGTCGAGCAGCTCGGTGTCCTTGTCGGGCAGGAGCAGCGCGTATGTCGCCCATGTCGTGCGGTATGTGTCCCAGAACCCGTTGTTGTAATACAGCTTGCCGGACTTTATCGTTGGGTTTGACGTGCTGCCGCTGTACGGCGAGGCGTAGCGCCAGTCGGGCGCTTCGTTTGTGCCGGTGTTTTCGCTGAGGTTGTTCGGATACATAAAGCCGCGGTAGAGGTTTGAGTAGAACGTGACGTTCTGCTCGTAAGTCGCGCCCTCGATCTTCACCGTGCTCAGTTTCGCGTTCCACTCGGCCAGGGCTTTGCCGCATATTGTGTCGAAGTTGTCGGAATCGGAGATTTCGAGCGCCAGGTTCTTTTTGGCCTGGTCCGCGCTCAAAAAGCTGGTCGCGACCTTGAGCTCGATGACCGTCGCGCCGTCCGGCCCGTTGCCGAGGTCGGCGAAACTCGCCACGCCCCGGTTGGCGTTGTCCGCGACGTTATAATGGCTGGACGGCACCGCGGAGAACACGCCGTAGACGTACATGCGGCGCATCCCGTTGGACGCGTTCTCCGAATATGTGGCAAACGCGCTGCCGTCGTAAGTGATGTTCGAGGCGGCTGTCGTGAGCTCGCTGTTGTTCGACGAAAGCAGGACGTTCCGATGGGCGCTGCCCGCCGGGAATGTGAAACGGATGACGGCGGCGTGGTCGGTTGGGGTCACTTCCACCTTGACGCCGGGGGCTCTGCCGCCGTCTGTGTCAAGGGTTACGCCATAATAGTGGGCATGCGCCACTTCGTTGTCGTGCCGGAACGTCGTGCCGCGGCCGTTGACGGCGGTGGCCGCCGCCCCTGTCGAGGTGACGTTTGTCACGGAGTCCGCGCCGAACTGATAGGTGCCGCGCTCGCCGATCCAGTGGGAGGGCTCGTGGCTGATCTGGATGTTGCGGAACGTATCTGACGACTGCGTCCAGTGGTACGGGTCGGAGCCGCCGAGCGCCGTCGCCGGGCACCAGAAGTTGAACCCGAACGGCCACGTGACGGCGGGCACCGTGAGGCCGCGGGAGAAACCGCCGTCGTTGTTTGTGCCGCGCAGGATGTTTGTGTAGTCCGCCAGGTTTGTGACGACGGGGTCGTCCTCGCGGTAGATGGCGATGTCGTCGAAGTATGTCGAAACATTTTTGCCCGGTGTCCCGCCGTTCTTCTCAAAACCGACGATGATCCGGCTGATGGTCTTGCCGCTGGCGACAGCGCCGATATGGCTCAGAATGCGCAGCCATTGGTTGGTGTCCATGATCTTGGAGTCGCCCTGGGCGGCGGGGGAGACGACCGTCCCGTACTGGTCGGTGGCGCCGAGGTCTTTGAGGCGCGTGCCGTCCGAGAATTCGAGGTCGATGGACGCGTACATGCTGGTATATTCATAGTCGTAGTTTGTGGTGGACTGCCCGCCGACGTTCGGCAGCACCATGTAGGACAGCCGGGTGTTGGGATGAACCTGGATGGCCAGCCCGCTGTAAATCGCCGTGTAGCTGGACGCGTTTTCCGCGGTTTTCGTGCCGTTCACAGAGAGGGAAGCCGCGCCTGTCCAGCCCTTGTTGCCGGCGCCGCCGCCCCATACGCTGGAGGGGCCCGTCGTCGTCTGCGGATAGAGATACTCCGTCGTGCCGTCGAAGCCGGACGTCAGGATGTGGTCGCCCAGCCCGAAGCCCGAGAACTGGATCGTCGACGAAGCGGTCTCGCCGCCGTTTTGGTTTCCGTTGTTGCGCTGCGTGACAGTCAGGCGGAAATATGTATAGGCTTCGGCGTTTTCTATTTCGAACATCTTCATTTCGTGGTTGCCGCTCCACGTTATGTTGCTGCGGGAATCGAGCTCGACCCAATTTTCGTTGTCTTTTGAGGCGAGGATCGTCCACGCGCGCAGCGTCCGCGTGATATAGCCGGTGTCGTCGTTCGCGCCCTGGATGTAGTAGGCTTTGGGCGTGATGGGGGAGGAGAACCGGAATGTGAAGGCCAGCGGCAGCGCGTTGCCGCCCGTTGAGCAGAATTTCGTGCCCGCGTCGCGGTCCACCAGCGTCGTCGGGCCCTCGTTGCCGCCTGTGGAGGGCGTTCCCCCCGTAGCGTTTGTCACGGAAATTGGATTGGTCCCCTGATAGTTTGTGAACTCACCGATCAGCGTTCGCGTGATCGTGCCCGTTCCCGTCACGCCCGAGGACGTGACGGGATGGATGTCTACAACAGGGTCTCCGGATTCAAACGATGTGTAAAAACTGTCCGGCGCGGCGATCATGGACAGGGACGTCCCCAAAGAAGCGGACAGAAGGATGACAAGTGCCAAAAAATAAGAAATTACACGTTTCATGAGACAGGGTTCCTCCTTAGAATGAATTAGCATACCTGCTTCGTTTCGAAATCAAGGCGGCGGGTCTCGCCGGGCGCCCGGCGCGTCAGCGGGTGTGCGGGGATGGCTTATTCCGGGCAACTTGTTCCGGGCAGCTTGTTTCAGATGGAACAATATTGATGGGAGCGCGTCAGCGGGCGTGTGGGGATGGCATGGAGACGAACAGGAACGAGCCCGCCCCTTCCAGGGAAAAGCCGTCGCCGCCGCTCGGCACAAAGGCGCAGTTTCCTTTGCGCACATCGAGGGCGCCTCCCGGGCCGCGCAGCGAAGCGCGCCCTTCGACGCACAGGAGGCAAAGAAAGCTATTGTCGTCCATATTTTTCCAGTACGAGCCGTTCAAATCCAGACGGTCCGTGATAAAGTAAGGGGTTGCGGCCAGCCGCCGGCATTGATAGCCGTCCGCCTCTTCTAAAACCGGCGGGGCGGGCCTGTGTTCGGGGGGCGCCGAAGCTCGCAGCGAGGCGACGTCGAGCGCCTTGTCGATGTGCAGCGGCCTTTCCCGGCCGCTCGCGTCTCTTCGCCCGTAATCGTACACGCGGTAGGTGGAATTGGAGTTTTCCTGGATCTCCGCCAGGACAATGCCCGCGCCTATCGCGTGGAGAGTGCCGGCTTCGATGATAAACACATCGCCGCGCCGCACGGGGCAGGGGCGAAGGATCTCCTCGACGGTTCCGTCCGCCAGGCGCGCGCGCAGTTCCTCTTTTGTGACATCCCGCCGAAGTCCGTAGTATAGGAATGCCCCGGGGTCGTGGTCTAAAACAACCCACATCTCCGTCTTGCCGGGCTCCCCCTCTACGCGGTACGCGTATGTATCGTCCGGGTGCACTTGCACCGAAAGGGATTGTTTGGCGTCGATGAGTTTGACGAGGATAGGGAAGGCGTCGTATCCGCGGCAGTGCGCCCCGAGCCGGTCGGGATGCGTCCGCGCAAAAACGTCAAACGAAACGCCCGCCATCGCGCCGCTGTCGATCACACAGCAGCCGTCTTTGTGGGCCGACAGCTCCCAGCTCTCAGCCACAACGGGGAGATCGGTCACTTTTCCATAGTCGCGCCGCAAGGCGCTGCCGCCCCAAAGATAGTCTTTGAACGCGGGCCGCAGCAAAAAAGGTAGCATGTAAAAGTCTCCTTATACCGCCTTTTCTATTGGATATTGGGCAAGCGCATTCGCGCAAAGATCGCCGAAAAACCAAACCGGCCGCACCGGCAAAAACTCTTGTCAAAAAAAGAAAAATATGATAAGATAAAGGAAAATTTATCTCATCGGAGGCGATGCTATGAAACGCTATATAGGCGTCGATTTGGGCGGAACCAATATCAAGGTCGCTTTGGTAGACGACGGGCATCAGATTTTGATTGAAAAAAGCAGACCCACTCTGCTTCCGCGGCCCGCGGAGGATGTTTGCGCGGATATTGTCGCGGCGATCCGGGACATCCTGTCTCAGGCAAAACTGACCGCAAAGGACGTCTGCGGCGGGGGGATCGGATGCCCGGGCACGGTGGATGGGAAGCGGGGGGTTGTCTCTTACTCCAACAATCTGGCGTGGCGGGACGTCGATCTTGCCCCGATGCTGGAACGCGCCATAGGATGTCCTTTTTATTTAGAAAATGACGCCAACACCGCCGCATTGGGAGAGGCCAGGGCCGGCAGCGCGAAAGGCGCGGAAAGCGCCGTGATCGTCACATTGGGCACGGGCGTGGGTTCGGGCATTGTGATCGGCGGGCGGCTGCACGCCGGGTACAGCGGGACGGCGAGCGAATTTGGGCACATGGTCATTGTGCGCGGCGGCGAACGCTGCACTTGCGGGCGGGAGGGCTGCCTGGAATCATATGCGTCCGCCACGGGGCTGATCCGCATGACGTGGGAGGCCATGAGAAAGAACGCAAACAGCCGATTGTGGACACTCGCCTCTTCCCGCGAGGAAGTGAACGGCCGCACCGCCTTCGAAGGCGCCCGGTTGGGGGATGAAACCGCCCGGCGCGTGGTAGATCTGTACATCGATTATTTGGCGTGCGGCGCCATCAATATCGTCAACGCCTTACAGCCGGAAATTCTCAGTTTGGGCGGCGGCATAGCGAAAGAAGGGGAGACCCTTTTGCGGCCGCTCAGAGAGAAGGTATACGCGGAGATTTTTGGCGGGCGCGGCCGGCGTTATACCCGCATCGAACAGTGTACCCTTGGTTACAAAGCCGGCCTTATCGGCGCGGCCATTTTGGCCGAAGACAACGCGGGCGCGTCGAGATAAGGCAAGAAAGAGAACCAAAGGCGGGTAAGACCCATATGGGTCTTACCCGCCTTTCTGCATCATCAGCTGTCCTTGGTCGTCACTTTAACCCCTGTGTCATTGTCTTTGGCGGCGGGTGCCTTGCCATTGAGCACATCCACAGCGGCTTTCAGGCCGTCGTAGCCCATCTTGTACGGATCCTGCTGCATGGTGGCGTCGATGGCGCCGCTGTCCAGCAGCTTCTTGGTGTCGTCGGAGAAGTCAAATCCGACCACGGGGATCTCTCCGGATTTGCCCGCTTGCTCCACGGCGTTGCCCACGCCCACGGAAGAACCCTCGTTGCAGCCATAGAAGCCCACGAGGTCGGCGTTGGACGACATGAAGTCTGTCGCCTGGTCGTACGCCTTGTTCTTGTCGCCGTCGGAATATGTTGTGGGGAGAATGGTGTATTCGGGATACTTAGCCTGCATTTGATTCTTAAATCCGTTCTCGCGCTCCATTGTGGTCTGCGCGCCGGACTGCGCGTTGACGATCGCGATCTTGCCGCTGGTCTTGCCGGCCGCCTTGAGCAGATCGGCCAACGTGTCGGCCGCCGTGGCGCCCGCCTGCGTATTGTTTGTGCCGAAGTGTGCGTCATACGCGCCTGTCTCCACGCCGGAGTCCACCGTGACAACCACGATGCCCTGCGCTTTGGCGGCGTCGACGGCCGGGCTCAGCGCGCTCTTGTCGGAAGCGGCCAACAGGATGGCGTTCACGCCGGAGGCCACTTTGTTTTGCACGATGTCGGCCTGCTTGGACGCGTCGTTCTTCTCGCCGGAGTCGAACGAAACCGTGATGCCGCCGAGTTCCTTGGCGGCCGCTTCGGCGCCGTCGCGGACACCCAGCCAGTGCTGGTCGATGTTGTCCATTGTGATGAGGGAGACTTTGTACTCACCGGCGGGTGCGTTGCCGGCGGGCGCTTCGCCGCTGCCTCTCGTCACTTTTACGCCTGTGTCATTGTCTTTGGCGGCGGGGGCTTTGCCGTTGAGCACGTCCACGGCGGCTTTCAGGCCGTCGTAGCCCATCTTGTACGGGTCCTGCTGCATGGTGGCGTCGATGGCGCCGCTGTCCAGCAGTCTCTTGGTGTCGTCGGAATAGTCGAAACCGACCACGGGGATCTCACCCGCTTTGCCCGCTTGTTCCACGGCGTTGCCCACGCCCACGGAAGAACCCTCGTTGCAGCCGTAGAAGCCCACGAGGTCGGCGTTGGACGACATGAAGTCCGTCGCCTGGTCGTACGCCTTGTTCTTGTCGCCGTCGGAATATGTCGTGGGGAGAATGGTGTATTCGGGATGCGTGGCTTGCATTTGGTCTTTGAACCCATTCTCGCGCTCCATCGTGGTCTGCGCGCCGGACTGCGCGTTGACGATCGCGATCTTGCCGCTGGTCTTGCCGGCGGCGATCAGCAGTTCGGCCAGCGTGTCGGCCGCCGTGGCGCCCGCCGCTCTGTTGTTTGTGCCGAAGTGGGCGTCATATGCGCTGGTCTCCACGCCGGAGTCCACCGTGACGACCACGACGCCGGCGGTTTTGGCCGCGTCGACGGCCGGGCTCAGCGCGCTCTTGTCGGAAGCGGCCAGCAAAATGGCGTTCACGCCGCCGGCCACCTGGTTTTGCACGATGTCGGCTTGTTTGGAAGCGTCGTTCTTTTCGCCGGAGTCAAAGGTGACCGTGACGCCGCCGAGTTCCTTGGCGGCCGCTTCGGCGCCGTCGCGGACGCCCAGCCAGTGCTGGTCGATGTTGTCCATTGTGATGAGGGAGATCTTGTACTCTGTGCTGCTTGGAACGTTGCTGCCGCCGGGATCCGGCGCGGGGTTGTTGTCGGCACAGGCGCCCAGCAGAGCGGTGAGCATGAGCGCTGCCATAAGGATCGGGATGAGTCTTCTTTTCATATTTTCTCCTCCTAAAATGTGTTATCACACAACCGGCGCCCGCCGCGCGTACAAAACGACACCAAACGCCCCTGCACACGGGCGGAAAAACGGCCGATTGTTGTGTTCTCGAAAAACCGGGGAACGCGCTTGGCGCCGCGTCACTTCTTTCTGCGTTTGTCGACGAAGACGGCGGCCAAGATGACGGCGCCGATGACGATCTTTTGGTAGTTGGTGTTGATGCTGGCCAGATTGAGCCCGTTGCGCAGGACGCCGATGATCAGCGCTCCCAAAAAAGTCCCGAAAATCGTACCCTCGCCGCCCATAGTGCTGGCGCCGCCGATGACGGACGCGGCCACGGCGTCCAGTTCGTAACCGTCACCCGCCGTAGGCGCGGCGGAGTCGAGTTTGGCAGCGATGAGCAACCCGGCGCAGACGGAGAGGAAACCGCTGACGATGTAGGCCTTTAAGATGGTGGCGTTTGTGTTGACGCCGGACAGGCGCGTCGCCTCGTAGTTGCTGCCGTATGCGTATATGTACCGCCCCGACCGCGTCTTGGCCAAAATAAAACCGAAGATGATGACGAGGACGATCATCGGGTAGATGGAATTGGGGATGGAGAGGAAAGACCGCTTTTGGCCGATCGCCTGGAACAGCGCGTTGCCGCTGGCGACGGGCATACCGTTTGTAATGATCTGCGCGGCGCCGCGGACAGCCGACATGGTGCCCATAGTGGCGATGAACGGCGGCAGCTTTCCGTATGTGATCAGCGAGCCGTTGATGGCGCCGACCGCGATGCCGATGAGCATCCCGATGGGGATGGCCACGAAAAACGGCAGGCCGCCACTCATCAGGAGGCAGGTGACCATAGCCCCGAACGCGATGTTGGAACCGATCGTGAGATCGATACCGCCCGTGATGAGGACATACGTCTGGCCCATAGCGATGATGATGATGGGCGTTGTCTGGAAGACGATGTTTAGAATGTTTTGGCTGGCGATAAAACGGTTGTTGATGATCGTGAAGACAATAATAAGGACAACCAAGGCGCTCAAAGTGGTCAGATATTGTTTGGCCGTGGGCGACAGTTTATTCTTCGTCCGATCCATTTCCATTTCAATCGGCGTCATCGCCCCGCGGTTATCCTGCGGCGCAGGGTTCGTTTTTTTTGTAGGCAGCCGCTTCATAAAGTGTCCCCTCTCTTCGATATTACGCGATATCCCCCTTGAACTGCGTGGCGTAATGCAAGATTTCCTCTTGGGTTGTTTCCGATGTTTTCAGGTCGGCGGTGATCCGGCCGTCGCACATCACAAGGATTCTGTCGGAAACACCCAAAACCTCAGGCAATTCCGAAGACACGTACATGACGCCGATGCCCTGTTTTTTTAAGTCGTTCATCAAATGATAGATTTCGATTTTGGCGCCAACGTCGATCCCTCTGGTCGGTTCGTCAAACAGCACCACATTGGCCTGACGGAGCAGCCATTTGGCCAACACCACTTTTTGCTGATTGCCCCCGCTCAAGTTTTTCACGAGCTGCGTGAGAGACGGCGTCTTGATGCGAAGGGTCTCGACAATACGCGATGACAACTCCAGCTCCTGCCGGTGGTCCAGCACGCCCCGCTTTGAGGAGAGGTCCAAATTGGGCAGCGTAATGTTCTTATACAGTTCCATTTTGATGCAAAGCCCGTCGCGGCGGCGGTCCTCGGGGACGGAGAAAATGCCGTTTGCGATGGCGTCTCTCGGCATGTTGACGACGATCTCTTTGCCTGCGATGCGGAGCACGCCGGACGTCTTCCTGTCCGCCCCAAAGATAGCCCGCACCAGTTCTGTGCGCTTGGCGCCCATAAGGCCGGCCATAGCGACAATCTCTCCGCGCCGAAGCTGAAACGAGACATGTTTTACGCCTGTCAGCGTGCAGATGTCTTTCGCCTCAAACACCACATCGCCCAGCGGCGCGTCTGTTCTCGGATATTTGTCTTTGATGTCGCGCCCCACCATCTTGGCGATGATACCCTCCAGATTGCCTTGGATCTCTTCGGGGGATGAAAACCGCATCGCGTCTACAAATTGCCCATCCCGCAAAATCGTGACCCTGTCGGCAATGTTCGAAAGCTCCTCTAAGCGGTGCGATATATAGATGATCCCTTTCCCCTGTGATTTCAGCAGCCTGATGATATGAAAGAGATCTTTTATCTCTTTTTCCGTCAGGGCGGAAGTGGGTTCGTCCATGATGATGATGTCCGCATTGACAGAGATGGCTTTCGCAATCTCCACCATCTGCTGTTTAGAAACCGCGATGGACCCAACTATGGTATTGGGGTCCAGATCGATGTTGAGGTCGCCGAGTATTTTGCGGCTCTCTTCGTACTGCCGCTTTTTGTCTAATATCCCGCGATTTCTGAATTCCCGCCCCAAGAAGATGTTTTCCGCAACGGTGAGGTGCTTGCAGAGATTGAGTTCCTGGTGGATGATGACGATACCGAGCGCTTCCGCCGCTTTGGGACTGGCGATCTCCACTTCCTGCCCCTTCACGCGGATGGTGCCGGCGTCCCGCTGGTACACGCCCGAGAGGATCTTCATGAGTGTGGATTTCCCGGCTCCGTTTTCTCCCAGCAGGGCGTGCACCTCGCCGGCGTACAGGTCGAGGCTGATGTTCTCCAACGCCTTGACGCCCGGAAAGGATTTGGTTATTCCTGTGAGCTCCACCAATTGATCCGCCAAAATATCACCGCCTTTATACGAACACTGATTGTAGTAAGATGCGTTCAACATTGGCTCAGATGTCAGAAACGCATCTGCCGAAGGCCCAGTCGATTTTTTCAGCAGATGAAACAAAAAACACAGCGAACACAGTGCATTCGCAAGGTTTTTTGTGAAATATGGCGGAATAAATCGCCGGCCAGTGGAAGACGCGTTTCTGACACCTGAACCTTTTTGCATGTCGCCGAACGGATAGGAAAGCGAAATATCTCTGCTGTGCCGAAACAGGCAACATCGCGTAGATTTTTGCAGATTTTTACAATGCCCCGTGGTTCGGTCACATCACCTGCCTTCCTCTTTCCCTTCTGCCTCGGCCGCATACGGCGGTCGGGCGCACCGCCCGAAGAGCCCTCTTTTTGGGATCCGCCGCCCACAGCGCCCATGACAGGCGCGAACCTGTCCGGGGCGAGACCGCCTGCACAAAACAGCCCCACCGGCGTTCGCTTTTTCTGCACAAAAAACGACCGCCCACTTCCGGACGTACCCCGCCGACCCGCACGGACTCGTTGTGCCGCAGCCATTTCGGCGGTTTTCGCATGACTTGCTATGCTATACCTTTTTGA
>JAIRTA010000154.1 GCA_031255175.1 Oscillospiraceae bacterium | reverse complement strand
TTATCCGCCCGTCCGTGCCGTTGAGAAGCTTCATCTTCGCGAGATTCTGAAGCGGCGAGGCGGCATAGTCCGCCACATCGTCCCAGTCGTCAAAGAGAAGAAATTCCAGGGTGAAGACATCCGGCAGCATCTCGAATTTCTCCATCGCGCGGTATGTCATAACGGCCATGTCCTGCCGGGTGATCGTGTCGTTCGGGTTGGCGTTGCCCCGCGCGTCACCCTGGACAATACCGAGCGCCGCGGCGTCCGCAAAGGCCTCTCTCGCCCATTCGGGGATCGTCTCCGCGTCGGCGAAAGCGCGGTCGTCCCCGCGCGCCGGCGCGGCGTCCAGCAACCGCAGCAGCATCGTGACAAACTCTGCCCTGGTGACGGACTTCTCCGGGGCAAACTGCGCCGTCATCACGCCGTCCGTCAGTTCGGGGTTTGTCACGCCCTGCACCACACCGCGGGCCGACAGATAGAGCACCGCGTCGTCCATCCAGAGTCCCTGTGTGTCGGAGAAGACGCCCCAGCCGAGGTAACGCGCGCTGAACTCCCCTTCGGCGTTATACACGCGCGCGGTCACAGCCCCGTCCTGATAGGAGGAACGCGGGATGATGTGGGCCGGGTCCTCCTCGCCGCGGTTCTCCACCAGCACGACAAACGCCGGGTTTTCGCCCTCGCCAAGCTCATACGACGCCTCCGCGGGAAGCGGCGCGAACGGATTTTCCGGCAGTGTCCCCGAGATCGGGACAATCTCCGACGACTCCGCCACCCGCGTGATGTCCCCTCCGACAATCGCGGCGGCGGAAAACAAACTTACACTCATCAGCAAAGCCACAGACATGACCGTGCACAATACGCTTCTTGATAAAACTCTCATTGGAAGTCCTCCTCTTTTTGTTTGATCTTACGAAAAACCGACATACTTCTGACACCCAAACCATAACCGTAAATATTTGCGCATCTCGCGCGTGTCTTCCCCCCACATATTGTATTTACACACAATATGTGGTATAATTGGACATATAGGCGGTCAGTACCCCTCCGAATGGCCGCGATGCCAGCGCCAGGCGGACGCAATGATCTCATCCGGCGTCAGATGCTCGGGTTTCCACCCCAGAACGCGCTCGGCCTTTTCGGTCGACGCGACCAGTTCCGCCGGGTCTCCGGGGCGCCGGGGTTCCGCCTCCGCGGGGATGTCCGCGCCGGTCACGCGGCGGGCGGCTTCGATGATCTCCCGCACGGAAAATCCGTGCCCCAGTCCGATGTTGAACACATCGGACGCGCCGCCGTCGCGCAAATACCGCAGGGTCGCCAAGTGCGCGCCTATGAGGTCCTCAATGTGGATATAATCGCGCACACAGGTGCCGTCCGGCGTCTGGTAGTCTGTCCCGAACACCTTCACGGGCGTTTTTTCCCGCGCGGCCCGGAGTACAATGGGGATGAGATGCGTCTCCGGCCGGTGATCTTCCCCGATCTCACCGCCGGGCGCGGCGCCGGCCACGTTGAAGTAACGGAGCGCCACGTGGCGCAGTCCGTAGGCGGCATCGTACCACTTGAGTACGTTTTCCACCATCAGTTTGCTCTCCCCATAGGGGCTTGTCGGCCGTTTCAGCGCGTCTTCCCGAATGGGGGTTGTCGTCGGGTGTCCATAGACGGCCGCCGTGGATGAAAAAATTATCGGCGGGCAGCCGTGCGTGCACATCACCTCCAGCAGATTGACCGCGCCTGCCACATTGTTTAGAAAGTACCGGCCCGGTTTTTTCATACTCTCGCCCACCAGTGACAGCGAGGCAAGATGGAAAACCGCTTCGATCCGCTCTCGGCGGAACATATCGCCCACATAGACGGGGTCGTTCAGAGATCCGGCATACAGACGGATCTTGGGGTTTACGGCCGCGCGGTGCCCCCGCAGCAGGTCGTCGAGTACTACGACGTCTTCTCCCGCCGCGTGCAGCGCCGCCACACAGTGGCTGCCCACATAGCCGGCTCCGCCAGTCACTAAAATCGACATTGCGTTCTCCTTTATTTGAGACGATCTTTTTCTCCATAAGTTCCGGGATTTCGAAAAATTTCTCTCGCGTTCATCGGCTGCGTCGGTTACATCGGCCCAAACAGAATGTCGAGCAGCGCGTTGACCTGCGGCAATCTGTACACAACGGCCACATAGACGAGCCCCGCCGAGACAACCCAAATGAGCAACAGGACAATGAGCGAGGCGCGGGCCAGCGCCCTGCGCTGCGCGTCGGTGCGGCGACCAAACGACCACACGCAGGCGCAGATCAGGTTGACAAAGGGCACCAGCATGAGGAAGAAATGCCCCACAAGCCACGCCGCCGATAAAATCTTCGGCGCCGTTTCCTGTTCCCGCGTGTCCTCCGTCTTTTGCGCAACCGCGCTTTGCGCGCCTCCGCTCTCCGTCTGCCCGAACGCGGGCGGCCACACGGGGTGCGGCACGGCGGGCGCGGCGCGGTGGTCCGCCGTCCACACCGCCCGGGGCGCCTCCCAGATCTGCCTGGGCTCGTACGGCGGCGGCGCGGCCTCGCGCGGGGGCGGCGCGGCCTGTATCGGCAGCCCGCAGTGGGGGCAGTACCAGGCGCCGTCCCGGACCGGCTGGTGGCAGTTTTCGCAGATCATACGACTCCCTCTCTTTTTTGCCTGTCTTTTGGCGTCCGCCCGGCGGCGGGTGCGGTGCCGGACGAGCGGAGATCATGTGTCTTATTTTACAATACTTGCCCGCCTTTTGTACAGAGTTTTTTCGTCGTTCGACGGTCGATCGATTTCTTTTTGAACATTTAAGAATTGTATTTGACATTTCGCGTATTTTTGTATAGAATAAATTACGATTATTTATAATAGCGGGTCTGCATATGACGAGCCTCCGCTGGCACCCGTCATATGGGGTTCATCTAGATAACGTCTGACGAGCCTTTTATCGTGTAGACGGCCGTCTCTTGTCAAGCGTCGCCGGTACGGCATAGAGCGGGAGGTTTTTGTCTTGGCTCCAAAAAAAGAAAATCGGAAAATGGTGGACATGCTGGAACGCATGGGCATGATCAAAAAGGTGGATGACGACCCGGACGCCGCGGTTTCTGAAGAATCCGCAGCGGCGTCTTCGTCCGCCGCATCCCCAAGCGCCGCCGTCGATGTCAAATCCGCCCCCGCCCGGCAGGCGTCCGCCAAGACCAGAGCGTCCGCGCCGAAAGCGTCGTCTTCGCGCTCCGCCCGGAAATCGACCGCGTCGTCACCGGCGAAACCGGCCGCACCGGCGCCGGCGAAGACGGAACCTGCCAAGCCTGCGGCCGCCAAGCCGGCGGCGCCCAAACCGGCGGTTCCGGCGGTCACCAAACCGCCGGCGCCCAAACCCGCCGCCCCGGCGGCGCCCGTTGCGGCAACGGTCTCCGCACCCCCCGTGACGCCCGCGGCCCCGGCGACGGTTCCGCCGCCCACGGCGCCCGTGGCACCCGCGGCGCAGCCGGCTGTTCCTCCGCCCACGGTCGCCGCGCCGCCGCCGGTTGCCCCCGCGCCGCCGGTCTACACACCGCCGGCCGCCTACCAACCGCAGCCCGTGGCGCCCCCCGTGCCGCCGCCTGCGCCTTTTGTCCAGCGCCCCCCCGAATCTCCCGCCTACCGGGCCGCATACATATCTCCCGAGGCGGAAAAAAATCTTTACGCCCATCTCTCCGTTTCGAATTCCTATTCGTTCGGCAGGCCGGTCCCATTCGAGAACGCTCCGGGGGCCCCGGGCAGCTCGCTGGCCGACAGCTTCTGGGCCGACACCCCGGCCGTCGATTCCACGGTGGACCGGTACCTCGATACAACGGAGCTCTATACAAATTTCCGCATGAGGCTGAGCGGCATCGACACCATCTACCTGATCGAAGACTACATGAAGACCCTGCCGGACTCCCTGCCGGCGGAGCTTCGCCGTTCTATCATCATCCGCATCGTGGCGTCCTCCGGGTTCGATTTCGAAAAATTGGTCAACGACGGCATCGACCGCGTGACCCGTCTCAACGAATACGCCACCCAGTTCGCCGCGCGTACCGATGAAGTTGTGACGCGTCAAAACGCCGCCATCGAAGATTTGGAACGTCAGATCACCGCCATACGCACCGAGATCGACGAGCGGAAGAATCTGCACAAGCGGCAGTTCCTCACCATTGAGGATGAGGCACAGCGTCTGAAAGAGATCTTGGATTTCATCACAAAATAAAAGGCGCCCGGTAAAAGAGGGCCATTGGAGCGCCCGTCGGACGGTTTCGAGGTGAGCGGTAGTGTGAGCAGATATGAATTGACGTTGCGCGGCAAGCTGACGCTCGCCATTTTGGCCGTCATCATGCTGACGGCTATCTATTCCGCTTACGCATTCCTGGGCCAGGCGGAGAATTCGCCGCCTGGCGTGCCCCCGGAGGCCACGGATCCCGGGCCGTCGGAACCCGGTTCAAACGACGACGACTTGATCCCCTCCCTTCCGCCCTCGGAGCCCGCGTCCGACATACCGTCGGAGCCGGACGCCCCGGAGGGACCTGATGGGTCTGAGGGATCGGACGACGTGCCTTCCTCCCCCGACATCCCGGCTGTCCCGGAACCGCCGCCGATCCAAAACGTGCCGGACACGCCAAACCCGCCGGACGATGCGTCATCCGCGCCGTCGGTGTCCGGGAAGGTGCCGCAGACGAAGCTCTCGGTGTACTTTATGCCCGGCGATATTTCGCTTTCCGACATGGCAATGGCGGACCTGCAAAATTTCACGCGCCTGGTGTCGGATTTCCAAAATGTCGCCATCTTGGTCGAGGGTTCCGCCCTGCCCTATGAATACGCCGGAGAGCCGGAAGAACTGGCCGACAGGCGCGTCCGCGCCATCGGAGACTATCTCGGCAGCCTTGGCGTCCCCGCGGATCGCATAATCTCCACAACGTTCCTCACGCCCAGCAGCGCGTTTTCCGGTGCCGTTTTGTCTTACACGGGCCGAAACGGAAAATGACAGGGGCGTCTGGTACTGTGTCTCCTAAATATTTATAAATCTCCGGTCTTTTTTCCGCCAGGCTGCGTTGGCGGAATCCGTTGATACAACAAGCGCCAACGGACCCAGCCGCCTTGCCTGACGAAAAAATCCACGCCGCTTTCTGACAATATTTGGATGTCGCGGCGCACCAGGACGCCCCTCGACACGGGGTCGGGCTCAGCTCGGCTCCGTGTATTGTTTTACGATCTCATCCGATTTCACCGCAAGGGAGGATTTTTATGATTCATCTGCAAAGCGGCGGCGTTTACCTGCACGAAGGCCGCCTCACACCGCCCGGGCGCGGGCTGCCCGCGCCCGAGGAAGCGCGGGCCGGCACCATGACATATGGGGTGCTGGCGGCGCACAACACCGCGGACCAAACGGACGCGCTGCGTCTCCGCTTCGACGCCATAGCCTCGCATGATATCACGTATGTGGGCATCATCCAAACGGCGCGCGCCAGCGGGCTGACCGCCTTCCCTCTCCCCTATGTGCTGACAAATTGCCACAACAGTCTCTGCGCGGTGGGCGGTACGATCAACGAAGACGACCACCGCTTTGGTTTGTCCGCCGCGCACCGCTACGGCGGTGAATATGTGCCGGCTCACATGGCCGTCATCCACCAATACATGCGGGAGCGCTACGCAGGCGGCGGACGGATGATCTTGGCCTCCGACAGCCACACCCGCTACGGCCCCTATGGGACATTGGCCATCGGAGAAGGCGGCCCGGAGCTCGTGAAACAACTCTTAAATCGCACTTACGACATCGCCCGCCCCGAGGTGGTGGCCGTCTGGCTGGAGGGAACGCCCCGGCCCGGCGTCGGCCCGCAGGATGTGGCGCTCGCTCTGATCGGGGCCACTTTTCCAAAGGGTTTTGTCAAAAACAAGATTTTGGAGTTCATCGGCCCCGGCATCGCCGGTCTCCCTATGGACTTTCGCAACGGCATCGACGTGATGACGACGGAAACCGCCTGCCTCTCCACCCTTTGGCAGACCGATGAGCGCGTGGCGGAGGAACTGGCCCATTTCGGCCGCGCGGAGGACCACCGGACGCTGCGGCCCGGCGCGCTCGCCTACTACGACGCGGCGGTGCGCGTCGATCTCGGCGCCGTGGAGCCGATGATCGCCCTTCCCTTTCACCCCAGCCGGACATACCCCATCCGGGAGTTTCGCGCGCACGCGCGCGCGCTGCTCCGCGAGACGGCGGCAAACGCGGCGGAGCAATGGGGCCTGTCCGCCCCGCCCCCGCTGGCGGACAAAGTGTGCGCCGACGGGCAGGTGCGGGTGGACCAGGGCGTCATCGTCGGCTGTTCCGGCGGGCTTTACCAGAACATCGCGGCGGCCCGCGCCATCTTGTCCGATGTGGGAACGGACAATTCCGCTTTTGCACTCTCCGTCTACCCGGCCAGCCAGCCGATGGCGCTGGCACTGGCCCGTGACGGCATTTTGGCGGATCTCACAGCTCTGGGCGCCACCGTGCGCACCGCTTTCTGCGGCCCCTGCTTCGGCGCGGGCGATGTGCCCGCCAACGGGGGGTTGTCCGTTCGGCACGCCACCCGCAACTTTCCAAACCGCGAGGGCAGCAAGCCCGGCGAGGGGCAAAACGCCTTTGTCGCGCTCATGGACGCCCGCTCCATCGCCGCCACGGCGCGAAACGGCGGATTGCTCACGGCCGCGACAGAGCTCCCCGACCCACCGGCCGTCTCGGACGGCGACGCGTATGTCTTCGACGGCGCCCCCTACGAGCGCCGCGTTTACCGCGGTGTGGGGCGGCCGGAACCGGAGACGTCTCTCATCTACGGCCCAAACATCGCCGACTGGCCGCCGCTGCCGCCGCTGCCGGACGCATTGATCCTCACGGTGGCCGCCGCTCTCTTCGACCCCGTGACAACCACCGACGAACTGATCCCCTCCGGGGAAACTTCTTCGTATCGCTCCAACCCGTACCGCCTGGCGGAATTCACCCTTTCGCGCAAGGCGCCGGGTTACGTGGCCTTGGCCAAAGAGATTTTGGCCCGCGAGATGCGCCGCCGCGAAGAGGCCCCGGACGCGCCCGGCCTCGGCAGCGCGGTGTCGGCGCTGCGGCCCGGCGACGGGTCCGCACGCGAACAGGCGGCCTCCTGTCAGCGGATTCTCGGCGGCGTTGCCAACATCGCGCTGGAGTACGCCACCAAACGCTACCGCTCCAACTTGATCAACTGGGGGATGCTGCCGCTCCTCTGGCCCGACTTGGACACACGGCGTCTCGCCGTCGGCGACACGGTCGCGCTGCCGCATATCCGCGCCGCGCTGCTGGGAGACGCGGAACACGTTGACGCGCTGTGGACGCACGGCGACGTCTCAGAGACGATCACACTCTCGTTCGGTCCCCTCACCCGGCAGGAACGGGACATTATCCTGTCCGGCTGTCTGATCAATTATTACGCCCATGAACAGTGAGACAAGGCGCCAAACACCCGCCGACTTGGCCCATATCTTTCTCGTGATGCTGCGCATCGGCGCCACCACCTTCGGCGGCGGCTACGCGATGATCCCGCAGATGTCGCGCGATTTTGTCACACGCCACCGCTGGATCGAGGAGGATGAGATCGTCGATCTGTTCGCCGTGGCGCAGTCGACTCCCGGCGTCATTGCCCTCAACGCCTCCCTGCTGGTGGGCTACCGCATCGCCGGGGTGGCGGGCGCGGTGGCGGCCTCCTTGGGGGTTGTCCTGCCCTCGTTGGTCGTACTCTCATTGGTCACGGTCGCCTACCAGGCCTTTCTCGCAAACCCCTACGTGCTGGGGGCGCTGCGCGGCGTGCGGGCCGCCGTGGCCGGACTTCTCTTCTCCACCGTTGTTCAGTTGCGTCCGGCCTCGGTGCGCGGCGTGCTCGGTTGGCTGCTGTTCGGCGCGGCGCTGGCCGTGGCGGTGTTTTTGCCCTCCGTCAACGCCGTTTGGATCCTGCTGGGCGGCGGTCTCATCGGCCTGCTGAGCGGACGCCCTTGGCGCCGCGGACAAAAGGGGGCGCCGTCGTGACCCAGCTGCCCGAACTGTTTCTGATCTGTCTGCGCGTCGGGCTGTTCACCTTCGGCGGCGGCCTCGCGATCGTACCCCTGATCCAGCAAAATCTGGTCGGCGCCGGTTTTATGACGGCGCGCGAGTCCGTGGACATGATCGCCATCTCTCAAATGACGCCCGGCCCTTTCGCGATCAACGCGGCCACCTTTGCCGGCACCAAACTCGCCGGTATCCCGGGCGCCGTGGTCGCCACACTGGGCATGGTCCTGCCGAGTGTCCTCATCGCTCTCCTCGTCGCGAAATTTTTCTTCTCGGCCCACAAGTCGCCGGGCGTCCAGTCCACGCTGTCCGGCATCCGCCCGGTCGTACTGGCTCTCATCGCGGGTGCGGGGCTCACAGTGGCCCAAGAGGCTTTTCTGCCGACGGGCGGAGCGTTCGATCTCCCGGCCGTCTGCTTGGCGGTCCTCGTGTTCTCGCTCCTCCGCTTCACCAAAGCAAACCCCGTCTGGCTTCTCACCGGCTGCGGCCTCCTGGGCGCCCTCTTTCTGCGGTGAGGGGTGTGTTTCGCCGGACGGAGGAGATCACATAAGGGCCTATTTTTCAGTAGGCGTTCCACGCAAAATCATAGAGTGTAGCACATCCCACCCGCCGCGCCGGCCGCTGAGAAGCGCTGGCGCAAGTGGTGAGATCCAATTTTATCCATTTCAATGTCTGTGCCAAAGGCAACAACCAACGAGGGAGGTCCAAGGAACCGCGTGCCGGCTCCTCGGACCTCCCATTTTCAACAAAAGCGTTGGCACTTAGGCAACGGATACCGTCACCACATGGGTGCCGCCGCCGAATTCTTCGGCCACGCGCACCACGACGAGCACCGTACCGGCTCTCTTGCCGGTGACCACCCAGCCATTGCTCGTCTGCTCCACCGTCGCGATCGCGGGGTTGCTCGACATCACGGTGTATACCTCCGGGATGGCGTCCACGCGCAGATTCAGCGGCGCTTTGCCTTTGATCCGCAGCGAAATGCG
>JAIRTA010000010.1 GCA_031255175.1 Oscillospiraceae bacterium | reverse complement strand
CCGTCTCTGTGGGCGGGCGCGGCTGTCTGTTCCCTCTGCACCCGCGGGGAGGGGGGACGGCGGCTTTGTCTCTGTACGCCTTTCGGGGCGTCATTTTTTTGCGCAAATCCGCGCGCGCCCCGGGAAGGATGGGTTTTATGTACACACAAACCGCAAACCGGGCTGCCGAACCGGCCTGTTTTATCGACGAAGCTTACATCCGCGGCCTTCTGGAGGAGACCGCGCACCCCTCCGACGCGGAGGTGGACGCCGCGCTGGACCGGGCGGAGCGCTTTGAGGGGCTGACGCACCGCGATGTGGCGGTGCTGCTGAACACGGCGGACAAAGCGCGCCGCGCCCGCCTTTTCGCGCTGGCGGGGCGCGTGAAGGAGCGGATCTACGGGGAGCGGATTGTGTTGTTTGCCCCGCTCTACATCAGCGACTACTGCGTGAACCACTGCACTTACTGCGGCTTTCGCTGCCCCAACACCTTCGACCGCCGCCAACTGACGCTGGACGAGGTGCGGGAAGAGGTGCGTATCTTGGAAAAGATGGGGCACAAGCGCCTCGCGCTGGAGGCGGGGGAGGACCCGGTCCGCTGCCCTCTCTCCTATGTTCTCGACTGCATCCGGACCATCTACGATATGAAATTCGAACGCGGGGAGATCCGGCGGGTCAACGTCAACATTGCCGCCACGAGCGTCGACTCCTTCCGGCTGCTGAAGGAGGCGGAGATCGGCACCTACATCCTGTTTCAGGAGACCTACCACCGGCCCACGTATGAGGCCGTCCACCCCGTCGGGCCAAAGCGCGACTACCTGTACCACACCCTGGCCTTTGACCGTGCGATGGAGGCGGGTATTGAGGACGTGGGCGGCGGCGCGCTCTTCGGGCTCTATGACCCCCGCTTTGAGGTGATCGGCCTGATGCTCCACAACGAGCACCTGGAGGAGGCCTTCGGCGTGGGGTTCCACACGATCTCGATGCCGCGCATCCGCCCGGCCGAGGGTGTGACCGAGGCGGATTACCCCTACGCCGTGGACGACGAGCTCTTTTTGCATCTGGCGGCCGTCATCCGTCTGGCCGTTCCCTTCACGGGGATGATCATCTCCACCCGGGAGAATCCGGAAATGCGCCGCAAGCTCATCGGCATCGGCGTCTCTCAGATCAGCGGCGGTTCCAGTGTGGAGGTGGGCGGCTACGGCAAGCGGGCGCGGGGCGGCACACAGTTCACCCTGTCCGACAGCCGGGCGGCGGATGAGATCATCACCTGGCTGATGGCGGAGGGGCTTGTCCCCAGCTTCTGCACCGCCTGTTACCGCAAGGGCCGGACCGGCGACCGCTTCATGTCGCTGGCAAAGAGCGGAAACATCCGCAACGTCTGCCTGCCAAACGCGCTGATGACGCTGAAGGAATACAGTCTCGATTACGGCGACGCGCCGTTTCACACGCTGGCCGACCGGCTGATCGCGGACAAGCTGCCGCGCATCGCCAGCGATAAGGTCCGAACGCTGGTGACACAAAAACTGGCCCTCCTCGAGGAGGGCCGGCGGGATTTATACATTTGAGCGCATACATTCAAGCGCACGACGGGCGGGTGCTTCCGCCGGACGCGCCTTTGACGCTTGAACCATTCTCTATATACCGCCATCCGGACAAAAGGGGGCCCGCGCCGCATGAATGCCACACCGCAGAGCAACCGTCTCACCGTGTCGATCTTCGGGCGGTGCAACGCCGGAAAATCGGCGCTGTTTAACGCCATCACCGACACGGAAAACGCCATTGTGTCCGGCACGCCGGGCACAACCACCGACCCCGTCAGCAAGAGCATGGAACTGCTGCCGCACGGCCCCATCGTCCTCATCGACACGGCGGGGCTGGGTGACGACAGCGCGCTGGGCGAGGCCCGCGTCAAAAAGACGCAGTCCGTCCTAAACCGCACCGACCTCGCCCTGTACGCCATCGACGCGCAGGCGCCCGCGCTGGCGGATTACCGGGCGTTCGCGCAGGAATTCGCTCGGCGCGCGCTGCCGCATTTGCCGCTGATCACCAAGAGCGACACCGTGCCGGCGCCCGCGCTCGCGGCGCTATGCTCGCAGGTTCCGGACGCGCTGCCTGTCTCCGACCGCCGCCCGGAGGAGCTCACGCGGGTGAAGGCCGAGATCTCCCTGCGGCTGGACGCGCTCCGGGAGGACCACCCGATGCTCAAGGATCTGCTGCCCGCCGGCGCTGTCGTCGTCATGGTGGTGCCGGTGGACAGCGAAGCGCCCCGGGGGCGTTTGATCCTGCCCCAGGTTCAGCTCATTCGGGAGTGTTTGGACGGCGGCCACCGCTGCCATGTCACAACCGAGCGGACGCTGCCGCAGGCGCTGCGCGAACTCGGGCGGGTGGACCTCGTGGTGACGGACTCCCAGGCGTTCGCGTCCGTGGCCCGCGCCGTGCCGGCGGAGATCCCGCTCACCGGCTTCTCCATCCTGATGGCCCGGCAAAAAAGTGACCTGTCCGCGCTGCTGGCGGGCACGCGGGCGGTGTCCGCCCTGCGGGACGGCGACCGGGTGCTCATCGCGGAGACCTGCACCCACAACCGCAGCCATGAGGACATCGGCCGGGTGAAGATCCCTGCGCTGCTGCAAAAGACGACGGGCAAGTCGCTGCGCCTGGACTTCGCGGCCGGGCGGGACTACCCGGAGCGGCTGGAGGACTATGCGCTCATCATCCACTGCGGCGGCTGCATGATCTCCCGCGCGGAGATGATGAACCGGCTCCGGACCGCCCGCGCCAAACGGGTGCCCGTCACAAACTATGGACTGTTCCTCGCCCACTGCCACGGGATCCTCGAGAGAAGTATGTCGCTGCTGCGCGCCGCCGGAGAGGCGCCGCCCCATGCGTAGCGCGCCGGCGCGGCCGGCTCCGCCGCTGAACCTCGACAGCGACGCGGACCTGCTCCGCATGATCCAAACCGACGACCCGGCGGAGATCGAGGCCCTGCTTTGCAGCGCCCACGCCGTGCGCCGGCGGCACTACGGGGACGGCGTTTATTTCCGGGGCCTGATCGAATTTACCAATTATTGTAAAAACGATTGTTATTACTGCGGCATCCGCCGCGGCAACGCAAAACTGGCGCGCTACCGGCTGAGCCGGTCGCAAATCCTGGAATGCTGCCGGCAGGGCAGCGCCCTCGGCTACCGCACGTTTGTCCTGCAGGGCGGAGAGGACCCCCACTGCACCGACGCGTGGATGGAACCGCTGGTCCGAGCCATCCGGGCGGAGTTTCCGCACCACGCCATCACGCTGTCTCTCGGAGAACGGAGCCGCGCGAGCTACGAGCGGCTGTTTCGCGCCGGGGCGGACCGCTATCTGCTGCGCCACGAGACGGCGGACGAAGCCCATTACGGGCGTCTGCACCCCGCGTCTATGCGTCTGCGCGCGCGCAAACAGTGCCTGTTCGCCCTCCGGGAGATCGGCTACCAGGTGGGCGCCGGCTTTATGGTGGGGTCTCCGTTTCAAACGGCGGCGGAACTGCTGCGGGATCTGCGCTTTTTGCAGGAACTGCAACCCCAGATGGTGGGCATCGGCCCGTTTATTCCCCAGGCCGACACGCCGTTTGGCCGCTGCCCGGGCGGGACGCTGACGATGACGCTGAAGATGGTGGCGTTGAGCCGCCTGCTGCTGCCCACAGCGCTGATCCCCGCCACAACCGCGCTGGGGACGATCGCCCCCGACGGGCGGGAACGGGGTCTCCTGGCCGGGGCCAATGTGGTGATGCCCAACCTCTCCCCCCGGCGGGTGCGCAAACAGTACGCGCTCTACGACAACAAGATCTGCACGGGCGATGAGGCGGCCGAGTGCCGGGCCTGCCTCGAGGCGCGCATTCGGCGCTGCGGTCTGACACCCGACCTCTCGCGGGGGGATTGCGCGGACCGGCGCCCGGTGTGAAAGACGCGCCCGGCGCACCGGGCGCGTCAGCGCGCGCGCAGGTTGGCGGAGATCTCTGAAAGCGCCCTTGACGCCTCCATGTCGAATCGATGATGCCGGGCCAGGTCTCCGAGTGACAGCATACCTACAACGCGGCCGTCCTCGACCACCGGCAGACGGCGCACCTGCCTCTCGGCCATCAGGCGGGTGGCCTCGCGCGCGTCCTCCCCGGGCGCCACGCCAACCACCCCGCGGGACATAATCTCCCGCACCCGGGTCTGTTCCGGGTCGCTCTCGGCGGCCACACAGCGCAGCACGATGTCCCTGTCGGTGACGATCCCGCGCAGGCGGCCGTCCCCGGCGCAGACCGGCAGGGCGCCGATGTTGTGCCGGGCCAGCAACCGGGCCGCCGACGAAGCCAATTCGTCCTGCTGAATGCTGACCACATGGGGGCTCATGAGTTCCGATACCAGCATGGCGTCTCCTCCTCACCCCCAGTATGCGCCGCAGGCGCGTTTTTTTATGCACCGCTCCCGATGCCGCGCGCCCGGCGGCGGCATTTTACACGCCTATTTGCAAACTTTAGATGACACGGCGTACTATCCTCGTTTGTACCGCCGTTTCTTTCCGTTGCCCTCAGTCGAAAGCAATCCCTTATGCATCATATTGCGCAGCAGTACGATGGCGGTTGCCTGTGAAATCCCAAGCACCTCCTGCACTTCGACGCGGGTGATAATGTCCCTGCTCCCAAACATCTTCATTACTTGTTCTTCGCGTCCGTCCAATTGCAATGTGCTTTCGACACGGTAATTTGTGTTGGGTAACGTGATTTTGAAAGCGTTATCCGATAGTTCGATGGTTGGCTGAACGGCGAAGTTTTTGTACGCTTCAGTAATCTTCGGTATACCCGTTCCGTATGCTTCAATCAGATTTAAGCGGTAAAAAACATCCGCCAAATAGGGATTGCGGAGCGCAGATACGCCAAGCATAATATCGTTCAACGAAATGCCTTTCATCAAACCGCCGATGGTTACGATTTCAATTCGGTTGCCAAAGATGCTAATGAGCGTCGCGGGAGATAACCCATAATCACGGTGAACCAGTGCGTTCAGCAGCGCCTCGCGGATGGCCTCGACGGGATAGTCTCGCTTGTCGATTCGGTTAAGTCCGACAAATTCTGAACGCAGGCTGTTATAACGGTCGACAAAGCCGTAAACCTCCTCAAGCTGTTCAAAAAGCGAACCGCCAAACGTGCGTCTGTCTTTAAACACTGTTTTGCTCACGCCCTCAAACACCGCCAGCTTGATGATATGGGGGCATTGCTCCGACAAAAGCAACGCAAGGTTGGTGTATGTGCCATCCTCACCAATCAGGTGGAGCGTGCGCTTTTGAGGCTCACCAAAGGCAACGTCTTTTTGAGAAAAGGCGGTGTTTGCGTGCCCAAACGTCAGTTGTTGATTCAGCGACCGCGCCGACTCGTAGCGGTCGCCGCCGGTTTCTTTAATCATCGCCAAAATCGCCGTTTCAGTCGCCGGCACACTGGACGCGCCCTGCCGGACAAAAACGCCCTCCGGACGGACGCCTTCCCCCTCCAGATAATAGGGGCGCGCCGTGCCGCGCTGCACCGTCACCGACACAATCCGCTTGCCGCCCATATCGGTCAGTACACATTCGGCGAACAGTGTCACATCAGGGCGAATTGCGTCACGGATGGCGTTTGTGGTTCGCAGCAACACATCCTGCGCATCGTTCAATCCGACGGCAGTTCCATCATCATCCACACCAATCAGCAGTTCGCCGCCGTCCGTATTTGCAAACGCAATGACGGTTTTCTTGATGTCTTCCACATATTCACGCTTAAATTCCGTGTTTTTATTTTCAATCCTCATAGTCTCAACCCTGTTCCAAACATAATAATCATTACAATATCATTATAATCATCATAACTGCGCTTGTCAAGCGGTCAGAGAAAAATTTGCAAACCGGCCATCCGCACATTTGCCTCCCGCCCCGCAGATCCTTTTCCGTCCCGGCGTCTTGGTCGTCTGTGGCAGACGGCCGTTTTGTCGCGGCTGTGCGCCGTGCCGCAGCTCTGCGCGCCGGTGGGGGCGGGAAGGCATGCGGTTGTTGCGGCTGTCGTACGTGCAGGCCGGGCTGCGGCGATTTCCCCCTTGATTTTGTCGTTTTCGCCGTGTTTTCCACATTCTGTCAAGAATCCGTCGCGCTTCGTCAAGAATTTGTAATCAAACTGCAACTGTATTTTTGGCATGGGATTTGCTATAATAGAAATAGTTGGCACGGCAGTCGACCGTTTACAGCGGAGGACGAGGCGTTTGACGCCTGCGCCATTTATGCCTTTTATGTTTTTCCCGCCTGTCTGCGCGAAAAACCGCGGGGAGAACCGGATTGAGAGGAGTTGCCACGCATGGCAAACCAAGTGACATTGCCGAAACGAACAGGGGGCGCCCGTCTGGCTGAAGGGCCGGTCCGCCGGGGCGGCCGCGTCCGGCTGGCGGTGGCGCTGGCGGCCGGGGTTATCCTGTTGTCCGTCGTCGCCTCGCTGACCTACGGACTCGCTTTCTACGACAACATCTACCCCAACGTATACGTCGGCGGGCAGGCCCTGGGGGGGAAGTCTCAGACTGAGGCCGCCCAACTGCTGAACCGGCAGATGCGGGACGCTTACGCGCACCGGGAACTGGCGCTGACCGTCGAGGGGCAGCCGCTCACGCTGTCGAGCGAACAGGTGGGGCTGCGTTTTCAGGCCGAGGCGTCGGCCCGCCGCGCCCACGACTACGGCCGGACCGGGGGGTTCTTCAACCGGGTGCGCGCCGTGGTCTCCTCGCTCTTCGCACGGGAAGATCTCCCTCTCGACGAAGAATTTTACATAGACCGGGCGGCGGTGGAGGCCACGGTTTCCCGTGTCGCACAATTGGTTGACATCGAGCCGGAAGACGACCGCTGGACCGTGACGCGGGATGCCGTTATCGTCACGGTCGGCACGCCGGGCCGACGCATCGACCAGACGGCGCTGACCGACTTCATCTGCGAACGCTTCATCACCGGCGACTTCTCGCCGGCCGACGCGCGCGCGGAGACCGCCCTGCCCCTGCCCGTGGACCTCACCGCGCTGTATGAAGAGATCCACGTGGAAGCGCAAAACGCCCGGTTCGCCTCCGGCGACCCGAGCAACATCAAAATATTGGACGCCGTGGTGGGCGTCTCCTTTGACCAGGCGGCCGCACAGGAACTGCGCGCGGACGCCGAACCGGGCGCGGAGGTGCGCATCCCGCTCGTCCGCACACAGCCGTCGATGGACGCCGCCACGTTGGAGGCCCGCCTGTTTGCCGACGAGCTGGCTTCCTTCACCACCTATTTGAACGCGGGCAACGTGCCGCGCGCGACCAACATCCGGCTGTCCGCCTCGATGATCGACGGCAGTATCCTGATGCCGGGCGACGAATTTTCTTACAACAAGACCGTCGGCCAGCGGACAACCGACAGGGGCTTCAAACAGGCCGGCGCCTATGTGCAGGGCAAATTGGTGGACGAAGTGGGCGGCGGGATCTGCCAGATGTCCACCACGCTGTACATCGCGGCGGTCCGGGCCGATCTGAAGATTGTGGAGCGAACCAATCACTCCATGACGGTGGATTATGTGCCGGTGGGCCACGACGCCACCGTCAACTGGGGCTCGCTGGATCTCCGCTTCCAAAATGACAAGGACTACCCCATCAAGATTCAGGCCGAACAGCGCGGCGGTTCCGTCGAGGTGACGCTTCTGGGGACCAAAATTGACGACCACACCGTGTCTCTGGAACAGAAATTCCTCTCCACCCGGCCCTTCACCTCCCAGACGACGGTCAACCCGGCCCTCGCGCCGGGTGCCCGCAAGGTGACCGTGACCGGTCACACCGGCTACACGGTGGAGACTTACCGGGTGATCCAGGACGCGAGCGGGCAGGAGATCAGCCGCACGCTGGAGGCGAAAAACGTCTACAACAAGGTCGATCAAGTCATTGAGGTGGGGCCGGACGCCGACACGGCCACGACCGCGCCCGAGAACTCCGCCCCGCCGGCGGACAACCCGGTCACGCCGGACACATCCGGCACCACATCCGACCCGCCGGACAGTCCGCTGGACAATCCGCCAAACAACCCGGCCGGCGCGCTGAACCCGCCGGACAACGCAGACAGCGCCGGCACTTCCGGCCCGGCGGACAACAACCCGGCCACGTCGGCCGAACCCCCGACGGACGACACCGGCGCTCTCACGCCGCCCGACGCACCGCCGGAAGAACCCGGCGCGGGCGGCCCGCCGACGGCGCCCGTCGAACTGCCCGTCGTCTCCGACCCCTGGGCCGCGTATCCGTATTGATGCCGTTTCGCCGTTGTTTTCAGTTGTGCCCGCCGTGATGACCGTTCACCGATTTGAAAAATATTTTACGCTCTCCGCAGCGTCCGCATGGCCCGCATCGCGTTGAGCACGGCGATCAGCGCGACGCCCACATCGCCGAATACGGCCTCCCACATCGTGGCGTAGCCCAGCGCCCCGAGGGCGAGAATCACGCCCTTCACGGCGAGCGCGAACACGATGTTTTGCATGACGATCGTCCGCGTCTTCTTCGCAATGCGGACGGCGTCGGCGATCTTCGACGGTTCGTCGGTCATCAGCACCACGTCGGCGGCCTCTATCGCCGCGTCGGAGCCCACGCCGCCCATAGCGATGCCCACATCGGCGCGGGCGAGAACGGGCGCGTCGTTGATGCCGTCGCCGACAAACAGGAGCTTGCCCTTCCCCGATTTCTCCTCAAACAGTTTTTCGAGCTGTTCCACCTTGTGCTGCGGCAGGAGCTCCGCGCGGACGGCGTCGAGCCCGAGAGCCCGCCCGACTTCGTCCCCGACGGCGCGGCTGTCGCCCGTCAGCATCACCGTTTTCTTCACGCCGAGGGCCTTCAGCGCGGCCACGGCGTTTTTGCTGTCCGGTTTTATCTCGTCGGCGATGACGATATGCCCGGCAAACGCGCCGTCCGCCGCGAGGTAGACCGCCGTACCGGTCGCATCCGTCCTCTCGAACGTGACGCCCGCCTCGGCCAGCAGCTCGCCGTTCCCGGCGAGAACCGCCGTGCCGTCCACACGGGCGCGCACGCCCCGCCCGGCGATCTCCTCATATTCCGTGACCCTCCCGCGCGAAACGGCGGCGCCGTGCGCCTTTTGGATCGACACGGCGATGGGGTGGTTGGAACCGGATTCGGCGTATGCCGCCAGCTCCAACAGGGCCTCCCGCGAAAACCCGCCCGCCGGCGCGATTTCCGCCACCGCGAACACGCCCTTTGTCAGCGTGCCCGTCTTGTCGAACACCACGGTGTCCACATTGTGGAGCGCGTCGAGATAATTGCTGCCCTTGACGAGGATCCCGTTGCGCGAGGCACCGCCGATGCCGCCGAAGAAGCTCAGCGGGATCGAGATCACGAGCGCACAGGGGCAGGACACAACGAGGAACACGAGCGCGCGGTTGATCCAATCCGCGAAGCCGCCCCCGAGCGCGAGCGGGGGGATGACGGCCAGCGCGACCGCCGCGCACACGACGGCGGGGGTGTAATAACGGGCAAACTTCGTGATGAAGTTCTCCACCGGGGCCTTCGCGCCGCTCGCGTTTTGCACGAGGTCGAGGATCTTCGACACCGTGGATTCTCCGAAGGGTTTTTTGACCTCCACTGTCAGCAGGCCGTTTTTGTTGATCGACCCCGAGAGGACTTCCGAGCCCGGCTCCGCGTCGCGCGGCAGCGATTCGCCCGTCAGCGCGGAGGTGTCGAGCGCGGAGCGGCCCTCCGTCACAACGCCGTCCAGCGGGATCTTCTCGCCGGGCTTCACGACGATCAAGTCGCCGACGTTCACGTCCTCC
Source organism: Oscillospiraceae bacterium (assembly GCA_031255175.1). Taxonomy (GTDB): domain Bacteria; phylum Bacillota; class Clostridia; order Oscillospirales; family UBA929; genus JAIRTA01. The sequence continues at coordinate 1,126 of JAIRTA010000010.1, read as the reverse complement.
GGCGACACGCGCCGGATCTCGCCGCCGGTCTTGAGGTTCGCGAAGTCGGGGCGGATGTCCATCAGCGCCGCGATCGATTTGCGGCTTCTGCCGACGGCGTACGCCTGAAACGCCTCGCCGATCCGGTAAAACAGCATGACGGCGACGCCCTCCGGATATTCCCCGATGGCGAACGCGCCGACCGTCGCGACGCTCATCAGGAAGTTTTCGTCAAAGATCTGCCCCCTGGAGATGTTCTTCAGGGCAAGGAGGACGACCTCGCCGCCGATCAGCAGATAGCTGCCAAGAAACAGCGCGAGCTCGGCCCATCTGTCGAACGTGAAACTCACCCCGACGGCAAACAGTGCCGCACCGACGGCCATCCGTATATAAGGAAGCACCGACCGCCGCGCTTCGGTCCCCACGTTTCGCGCCGGCGCGCCCTCCTCAAACAGCGAAACCTTGATGTCCGGCTCCACCCGCGTCGCGATTCTGGTGACATTCTCCAAAAGCGCGGGCAGATGCGATTTGTCGTCGGCGGTGAGCGTCAGCTTCTGCGTCATCACATCGACGGCCGCGGACCGCACGCCCTCCAGTTTGGCGGCGTGGCGCTCGATCTTGGCCGCGCAGTCCGCGCAGCACAGTCCGTCGAGCAGATATGTCCTCGTCACAGCGGTATCCTCCTTCTTTTGTTGAACGATTGAGAGTTTATTCAACTGTTTGTGTAAAATTTTTGGCGACTCACGTTTCGCAGACATGCAGCAGGCCCTGCGCAAAGACGTTGCCGACATGTTCGTCGTCCAGCGCGTAGTAGACCACTTTGCCGTCTTTTCGGTTCCTGACAAGCCGCGTCTGCCGGAGCTGGCGCAGCTGGTGCGAAACGGCCGATTTCGTCATGCCGAGCAAGACGGCTATGTCGCAGACGCACATCTCGGAGTGTTGCAGGGCGCAGAGAATCCTGACGCGGGTGGAATCGCTGAACAGCTTAAACAGATCCGCCAAGTCCATCAGTATATCCTCGTCGGGCATTTTCTCCCGCACGGCCGCAATCACCTCCTCGTGAATGGCATTGCAGTCGCAGCGGTCGAGTTCCGTCGTCTGGTTTGTCATCGCCCCGCACCTCCTCAGTTGAACAGTTGAGCCGTTA
>JAIRTA010000037.1 GCA_031255175.1 Oscillospiraceae bacterium | reverse complement strand
AAGGCGTCCGCATTCATCACCCGCTCGACCATTGTCATCGCAACTCCTTATCGATCAAAGTCTTCACCCCGGGAGGTTTGCAATCCGCCCGCGCATACATCATACATTTGTACAATATCACAAAACTGCGAAAATTGCAAGCGCCCCGCGCCGGGCGGTGCAGGGGCCGCTGTTTTGTGTCGAGTCTTGCAAGCCGGGCGCTGGCGTGATATGGTGTAGGGTGGAAGATAGAGAACCGTGGGCGTCCCGCCCGGGGAGGGGCTGAGAGATGCGAAGGACACCGCCGGATACGCCGGGGCCACTGCGCACAGACAGGGAACGCGGCCGGATTGGCGCGTTGTACGAGCGGTACGGGTTGAAGCTGCTGTTCGTCGCCCTGAAGATTGTAAAGGACAAAGCCCTGGCGGAGGACGCCGTCCACAGTACATTTGAGGCCATCATAAGGCACAAAGAAAAAATTTTGCTCATGGACGACAGGAATTTCCTCCGCTGGAGCGTTACAGTAGTAGAGCACAATAAAACGTTGCCATTGCACCCTTGGCGTCATTCAGTAAATTGACGGAATCTGAAATCGAAAAAACATGGACATCCGGCCTTTCAATTAAAAATGTTCATTTTGATGTCATCGGGGTCAATATTTGGGACAAGCCCACGGTTCCGCTTCTATCTTACATAAGAAACGGTTGGGCCTTAAACGAGATGATCTGTATTTTTCAAACAAAACCATCGGAAGAGCAATCCTTGTACATCCAAGAGGCGCTTTCTCAGATGGCAGGTGTTCGTTCCGTGACATTGCCTGCCGCCTCAGAAACAAGGGCCGTCGCGGAGCTGATTAGAAATATGCTCGGATATGTTGCGTTGGTTTCATTGCTTATCATCATCACAATCAACGCCATCTTTTATTGGATCAACAACAGCATTCCAAGATTCAAAACGTACATTCTATGCGGCGCGACGAATATAAAGGTGATCGTTTTAATATTGAACAACAGCCTTTTTATCACGCTGTTGTCTTTTCTCATATCGCTTGTTGCCATTGGCGCAATCACACCATCGCTGGAACGATATGAGATCATAAAGGCATTGTCGTTCAGAGAAAACCTTATTGTCGGCGGAACGTTATGTTTTCTCACTTTATCATTGAGCTTTATAAAAGCCGTTTCTTTGACCCGCCGCGAAACATTATATCAAATATAAAGGTTTGAAAAACTATGAAAATCCTGTACATATCATTTCGATTTTTGTGGAAGCGCAAACTGCTCAATGTGTTGGTTTTGCTGCAAGTCGTGTTTTCCATTTTGTGTCTCGCGCAAACCTTGTCGAAATTGGATCATCTGATGAGCACACGCGGTGCCGTCGAAAAGTTGGAAACAGACGGCGTGTATATTTTACGTGCCTTCTCTCATATACAAGGTGTATTTGCAAATAAAGCGAGCAATGCATTGAAGCCTTTCGCTGAAATCGGCAGGCTTTATGTAAAATCGGAAGAGAGTGCCGACCTGGTCGGGTATAGTGATGAGATCATCCGGCATTATCAACCGGCTTTGGCGTCCGGCCGTTGGTTTGCTGACTATGAGCCCCCAAATGGCGTGATTCCCATTGTAACCAACGCCGGCATGAAATTGCGTGTCAATGACACAATTTTATTGCCCTCCGGTATTGAGGGGCGTGTGATCGCTGTGTTGGATCCGAACACGCAATATCTCTTCCCCCAAAAAGGCGCAAGCCCGGAATTTTATTCCGCCGACAATCTTTTGAGTAACGACGGCGCTGTTATGATCATCCCCTATTCCATGTTGCCGGAAGAAGAGCAACGTACATTCATGCCGTGGACAGAGATGCTTATATATGCGCATGACAATGTTGAGCGAAGCGAAATCGACCGTGCTGTGGCGCGCACCGGAGAATTGACAACAATGGCTTCAGCCAAGGATATTTATGAGAATAAAATGAGGAAAGATTTGTATTTTAACGTAACCCTCTTCCTGATCTTCTTTCTCGCGGCTGTGGCTGGGATTGGGGGGACATGTATGATGCAAAACATCTACAATCAGAAGATATTTTCCATATATTATTTGACGGGAATGACACCCAAAAAGAGCGCCGCCATAGAGGCCACACGGCTGTCTTTGCTGTTGATGCTGTCTATAGCGCTCATTTTTGTTTTAGCGGCGATGAATATGTGGGACTTTCTTGGAATGTCGGAGCGATTAAAAAGATATATTTATCCCATCTCTTTTCTCTATCTCGCCATTGTCTATGGGTGCTCATCCATTGGCTTCATCCTCAGCCTTGCCAGAGGAAATATAGTAGATATGATTAAAAAGTTCCGCCGCGAGCGGTAAATACGGGATGAACTCGGAGGGTATGACAATGCTGATGGAGCTGAAAGATGTAAGCAAAATATATACACAAAAACACAGCGCTCAAACGCGGGCATTGGATCATATAGATCTGTCCATACAGGCCGGTGAGATGATCGCCATTCGCGGTGCATCCGGGGCGGGGAAATCAACATTGTTACACATATTGGGTTGCCTTGACACGCCAACACAGGGGCGGTATATGTTTCACGGCGAAGACGTATCTCAAAAAGGGAGTCTCTTTTTAGCGCGTTTGCGCAATCAAAAAATCGGCTTTGTTTTGCAAAATTTTGCGCTCATAGAGGAAGATACTGTTTTGGAGAACGTGAGTGTCCCCTTGCTGTTTGCGAAGGACACGTTTGGAGAAATTGAAAAGAAAGCACGCGAGATGATGGTAAAATTTGGAATACAACATTTGGCGCACAAGAAAGTTTTCAAATTGTCCGGCGGCGAAAAACAGCGCGTCGCCATTGCGCGGGCGTTGGTCAACAATCCGGACATCGTCCTGGCGGATGAACCGACCGGCGCGTTGGACACAAAAAACTCGGAGATGATTATGGAGATTCTTCTTTCTCTGAATGCCCAAGGGAAGACTGTTATCATTGTGACCCACGAGGAGCGAGTGGCCAAAATATGCAAAAGAACCGTCGTCATGTCGGACGGCAAACTTGTTTGACGCATGTTTCGATAGCACCGTGCTACACCGAGCGTGTTGTCAAGGGCTTTTTAATCGGCGAGAGTCGAATTTACAATTTCGTTCACAATTGAACATGAAAAAGCCGCACCCTCGTTTGAGAGCACGGCTCGCGGCTTATCTGTTCCGTTTATGCTGTGTTCACCACAGCCATTTCACATCGTACATCGGCACATTCTCATCAGCCGACAGAAATGTCATATCCTCCGCGATTGCCGTTGCTATAAGCAACCTATCGAACGGGTCGCGGTGATGATATGGAAGTGCTTCTATCTGCTCAATATGCGATTCCTCCACACCGAGCAACTGAAAATCATTCAGTCTTACGTCATCAAGAAAATCCCTCACACCGCCGTCATATTTGAGCTTTCCGAGACCGACCTTGAGCGCGATTTCCCAAGCAGTCGCAATGCTGACAAACACTTCCGTTGATACATCGTCAATAATCGCCTTAGCCTTATCCGAGATCGGCTCGCCTTTTAAGATCCACAGGGCAACGTGAGTGTCGATTAAATATCTCATCACATATACTCCTTAAAGTCGTCGAGCGGCGCGTCAAAATCGTCTGCTATCCATATTTTATCTTTGGCGCAACCATAAAAAGGCTTGCGTCTCACTTTTGGCAATGGGGATTGTGGTTTATCCGCACGGAGGTACATCGCCCCCACTACGAACGGCAGATTGTTGGCTCTCACCGTTTGTTTGAGAAACAGGTTTACCGCCGTGGACAGGTCAAGCCCGATAGACTCAAAGATTCGTTGAGCCTGCGCCTTAACTTCTGCGTCCGTTCTTACGTTTATATTCGCTGTCGCCATAATGCCACCTCCAAGTTTATCTCATTGTATCACAAACACATCACGTTGTCAATACATTTTCAACACTTCGCAGCACCTCCGGTACCGCCTTGACCTTGTACTCGCTCGTGAATCTCCGCTTCCGTCCCATTTGTGCGTACCCGCCGTTCTGTTCTCCTTCTCAGTTTATCAGGTCCACACTTCGTTTTCAATTTTTGTGTCGTCTTCTATGGGGACATTACAGTCGGTTTGGTGCCGTTCCTGTAAATTTATAGAAAAATTTTGAAAAATTTACAGGAACTTTTCGGTTTCAAACGTTACATGTAAAGAGGCCAAACACCGGGAAGCCTCAAATCTATATTTTGGAGAACATGATACCAATGAAAAAACGAGTCGTTAGGGCGGTCCTGTGTCTCAGGATAATGCGCATTTCTTAAAATTCCTTAAAAGGAGGTGCCACGTTCTATGTACATTGCCACCATGCCCAACACGCAGGCGTTTCACGCCATTGTCACGTATCAGCAAATGGTCCGCCAACGCGGCGGACGGGTGCGGGGGACGGAAGATCTCACGCTGCAAGTCGGCTCATCCCAATCGACCGGCGAAACACCCGCCTATCAGGTGAGCCTGGGCGAGACGGCCCCCGCCAATACAAACCCTTACGCGCTGTTGTATGACCCGCTGGGGTTTCGCGTGGATTCGCAGATTTCCCTCAACCCCGACAAGACGTTGGAGCAGGCCCTGCAAGACCGCGACGCGGCGTTGTACGCCTATATGGCGGAAAATGGTTTGGAGACACCGCTTTTGCACTTCTTTGAGGGCGGCGCGCGTCTGATGCTCCCCGACAGTGTGATCACACCGAACCCGTCGCAGCCGGCGGTCGTGGTGACCCGGATGGTCGAACGGATCGTCACCTGGGAAGAACTGGGCATTGAAAACGAGATCGCCACCCAGAACGACGGATACGCCTACATCGACCACCACATCTTTGGCAAGCTGCGCGTCGATGCCCAAAGCAAAGAGACGCTGGCCGCCGACACGGACCGGATTCAGTCGATGGCGGCGGCGTGGTATGAGGCAAACGGCGTCGCCCCCGACCCGCGGGCTCACAGTTACGACGTCGAAGGGTACCAAAGCATCCGTTTGACGGTCTCCGAAAACAACCTGCCAAGCCTGTCGGAGGCCGCTTTCCCGTCCACCGCCGAGCTGTCCGCGTTCTTTTTGCGTCGATATGATGAGGTCGAGGCGCTGAAGCTGGCGGACATTGAGGTGCTGTCCGCCTACTACAGCCGCGACGAGATTCTCGCGCGCGCCCAAAAGGCGGGGATCACGGCGGAGGCGGACTTGGAGACCATCGTCGAGGCGCAGATGCGGTACGGGCAGACGCAGATCGACGCCATCCGGACGCGCGGCGCCGTCAATCTGAACGAGGACAAGGCCGACAGTCTGGCCCGCTATCTCAGGAACCAAACCGACGCGCTCACGCTGTCCGTCTTCCACGACACCGACGTGGAGAGCACCGCCAAAGACGTGGCCCGCGCCGCGCTGGGCCTCTCTCAGAACGTGCGGGTGGGCGATCTTCAGTTTACTTACGAGGAATATCTTTTGCTCGAAAAGCGTCTCCAAGACGTATATGACGGCTTCCGCCGGCTGTTTACCTGGCGGGAGGGCTCGCAGCGGCACCCGTATGACGTGACCCGCGAGCAGATCGACACGCTGACGTCCCTGCAAGGCATCTTTGGCCCGAAGACCTGGCAGATCCTGGCCCAGTGGTTCGACGAGTCGCAGCGGCTGTATTTTGAAGCTTGGGAAAGCCGGAGCAACAAACTCATCGCGCCGGGCAAAAATTACACATACGATTGGAGCGGCGTCCCGCGGATACAGATTTAACGGCCCAAAAAGCCCACGCCTTCCCGCCCGGCGGCCCGCTCCCCCGCGGATATCGGGATCTCCGCGAAGCCATTTCCGGTTTCAAAAATGTTTGAAACCCCTCCCCGCGGGTGCCGGGACCTCCGTAAAAAAGCAAAAGCGTCGTTTTGTAAGAAAAAACGGCGCTTTTGCTTTTTTTGGTAATGTATACCTTTATGAAAACGTACCATAGACACTGGACTACTTTCTTTTATCATATACAATTTGCAAAGTCAAGAGATGTGCGCAATGTTTTTTATTTATTCCAACCAAATCTGGTGGGTAAAATTTCTTCAAATGGAAATTTCATAAAGGTATAGCATAACAAGCCGGGCGGCGTTATATTTGCCGCGGGTGGGGGAACCCTCTCGTTGCCGGGTTAGGAGAATTATATGTGAAGAAAACGCTTGCGTATATACCTGCCATTGTGGCGAGTGCGCTTTTGGGTGTCGGTTTCATATTTTATGCGGAAAGTCTCCCGCACAATTTGACACAGACAATCAAGTTGATGCTGGCCTTCGCGGCCTGTTTTTTGGTTGTCTTGGCCGCCTATTTTGTGGGCAGGCGTTTCCAGTATAGGCCAACATATTCCTATTTTATCATATTTTCTCTCTCCTTTTTGTTTCAACTCCTCATCTGTCTGCACTATACTTTTATTGGGGAGGGGGATTTGCGGCATTATTATCACAACGCGGTCGTGCTGGCGGAGAATCATTTTCAGCTCCCCTCTTTGTACGCCGCGGTTTTTCCGGGCACCGTCACATACCCGGCCGTGCTGGCCGTTTTGATGACGCTGTTTGGGACCGGCCGGGCCGTGGCGGCGGTCGCCAACGGCGTGGGCATGAGTCTTGCCCTGTGCTGCGTGTATGCTATCCTCAAACGGCGCGTGGGCAGCAAGGCCGCTCTGCTCTCCTCTCTGCTGCTCTCGCTGCACCCTTTTATCCTGATCTATTCCAACACGGTAAACGCCGAATTGCTGTATGGCGCGTGCATTTTGTATTCCCTGGCGGCCTTCGACGCCGCCGCGCACACCGAGGCCGCCGCCAAGACGCGCAAGGTCTTGCTGTACGCGCTGAGCGCGCTGTTTTTGGGCTGTTCCGTGCTGTTTCGTCCGCTGGGCATCATCCTGCTGGCGGCCTACGGCCTGGCGCTTCTTCTCTTTTCACGCGGGCGGCTGTACAGGCGGGCGCTCGTGGCGGCGGGCCTGTGCTGTGTCTTTTTTCTGTGCAACTTCATAAACGGGTATATCGTCAAACAGATCACGACATACGACCCGCCGACGCAATCGTACGGGTGGAATTTATATGTCGGCCTGTCCGCGTCCGGGAGATGGAATCAATCCGACGCCGACGAATTCGCCGAGGTGATCCGCCGCTCTTCGACAGCCTCCGAGGTGCATGCGCATTTCGCCGCCAAAGCGTTCGGCCGTATGCGGGCGTCGGGGCTTGACCTCCTTCCCCATGCTCTTAAAAAGATACAGTTTTGGAACCCTGTCCGTTACGTCGCCTCGCAGGTGCTTCTCGACGACAAAACGGGGAACCACAGCATGGTCGATTCGCAGAACGTCGTTGCGCTCACGGCGTTTTTGTTCGACACGCCAATCTTTCTGATCGGTTTGATCGGATGTGTTTGGGGCCTGCTGAAGAAGAAAAAATCCGACCTTTTGGGCGGCGTCATCGCCTTTTATATCACAGGCACGTTTCTCGCCCTGTCGATGCTCGAGATCGCGGACAGATACACCATATCGCATCATATTCTGTTGATTATCCCCGCCGTTTTGTTTGTCGCCGACATGCGAAACATGCATGGTGCGAGGGGCAAAGGCGCGCCCGGCGCTTAGGTGATTTTGATAATATTTCCATATTTTACCACATCTGTCTCGCAGCGCGGCGCGCCCGCGCGGCAAAGCGGCCGCCCAAAATCGGGCGGCCGCTTTTGTGTCACGCGCTTGCGAAAAGGACGCGGGTCAGGCGAGAGAGACCGCCTCGCACAGCGGGATATGGGAGGCCGCGTCCCAGGCGAATACCTTCAGCCTGCTTTCGTCCCCGACGGCAAACCCGGCCGGATATTGGCCCCAGGCATCGACCGTGGCGTTTTTCGTCTCGACGCGCGCGAGCCTGCCGTCCGCGGCGTAGACCGCCAATATGAGCTCCACGCTCACGGCTTGGTCCGTATTGTTGGCAAACAACGCCTCAACGCCATCGGCGGCCGGCGCGGCGGTCAGCTCGTAGCTGTCGGCCAGGACCGGCTCTCTGTAGTAGCGGGCGAGCACCGCCGGGTCGTCCGCACCCACCGTGAACGGCATGAGCGTGTAGCTGTACGACAGATTGTTGGCGGTCAGCGTGTACTGCGGCAGCGTCTCGGGCCCGCAGCTCGCGCCGCCCGTCCCCCGTGAGCCGTAGCTGACGCTGACGATCGTCGTCTCGCGCGGCTGCAACTGGTACGGGTGCTTGGGCTCGGCGTTTCTGTTGTTGGTCGCGTTGATGTCGCGCCAGCTGTAATGCTGGGCGTTTGCCTCAAACAAACGGTCTCCCGTCGCCGCCACCAGAAGGCCGGTTGACCCCGTGCCCGTCAGCGCCATATAGCGCGTCCCCTGGTGTGTGCCGGTGTCTTGCGGCTTGATGTACGGGAAGAAGTTGTCGGCAACCGTTGTGCGGTATTTGGCGGAGAAACTGCCCGTCAGGCGGTCATTGAGGTTCTCCCACGGGCCGCGCGTGAACCATTCGATGTTCTCGTACCCGGCCGGCATCTCGAAGTCCACGCCAAAGCGGAACATCTGAGACCTGTCGGAGGTGCGCAGCGCCGTCTCGATTGTCACGGCGCCTGTGCCGAACACGGTATATCTCATATCGACAAATGTGTTCGCGTTGATCGCCGGCACGTTGTATGTCACCGTGAACGCCGCGGATTTGCCGTCGGCGGACACGACCGGCTCGCCGAACGAACGCAGCGTCTTGCTCGTGTCGGCGTTCAGCCACTTGCCGTCGACCGATCCGTCGTTGGCGTTCATCGCGCGCCAGAATGTGGGCTGCGGGCCGGAGATGATCAGCTGTTCCCCGCCGGCGGCGTAGCTTGTGAGGGCGCCGGTCGTTTTGCTGAACGCCGCCGAGAAGTTCCCGTTGCCCAATGTGAGCGTTGTCTCACCGTCTTCGACGACTACGCCGGCCATCAAAGCGCGGTCCAGCAGCAGCCGCCTGTCCGACTTCAGCCATGTGAGTTCAAACTGGCCTTCCGAGAGCGGATAGCCCGCCTCCGCCCATTCCTCATCCTGTTTGAGGCAGGCTTGCAGCTTCAGCGCGTACTCCGCGCCGGGCGTCAGCGTCCCGGGCAGCGCGGCAAGATACGGTACATTGAGCGCGACGGTCGGGATGTTGACCAGGATCGTCTGCCGGCCGAGACCGGGGATCGGCGGGGCGTCGACGAGGCCGCTTCCTATGACCGCGCCGTCCTCATACAGCGTCCACTTGATGTCGAAGTCCGAGGCGTCCGTCGCGTAATACTCATTGCGCACGCGCACGATGCCGTCGCGAAGGTCGGACTCGTCGGCGATGAAGTTGACGCTCTGGTACACCTTCTTGACCTCTTTGATCTCGGGCTCTTCCACGCGCCTTGAGGTGATGATGCCGTTGGCGCAGAAGTAATTGTCGTGGTTGCCCTCGCCCCAGTCGCCGCCGTAGCCGAGGTACAGCCCGTTTTCGAAGTAGTCGTAGATCTGCGGCTTTACTTCTTCGAGCTCGCCCTTTGTGAAGTCCGCCCAGAAGATGATGTCGCCGTCGTCGGGCATCGCGTCGCTCGGCTTGCGCGCCGCGTCGGTGAGCTCACCGGACGAAAGCACGCGGGTAAACACGCGGGCGCCCGCGATAAACGACACCGAGTCGCGGCCGGAATTTTGCGTGTCGCGGCCGACGGCAAACGCGTAGCCGCTCTTCGAAATCTTGTCGTTCGCGCCGATTGTCTTTGTGGCAATGGGCGTCTCGCCGTTGTCGTAATACAGCCTGAGGGTGGACCCGTCAAACGTACCGACGATGCGGTGCATGGCGCCGTCGGTGAAATTGGCCGGGATCGGGGCCGCCGCCGAGAGCCACTGTGACGACACGTTCTCGCCGTCCGCGTTGTAGATGTAGAATTCAAACGAGTCCTGGTTGTTTACGGTGCCTGTCTTGATGGCAAACTGGCTGTCGCCCTTCGCGACGAGCACTTTGTTGAGCGCGACGTCCTGCGGTCTCGCCCAGAGCTCGACCGAGAACGGCTGCCGGCCGGAGATCTTCTCGTTGAAAATATCCTCTCCGTTGGTGCCGGCGCTGTTCGCGTAGGTGACGTGAGCGCCCGGCTTCAGCACGCGGCCGTAGACGGGGTCGTTGGTAAACATGGAGTCATAGGCCGTCGAACTGAGCGCCCCCGTCAGATGGTACGGGCCGGATTCCGGCAGCGTGTAGTAGCTGGTCGGCTTTGTCCACACCGCCTGGTCCACATAGTCCCAAATGCAGCCGCCGATCGACTTGGGCGTCTCCCGGAAGGCTTTGAAATACTCCTCCAGGTTGCCGACCGAGTTGCCCATAGCGTGGGCATACTCGCACAGCATGTTTGCGCCGATGTGGGTGCTCAGACCGTCGCCGTAGTGCGCCTCGGCGCCCTGGTACATGTAGCTGAGCACGTCGAAGGCCCTGTCGCCGTATGTGCTGACGTTTTGGTCTTTGATGCCCTCGTAATGGACGGGGAGTGTGGCGTCGACCTGGCGCAGATCCCTCGCGATGGTGCGCCAGCCGCTCTGGCTGCCGGACTCGTTGCCGAGCGACCACATGATGACCGACGCGCGGTTTTTCTCCTTCTCAACGAGGTTGAGCACGCGGCTTCTGGCCATGTCGTAGAAGTTGTTTTGCGTGATGCTGGAGCTTGTGTTGGCGTGGCTCTCGTTGTTTGCCTCGGCCACGATCATGATGCCGTACTTGTCGGCCAGATAATAGAGATAGGTGTCGTTCGGGTAGTGCGCCGTTCTGATGGTGTTGATGTTGTTGCGCTTCATGATCGTGAGGTCCTGCCGGTATATCTCGGGCGAGATGTAATGTCCGCCGGAGGGCGATGTGTCGTGGCGGTTGACGCCGCGCATCGTCACTTTTTTGCCGTTGATACGCACGATGTCGGAATTGTTGTCGGCGTCGCGGAATGTCACCTGTTTGAATCCGAACTGCTGGCTGATGCGCTCAACGGCCACGTTTTCGCCGTTGTAGATCGTCAATACGAGCGTGTACAGATACGGATCGTCCGGGAACCACTTGTGCGGCGCGATGACGGCGGCCTGCCCCGTCACGACTTTTTCCGAATCGGCGCCGAGCTCCCCGAGGGCGGCCTTGAACGTGTGGTCTTTCAAAATGTCCACGCCGTCCGCGTCAAACAGCTGCGCGGCCACGCCGTACCCGGTCAGGCCGGCGTTCGCGTAGTTGCGGACGTTCAGCCGGAAGTCGATCACGGCGTTTTCAAACTCGGCGTCGAAGTTTGTCTCGACCTTGTAGTCGCGGATATGGGCGTACGGCGTCGCGGTGAGATAGACGTCACGGAATATGCCGCCGAGGCGAATGAAATCCTGGTCGTCCATCCACGAGCAGTCGGCCCAGCGGAACACCTTGACGGCCAGCAGATTGTCCTTGCCGTCTTGCGTCAAGAACGGCGTGAGGTCAAATTCACCCGGCGTCTTGCTGTCTTCGTGGTAGCCGACCTCTTTGCCATTCAGGTATACGTAGAACGCGGCTTCCACGCCGTCGAACGTGATAAACACTTTGTTTTTGTTTGCGATCCAGTCGCCGGGCACATCAAATGTGCGGCGGTAGAAGCCGACCGGGTTGTAGTCGTTCGGCGCGCCCGGTATGCCGACGCCGTTGAAAATGCTGTAGGTGGTGCCGCGGAATGTGATGCTGCCGGGCATACTGACGTTTGTATAGTACGGCGGGTCGTAGCCGGTCGCGGGGTCGTACCAGCCCGTGTATGGCTTGCCGTCTGTGCCGATGCCCTGCACCTGCCAGCTCGACGGCACCGCGATCTTGTTCCAGCCCGTCGCGTCGTACGCCGGCTTATAGAAGTCCACGATGTTTTGGGTGCCGCCCAACGGGTCTCTTGTCGCGTTGGCCGTCGCCAGCGTCTTGGTGAGCGTCCGCACGAGCGAGAATGTCCAGCGGGACGTCTCCGGGTCGAGATCTTCCGCCGTCGTGAGCGGCAGATAATACTTCGACATCTGACGGGCGTAGTCGCGCGAGCCGGCCAGCGCCTTGTCGAGCGTGTCGTACGCCTGCGTGCCGACGGCGTGCGGCTTCTCGCGGTTCACCTCGTACACCTGCGACTGGTTGCCCGCGTTGATCGAACCGCCCACGCCCGTGTTGCCGGTCCATTCCAGGTTGTTGAAGCGGATGGCGTCCGGGTCCGCCGCCGGCGCGAGGTCGTAAACGCCGATGTTGCCGTCCACAAAGTCCGGCGTCGTCGAGATGACCGCCGCTTTGATGACCGCATGGGCCGACACAAGCCTTTCGCACATGGCGCCGATCTCGCCGGACGTCGCCGCCGCGTTGTCGTGAATCGCCTCGGCCTCCTGTATGAGCGCCGTGTGCGCGTCGTACACGCTGTGCGGCAGATAGCCGTCCGTCGTGCCGGCGCTGAGCGAACCGAGCAGCGCTTTCACGCCGTCGATGCGCGTGCGCAAGTCGGCCTTTGTCCAGACGATCGGGCTGGCCAGGAACGCCTCGACCACCCCGTCCACCGCGGCTTTCACCTCGTCGGACGTGCCGCCGGCCCTGTACGCGTCGATGATCGCCTCAAGGCAGGCCTCCTGGTCCGCGAGCCGATAGGTGCCCGGCACCACGCCGATGGTGACGGTCTTCACCCTGTCGCCGGCGTCCCTGACGTGCGTCCAGACCGAGCTGAGGCCGGTGTCCGCCACTTCTACGTTAAATTCGCCGCAGTTGACATACGCCGTCGGCGACGTGGCCACCATGAGAACATAGCGGCCCTGCATGGGCGTGTCGAACGTGATCGGCTTCTCCCCGTATGCGTTTGTCCAACCGGAGGAGGCGCCGGCCCGCGTGTAGTTGCTGCGGTCGGTGCTCACATAGATGGTGCAGGCGGTGATGTTGCCGTTTTGGTTGTTCGACGGCCTCGTCAGGTAGCGAATGCCGACGATCTCCTGTACGATACCCAGGTCCACCTCGAGCCAGTGGCCGTTTACGACGCCGTTTTTGCCGTAAGGCGACGCGGCGTTGGCATGGGCGTTTTGCGGGTGCTTCGCCGAATTCCACGGCGTGTGCCAGAATGTCCCCGGGACGCCGTCGATGGCGTTTACCATCGCGTCCGGTTCGTCCTGCGTCTCCTCTGCGCACGCGTCAACGGTCATCAAAAACTGCGGATATACGACCGTGCCCGCCGCCCGCGCCGTCCACGGCACGGCAAACGACAGTGCCGAGACCAGCGTCAGCGCCAAACAAAATGCCAGTATTCTCTTGAACTTGCCCCTCACAAACACTTCCTCCTTTGTTCTGGTAAACTTTTCCAATTTTGCGGAATTCACAGGTTTGCGCGCCGCGCTCTCCCCGCGGCCCCGGCCGTCGCAATCACCTCCTCACCCGATAAGATCGGTTCGCTGCAAGATCGGTTTGCTGCAGGATCGGTTTGCTCTGTCACAGGATGACGGACCTGCCGTCAAACAGCGGCGCGGAACCGGCGTCCCAGCAAAAGGCCCTGCACACGGTCCCGGCGGGCAAAGCCGACACGTCGACGGTCAGCTGCGCGGCGGGTTCCGCCCAGTCGGTTTGGAACTCCTTGCTGTACACGTGCAGCAGGGCGCCGCCGGGGCTGTAGGCGGCGACAATGAGCCGCCCCCCGAGGCCGCCGGCGCGGCCGCTTGTGACCGCGGCCGTGAGCAGGCCGTCCGCGCCGCCGAACGTAAACGCGGCCGCGTTTTCCCTCGCGAACGGGATGATCTCCCCGTTGAGCGCGAAGTCCTCAAACACGACGTCAACATTGGTGTAGGCCGTCGCGCCGTTGGTTGCGAACACGCCGATTTTGATCGTATCTCCGGCGGAAAGACCGGTGTGCGTCACAAAATCGCGTATTTGCGTCCAATTGGCGTTGTCGAAGCTGTAGTAGCCGGTGAACGTCGAGCCGGCCTTTTTCAGCTTCAAATAGGCGGGCGAATCGCCGCGCGGGTCGCCGATGTGGGCTTCGCCGCTCCCGCTTCCGCCGCTTTGCATAATGCCGAACACATCTCCGCCGAACATGCTGTGGCTGCGGCGCACCGTCGTGACCAGGCTGCCGTCGTTCAAATACGCGGCGAGCCCGGCGGTTTGATAGTCGGCGAAAAGCCCCCCGCTCACCCGAACGGTCGCCTCAAAATCGCCGTTTGGCACCGTCAGAAGCATGAAGTTTTTGATGGCGTAGTTCCCGTTGCCCACGGCCCCCGCGTCCGAACGGATCTTGACGGCCGTTTCCGAAACGGGGACTATGTTCTCGTTTTCGCGCAAGATCTCCCAATCGCGCACGACAAAAGACGGCGGCGTGACGGTCACGGCGATCTCCGCTTTGATCTCCGGGTCGTCGGTGACGGACGGCCGCACGGTGATTGTCGCCGTTCCGGGCCTGTGGCCCGTGATCACGCCGGTCGGGGAAACGGACGCCACGCCCTCGTTGTCGGACGTCCACGTGAGCGCCCGGATGAGGGCGTTTTCCGGAGAGACGGACGCCGACACCGCCGCGGACGCCTTTGTCTCTATCTCGATCTCCGTCTTGTCCACGCCGACGCGCTCGACCACCGACGGGCGGTCTTTTTTGAGCACGACCACGGCGCCGCCGCCCCTTTGCACCGGGACTGTGAGGGTGTCGCCGCCCGCGACCTCGCGCATCTCCAAATCGACGGACCGCCTGGAGTTCGGCGTCTCTTTGTAGATGAGCGCGTAATATTTGCCCTCTCCCAAAAAGTCAAGCGGAATGACGGCGTCGCGCTGCTCCACCGAGATCACAGACACATACCAGTCCCGGCCGGCGCGGCGGGCCAGCGTCGTGTACTCCGCCACCTCGCCGCTCACAAAAGAGAGCTCGTTCCAGCGCGCCGGGAAGTCTTTGTAAAGCGCGTATATGACGGGATTGTCCAGGTACGCGGACGGAGGGCTGCCCAATGTGTGCATACCGTTTTCGAACATCACGGACAGCGCGATCTGAAAGCCCATTGTCGTTTTGGATTCGTCGCGGGAGAACACCTGCTCCGTCACATCCGCCGTTCCGACGGAACCGCGGGCATACGGGCTTATGGCGTACTGGTAGGCTTGTATGCCTCCGGATTCCTGGCCGTCAATGGCCTCGCGGGCCAGGACATTGGGGTATGTGCGCACCTCGCCCGTGGGCTTGTTGGCGCCGTGCGCATTCACGATCATGCCCAATTCGGCGGTCTTTTTATATATCTCGTCATAGATCTTCATGATCCTCTGCGATTCGGACGAGAAGAAGTCCACTTTGATCCCGGCGATGCCGTCGGCCTTCCACTGGGTGAGGCGTTCCTCCCGCCACTGCGTCTCGCTCATGTCATGGGAGTTCACCCAAGCGATCAGCTTGACGCCCCTCTCGGCGGCGTAATCCCGCACCTCGTAGAACCAGTCGCGGTACCCCGCGTAACGCGGACGCTGGCCGTTGATCGGCGGCACGGACGACCCGGCGGACGGCTGCCAGCCCTCATCCAAGATGTAATATTTCCACCCCATCTTCGCGGCCAAATCGATGTATTCCTTGTGGGTCTCCGCGCGCTCCTGGCCGCCGTAATAGTTCACCCAGGACCACGACGAGACGCCGGGCTCCACCCACGAGAAATCGGCCCCCTCGGCCGGCGCCGGGCTGAGATTGTCCACCAGCGTGTTTTCGACAATCTCCTCGAGCGAACCGGTTATGACCGCGCGCCAGGGGGACTGCCAGGGCGCCGACGCGACGACCGCGCCGCTGTGTACGGGGTCGAACGCCAACCGCAAAAGCCCGCTGCCGGCGACTTTGGCGTGGGACCCGACATATTCGCCGGAAAGCGCCGCCTCCGTCACCAGCCCGTAAAGGCCGTCCGCCGTCTTAAAGAGCACGGGGAACACGGGCAAGCCGCTCATCGTCTCCGACGTGTACTGCGTGTAATGCGACTGATATTCGAAGCTGCCGCCGCTGTGCGGCGTGTACCACACTTTTGACAGGGGCGGGATCCGCACATACGTCGGCTCGTCAGAAATAGAAATGGTATCCGGCCCGCCCGCCGGACCGGCTATGCGGTAGCGGAAGGCCGTGCCGTCATCATACGCGCGGGCGACGAGCGTGAAGCGCGCGCCCTCCCTGTCGAAAACGATCTCCATTTCGGCGTAGCGGTTGGTGTAAACGTCTTTTTTGCCCGAATATGTCCCGTAGGATTCATCGACCTCCGCCGTGGACGCCGTGCCGGTCCACACGAGGTCTTTGGAAAAATCGCCAAGGCTTGTGTCGATCCCCAGGGGGGCGAAGTCCAGAACGTACCGCCCGTTTTTGGTGACGGCGTAAGACAGGCGGCCGCCCTCGCCGAGCATAAACAGCGCGCGCGTCTCGCCGCCGGGCGACGCCAGTGCCCAGAACCTCCCGGCGGCCCGGCCGACGGCCACATCGACCACCGACGAACGCACCGCGCCGCCGCTTGTGACGGACACCGTGACGACCGCCACGCCATCCGACACGGCCGTTATGGTCCCGTCGGATGAGACGGCGGCCACGCCCGCATTGGAACTGACAAACGTGCAGTCCTCCGGCGGCAGATCCAACACAGACCCGTCGACAAGATTGGCTCTGACGCCGATCGCCGTCGTGTCTCCGACTTTTTCGAGCCACGCCGGGCGCACGCGCAGATCAAGCGTTTTCACGCGCTTTTGCGCGGAACTGCTCACAATCAGCTTGGCGTCCGCCCACGCGGAGTGGGCGCTGTTGTTGTTGCCGCCGGCGTCGGTCACCAGCGTGAGTTCCGCCGCGTCGGGGGGAATCGCGACGTCCACGGCGCGCAGACCGCTCCCGCCGCCCGCCGGGTCGCCGCCCCGGAGCGAGGGCGTCTCAAACACCAGCCGTCCGTCTATGTAGACGCGAAACGCGCTGGCGCCGGTGCGGTTGTTGTTTACGCCGGCAAACGCCTGGAACCGCCGCGCCCCGCGGTCCGTCAAGTCGTACGTGACTTCCGAGTTGGCGTGGGGGACTATGCCCTTGGCGTAGGTCACGGCCTGCCCCGGGCCGGTGTAGAGCCTGATGGGGTCGCCGTCGAACCCCTGGTCGAGCTGCAAACTCCCCCACCCGGTTCTGACGGACTTGGCCTGGATGTCGCTCAAGTAGAGCACAGTGTCAAAATCGTCCTCTGTGACGGTCACGTCTATCGACGCCCCGATGCCCATCGGATTCAGCGCCGCGGAGGCGTCTATCGCGCCCGTCAGCGTATATGTACCCAAAACGTCGCCGTCGTAGCCCGACGGGCTCCAGGTGACGCCGAAGCCGGCGGCCGACCCGTCGCTCAAGACGGCGGAAACCTGGCCCGGAAGCGACAGCCCGGCAAACGCGGTGCCCCGCGCCACGCGCAGGGGCGGCGGTTTGACAACGGACGTCACCGTCTTGCTGCCGTCCGTCAGCGGAACCGGCGCGCCGTTCAGCGTGAAATCGCTGATCGTCACCGCTTTGGGCTGATTGTCCCCCCCGCTGCTGGCAAAGAAACCGACCTGCACCGTTTCGGCGGCGGTGACGGCGCTGTGCTGGCGCGTGTTGTTGTCCGCCGAGGGGTGCCAATCCACATTGTTGTAGCTGTAGTAGCTCTTGTAGTCGCCGCCCGTTTTCGTGAGTTTGAGGTAGGCGTCCGCGCCGGGGGTCGCGTCGACGCCGTAGGATTCGCCGGGCCCGGCGCCGCCCTGCTGCATCATCCCGAAGCGGCTGGGGTCCTGCGGGAACAAAAAGGAGTGGTATCTTCTCAAAGACGTCACAATCTGGTTGGTATCTCCGGGCAAAAACACGGCCACGCCCACGGCTTGATAATTGGCGCTCAAGCCGCCGGACACTTTGGCCGTGATCTCAAAATCGCCGTTTGGTATGGTCCTCGCCACCACATTGGGGACGTCTCTGTAGTTGTTCGGCCACCTCTCGGTCACGATCGTGACCGAACCGTCGCCCACCGCGATGTTCGCGTTCTCGCGCAAGATCTGCCAGCCGCTTGCCAGCTTGGCCGCCTGGCTGTCGGCGCACAGGCCCACAAGCATGTGCGCGGCCATCACCAGCGACAAGATGAAACACAATGTCTTTTTCATTCCAAACTCCCCCTTCTGACTCCGATCCTGCTTACTCCGATCCTATCTCCGACCCTGTGCGGCGCGGAACCGGCGCGATAAGAAATGCAAGATTTTCCATTTTATGCAAATAATATGCACGACAAAAACATACTTTTCTTTCGGTATATCTTTTTAACACATTTATTTTAATATATTTCCTTCCCCATTGCAACATTTTTTTGATAAATCCC
>JAIRTA010000089.1 GCA_031255175.1 Oscillospiraceae bacterium | reverse complement strand
TTCCAGAGAATGCTCGCGCAGCCCTTCGGTGAGATGACCGAGTACACCGCGTTCTCCAACATCAGCACACGGTTGGCCACGGCCAGCCCCAGCGCGCCGCCGCTGCCCCCCTCGCCGGTGACCACCGACACAACGGGGACCGTGAGCGCCATCATCTCCATCAGATTGCGCGCGATCGCCTCGCCTTGGCCCCGTTCCTCCGCGCCCACTCCGCAGAAGGCGCCCGGCGTGTCCACCAGACACACGACGGGTCTTTTGAATTTTTCCGCCTGTCTCATGAGGCGCAGCGCCTTGCGGTACCCCTCCGGATGGGCCATGCCAAAATTGACGTCGATATTTTCCCGGGTGCTCTTCCCCTTGACATGCCCGATCACGGTGACGGCGCGGCCCCCCAGCAGCGCCAGACCGCCCAAGACGGCGCCGTCGTCGGCGAAGACCCTGTCTCCATGCAGCTCGATGAAATCTTCAAACAAAAGAGGAATATAATCGCGGAGCGTGGGCCGGCCGCGCAGACGGGCCAGTTCCATCTTCCGCACGGCGGACGACGCCGCCGCTTCTTTGACCGCCATAGTGCGCCTTCTCTCTCAAATAAATTTTGCGGCCCGGCAAGGGCCCCAAACGCGCGCGGCACGGCAAGCGCCGCGAAAACGGTATGTCACAGGCTTCTACAGGCTCACCGCGGGCCCCGCCTCCGCGTTCTCCGCCTCCGGCCTGTGCCAGGCCAGCAGCTTGCCCAATGTGTCCCGCAGGGCGCCGCGGGGGACAATGCCGTCCACAAAGCCGTGCGCCCGCTGGAACTCGGCGCTCTGAAAGCCCTCCGGGAGCTGGTGGTGGATCGTACCCTCGATGACGCGCTTGCCTGCAAAACCGATCAGCGCCTCGGGCTCGGCCATGATGATGTCGCCCAGCATCGCAAAGCTCGCGGTGACGCCCCCGGTCGTCGGGTCCGTCAGCACCGTGATGTACAGGCCGCCGGCGGCCCCGTGCGCGCCCACGGCGCCGCTGACCTTCGCCATCTGCATGAGGGAGAGGATGCCCTCCTGCATCCGCGCACCGCCCGAAGCCGCGAACAGGATGACCGGCCGCCCCTCGGCGCGGCCCAATTCAAACAGTCGCGTCAGTTTCTCGCCCACAACGCTGCCCATCGACGCCATCAAAAATCGGCTGTCCATCACGGCCAACAGCGTCTTGTGCCCCTGGATCCGGCACCGCCCGGTCACAACGGCCTCTTCGAGCCCCGTCTTCTTCCGAAGGACGTCGACTTTATGCGCGTACCCCGGGAACGCCAGCGGGTCGACCGTCCGCACGTCGGCAAACAGCTCCTCAAAGCTGTCGGCGTCCGCCGTGGCCAAGATCCGCTCCGGCGCCGTGAGGCGCTCGTGCCGGCCGCACAGCGGGCACACCTTGTGCGCGGCCTCAAACTCCTCCCGGAAGACCGGCTTGCCGCACGAGGGGCACGTCCGGTACAGATCGTCCGGCAGGTCCACCTCCGCCTCCTGGCGGACGCGCTGCGCGAGCGGCACCGAGACATAGCGCGCTTTTTTGAAAAGATCTTTCAGCATGTGTTCTCTCCTTCTCCCCGTATGTGCGCGGCGCCATATTGACAATTGGGCTTCTCCCCGTGCGTGCGCGGCGCCATACCGCCGTGAAGGCGACAAGGGCGATGTCCTGCGCTTCTCCCCGTGCGTGCGCGGCGCCATAAGCGACGCTGCGAAACCCCTCCCGCCGCGGGAGGGCTCGCCTCTCAGGGCCCGACGGGCGGGAATGTGTGCGTCTCGAGATAATCGATCGAAAAATCCCCGGCGACAAAATCCGGCTCCCGCAGGATCTGCAACTGGAAGTCCGTTGTGGTGGGCACGCCCTCCACATGGAACTCGGCCATAGCGCGCCGGGCCCGCGCCAGCGCCTGGTCCCGGTCGTGCCCGTGGACGATCAGTTTTGCCAGCAGGGAGTCGTAGTAGGGCGGCACCACATAGTCCTGGTAGATGGCGGCGTCCACCCGCACCCCGGGCCCGCCCGGCAGGTTGAGCGTCCGGATGGGGCCCGGAACAGGCAAAAAGCCGCGCGCCGGGTCCTCCGCGTTCACGCGGCACTCGATGGCGTGCCCCCGCTGCCGCAGATCCGCCTGCGAAAGGCCCAGCGGCTGCCCGGCGGCGATCCGGATCTGCTCGGCCACAAGGTCGAGGCCCGTCACGCACTCGGTCACCGGGTGCTCCACCTGAATGCGCGGGTTCATCTCTATGAAGTAAAAGGCCCGGTTTTCGTCCACCAAAAATTCCACGGTGCCCGCGCCGCTGTAGCCGGCCGCCTGGGCCAGCCGCACCGCCGCCGCCCCCATTTCCGCGCGCAGGTCGGCGGTGAGCAGGGGGCTCGGCGACTCCTCAATCAGCTTCTGGTGGCGGCGCTGGATTGAGCATTCGCGCTCAAACAGATGCACGATCCGCTCATACTGATCGCCCAACACCTGAAATTCGATGTGACGGGGCCGCCGGAGAAAACGCTCTATGTATACGCTGCCGTCGCCGAAACCGGCCTGCGCCTCGGCGCACGCCGCGGTGTAGGCCGCCGCCAGCGCCGACGGCTCCTCCACCAGACGGATGCCGCGCCCGCCGCCGCCGGAGACGGCCTTGATGAGCAGCGGATAGCCGATCTCGCGCGCCACGGCGGCGGCCCGCTCCGCGTCCGGGACCACTCCCTCCGAGCCGGGCACCACCGGCACGCCGGCGGCCCGCGCGGTCTGAATGGCCCGCGCCTTGTCCCCCAGCAGCCGAATGGCCTCCGGAGGCGGCCCGATGAACGTCAGCCCGCACGCCGCCGCGCATTCGGCAAAATGCGCGTTCTCCGACAAAAACCCATACCCGGGATGCACCGCGTCGGCACCGACGGCCAGCGCCGCGGCGAGGATGCGTCCGGCGTTTAAGTAGCTCTCCCCCAACGCCGCCGGCCCGATGCAAACGGCCTCGTCGGCGATCTGCGCGTGCATCGAGTCCCGGTCCGCTTCGGAAAAGACCGCGACCGATATAATGCCGAGGTCGCGGCAGGTGCGGATGATCCGCACGGCGATCTCCCCGCGGTTCGCAATGAGAATTCGTTTAAACATGGCCCCTACCCTATCGAAAATTTTAAGATGCCGGAGGCCACCCGTTCCCCGTCCACCGTGGCCTTGGCCTTTCCGTATCCCACATTTTGAAACACACGCTCAATCCGCACGTCCATCTCGAGACAGTCGCCCGGAAAGACCTTTCTCCGAAACCGCATCCCGTCGATCCCCGCGAAATAGGCGAGTTTGCCGGCATAGCGCGGCAGCGACAGCATGACCACACCGCCGGTCTGCGCCATCGATTCGACGACCAGCACACCGGGCAGCACCGGCTGATCGGGGAAATGGCCCCGAAAGAAACTCTCCTCTCCGGTGAGCCGCCAGCGGCCGACGGCCCGAACCCCGGGCTCAAGCTCGTCGATCTCGTCCAACAGCAAAAACGGCGGCCTATGCGGAATGATTTGTTGAATTTCCTCGCGTCTCAGCATGCTTATGCTTCCTCCAACTCAAACAACAACTGACCGAACTCGACAAGACAGCCGTTTTGCGCCAGCACACGCGCAACCACGCCGTCGCGCTCGGCCTCGATCTCGTTCATCATCTTCATGGCCTCGATGATACACAGCGTGTCCCCCTTGGACACCACCTGCCCGACCGTGACAAAGGGCGGCGCGTCGGGCGCGGGGGCCGCGTAAAACGTCCCCACAATGGGGGCGCGGATCTCCGTCGGCTCAGACGCGCGCGCCGCGCCGGGGTTCGCCGCCGCGGGCCGCCCCGCCGGCACGGCCGGTGCGTCCGTCGCCTCGGGCTTCGGCGGCGGCGCGGCGGTGCGCGCGCCGCGTTCGACGCGCAGCTTCAGGCCGCTGCCCTCGTCCTCGATCTGCAACACACCGACGTCGGTCCCCGTCAACCGGGCCAGCACGCCCTCCAGCAAGTCCAAAATCTCTCTCTGCGTCATGTTCTACTCCTCTCCGTCCGCGCGCCGCTCCGCCTCACGCCTCGTATTTTTGAAACAGCAGGGACGCGTTGTGCCCGCCGAAACCGAATGAATTGCTGAAGGCCGCGCGCACGGGCGCGCGCCGCGCCGTGTTCGGCACACAGTCCAGGTCGCAGGCCGGGTCCGGCTCCTCGTAGTGAATGGTGGGGGGCATCACGTCCTCATACACCGTCAGCACGGAAGCGGCCGCCTCGACGCCGCCGGCCGCGCCCAGCAGATGCCCCGTCATCGACTTTGTAGAACTCATGGCCACCTGCGCGGCGGCCTCGCCCATCGCCCGGTGGACAGCCGTGGTCTCCACCGCGTCGTTGAGCGGCGTGCCGGTGCCGTGGGCGTTGATGTAGGCGATCTCCTGCGGCGCCAGCCCCGCTTGCGTCATCGCCAGGGTCATCGCCCGCGCCGCGCCCGCGCCCTCCGGGTCCGGGCTTGTGATGTGATAGGCGTCCGACGTCGCGCCATATCCCACGATCTCGCAGTAAATCCGCGCGCCCCGCGCGCGCGCCCTCTCCAGCGATTCGATCATCAGCACCCCGGCGCCCTCACCCATGATGAAGCCCGCGCGGCGCTTGTCGAAGGGCAGCAGCCCGAGCGCCGGATCGCCCGCGCTGGAGAGCGCGGTCATATTGGAAAATCCTGCCAATGCCAGCGGCGTGATGGCGGCCTCCGCTCCGCCGGCCAGACAGGCGGTGAGGTCGCCCCGCCGGATCGCCAAAAAGGCCTCGCCCACGGCGTGGGCTCCGGACGCGCAGGCGCTCACCTGACAGAGGGACGCCCCCCTGATGCCGAAGATCATCGAAACCACGCCGGAGGCCATGTTGGAGATCATCATCGGGATGAAGAAGGGCGACACCCGTCCGGGCCCTCTCTCCAGCAGTTTTTGGTGCTCCGCCTCCAGCGTCAAAATGCCGCCGATGCCGCTGCCTATGTAAGCGCCCACGGTGTCCGCGTCCGCGGCAAAATCGGCGGCGGCGTCCGTCACCGCCATGCGCGCGGCCGCCACGGCGAACTGACAGTAGCGGTCCATACGGCGGGCCTCTCTCTTGTCCATGAACTCCTCGGCCCGAAAATCATTCACTTCGCCGGCCAGTTTGGCCTTGTATCCGGTCGTGTCAAACCGGGTAATCGGCACGATGCCGCAGACACCGGCCAACAAGTTGTCCCAAAAAACCTTCGCGCCCAGCCCCACAGGGCTCACCACGCCGATGCCTGTGACCACCACACGGTCCATAGTCTCCCTCCTTCATATCGCGAGAAATGCCGCCCCTCGGGGCGCCGCGCGGACGCGCAGTCCGCTCAGAGTGCCAGGCCCCCATCCACGCGGATCACCTGGCCCGTGATGTAGGCCGCGCCCTCGGAGGCCAGGAACGCCACCACGGCGGCCACTTCCTCGGGTCGGCCCATGCGGCCGGCCGACACGCGCGACAGCGCGGTCTCCCTCTGCCGGTCTGTCAGCGCGTCTGTCATATCTGTCTCAATCAGCCCCGGCGCCACGGCGTTGACCGTGATGCCGCGGCCGCCCAATTCCTTGGCCGCCGCCTTGGTCAGACCGATGAGCCCCGCCTTGGCGGCGGCGTAGTTGGCCTGGCCCGCGTTGCCGGTCACCCCGGCCACCGAGGCGATGTTGATGATCCGCCCGCGGCGCGCCCGAAACATGCGCGGCGCGACATACCGCATGATCTGGTAGCCGGCGGTCAGGTTTGTCGCGATCACCTCATCCCACTGCGCGTCCGTCATGCGCACCAACAGGCCGTCCCGCGTGACGCCGGCGTTGTTTACCAATACGTCGATGCGCCCGAAACGCGTCCACGTCTCCTCCGCCAACCGCCGGCAGACAGCCGGGTCGGCCAGATCTCCCGTCCACACGACGGCGGACACGCCCTCGGCGCGGCACGTCTCCGCCACCGCCTCGGCGCGCTCCGTATTTCCGCGGCAGCCCAACATCAACGAAAATCCGTCGGCGGCCAGCGCGCGCGCGATCGCCGCGCCGATCCCCCGGGACGCGCCCGTCACCACCGCGACTCTCTCCTCCATCTCCGCTCACCTCCAGTTTTGCACGTCCGCATCCGTCAGCAGCCGGGCGGCGTCGGCAAACATCGTCTCAATGATGTCCGCCGCCTTCGCGCGGGTCTTCACAAGCCCCGCGATCTGCCCCGCCATGAAGGAACCCTGCCGGACGTCGCCCTCCTGTACGGCGCGGCGCAGAGACCCGGCGGCGGCGGCCTCGAGCTCTTCGAGCGTGGCGCTGCTCTTTTCCAGCTCGATGTAACTTCGCGCCATCTGGTTTTTGATCTGCCGGATGGGGTGCCCGGCGCCGTGACGCCCCGTGACGATCGTGCTGGTGTCGTGCGCCTCCAGAATCATCTTTTTGTAGTTCTCATGGACCTGGCACTCGTCGGCCGGCAGGAAGCAGGTGCCGCACTGCACGCCCTCCGCCCCCAGCAGGAGGGCGGCAGCCAATGTGCGCCCGTCCGCGACCCCGCCGGCGGCGATCACCGGGATGGACACCGCGTCCGCCACTTGCGGCACCAGCGCCATCGTCGTGAGCTCCCCGATGTGCCCGCCGGATTCGCAGCCCTCCGCCACGACGGCGGCCGCGCCCAGCCTCTCCATGCGCTTGGCCAGCGCCACAGAGGGGACGACCGGGATGACGGCGACGCCCGCCGCCGCCCAGGCGGCCATAAACCGCCCCGGGCTGCCGGCCCCCGTTGTCACGACGGGCAGTTTCTCGTCGATCACAAGCTGGGCCAGATCGTCGGCGAATTCGCTTATCAACATGATGTTAATGCCAAACGGACGCTGTGTCAACTCCTTTGCGCGGCGGATCTCGCGGCGGATGACGTCCGCCGGAGCCGCGCCGCCGGCGATGAGCCCGAGCCCGCCCGCCTGTGACACGGCAGCGGCCAGCGTGGCCTCCGCCACCCAGGCCATGCCGCCCTGAATCACGGGATATTTGAGCCCGAGCATCCGGGAAAACCGTGTGGAAAACATGTTCATTCACTCCATTCAAAGAGAGTGGCGCCGTAGGTGAACCCCGCGCCAAACCCCACCGCCAGCAGCAGATCGCCCGGCTCCAGGCGCCCCGCCCGGTTCAGTTCGTCCAACGCGATGGGAATGCAGGCGCTGGACATGTTGCCGTAACGGTCGATCGTGACGACCATCTTTTCTTCCGGCAGCGCGTAGCGGCGCTGCACGGCCTTGATGATGCGGAGATTCGCCTGGTGCGGGATGATAAATTTGCAGTCCGAAACCGCGCGCCCCGCGCGCGCCAACAGCTTTTCGATCACTTCCGGCATGACCCGCACGGCGAAGCGAAACACCTCGTGCCCGTCCATTTTAATCCGCCCGCCCGGCACACATTGCAGGGCGGCGCCGTCGTCACCCCGGGCGGCCAAGAGGGACCCGAGCCATCCGCCGCCCTGCCGCTCGTCTCCTTTCAGCACGACGGCGCCCGCGCCGTCGCCGAACAGGATGCAGCTGGCGCGGTCCGTGTAATCCACGGTGGGCGTGAGCTTCTCGGACGACACGACCAGCGCCGTCCGCGCGCCGCCGGTCAGGATATGGCGGGCCGCCAGATCGACCGCGTAAATAAAGCCGCTGCAAGCGGCGCTGACATCCAGACAAAAGACGTCCGGCAAGCCCAGCCGGTTTTGCAGATCACAGGCCAACGAGGGGTATGCTCTGTCCGGCGTGACGGTTGACACCACCACCATATCGATATCGGCGGGCGCGCAGCCGGCGTTCTCCATCGCGGCCCGCGCGGCCGCTTCCGCCATATCGGCGTTTTTTACCGTCCTTGCGATGTGGCGGGTCCGGATACCGGTGTGCCCCACGATCCATTCGTCCGAAGTGTCCACCATACGGACAAAATCCGCGTTGGTCAGGACATCCGGCGGCAGAAACCGCCCCGTACCGGCCATATATGCTCTCAAAACGCTGAGCCCCCCTTGCGTCAGGATTTTTTTGTGATATACTTAAACTGATTGTTTGGGTTGTTCGGGTCGAGTGATAACAGACCAATTATACTGGGAGAGAAGCGCCGATGTCAACCATTGCTTTTGTTTACCCCGGCCAGGGGGCCCAGCGGCCCGGGATGGGGCGCGCGCTGTACGAGCGGTACAGCCCGGCGCGCGACGCCTTCGCGCTGGCCGATGACGTGCTCGGGCTCGATACCAAAACCCTGTGTTTCGAGACGGAGGAGGCCGTGCTGGCCCGCACCGAACACGCCCAGGTGGCGCTGTTTGTCGTCAGCATGGCCGCGCATCGGGTTCTCCTGTCCTTTGGTCTCGCGCCCGCCGCCGTCGCCGGGTTCTCCCTCGGGGAGTGCACGGCGCTGTGCGCGGCCGGCTTTCTCACCTGGGAAGACGGCCTGCGCCTGGTGCGCGCCCGCGCGCGGGCCATGCAGCGGGCCGCCGACGACCGGGGCGGCGCGATGGCCGCCGTGCTCGGCCTCACCTGGGACACGGTGGAGGCGATCTGCCGTGAGGCCGGCGGGGGGGCGCGGGCGGTCAACGACAACGCGCCCGGCCAGGCGGTCATTGCCGGCGCGCCGGACGCCGTCGCCGACGTCGGGCGGCGCTGCCGCGAGGCCGGCGCGGTGAAGGTGGTCCCGCTCGCGCTGTCGGCCGCCTTTCACACGCCGGACATGGCCCGGGCCGCCGAGACGCTGCGCGCGGCCGCGGCGGACCTCACCGTCCACCCGCCGCGCCTGCCGCTGTACACAAACGTGACCGGGGTCCGTCTGCCGGACGACATCGACCTGCCCGCCCACATGGCGGCGCAGATGTGCAGCCCCGTGCGCTGGCAGGGCTGCGTCCGCTCCCTGGCGGCGGCGGGGGCCGACACTTTTGTTGAGGTGGGCGAGGGCCGGACCCTGCTCGGTCTCATCAAGCGCATCGACCGCACGCGCCGTCTCCTGCCCACCACCGCCCCGACGGACATAGAGGCCCTGCGCGCCCTCGCGCCGGGCGGCGCGTAACCCCCGCCAAAGAACCGATTTTCACACAGCGCAAAGGAGGCGCGCCATGCAAAAGCTCACGGTCATAATGGAAGGATATCTTGAGAATATTTACGCCCTGTGCGAGCAAAACGGCCGCGCGCGCGTGACGGACATCGCCGCGAAAATGGCCGTGACGAAGGCGACCGTAAACCGCGCCGTGTCTGTGCTGCACGAGATGGGGCTTGTGGAGGGCGCCCGATACCGCGAGGTGCGCATCACGGAGGAGGGCCGGCGGCTGGCCCGCTGGATCTGCGGCAAACACGAAGTCATCGAACTCTTTTTGATCCGTGTTTTGCACGTGGACCCGGCGGACGCGGAAAAGGACGCCTGCGCCATCGAACACATCATGTCGGACGCCTCCCTTCTCGCCATCCGCCGCTACCTCCGCGAGCACAATATCAAGTGACGGGCCGTAAAAGGCCAGGAACCGGCCGCGCGCCCGCGTGACGGCCGGTTCCTGGCCTTTTGTTTTATTCGATGTCGAGATGCATCTTGGCGGTGGGCGGCCAAAAATCCCGGTCGATCGCGGCCCAGTCCTCGTCGGAGACAGCGAGCGTCAAGGCCCTCGCGTTCTCCTCGACATGCGCGGGCCGGGACGCTTTGGGGATCGCCGTCACATGCGTCTGCCGCAACACAAAGGCGAGCAGCAGCGGCATGACGCCGACGCCGTACTTCTCCGCGACCTCCCGCACCGTCCGGCCGGTCAGAAGATCCCCGTGTATCCCCCGCAGCCGCCCCGCCTGCGCCAGGGGGCAATAGGCCATAGCCGCGACGCCGCGCGCGCGCAGCCACGGAAGAAGGTCGTATTCGATCCCCCGGGAACCGAGGTGGTAGAGTACCTGGTTGACCGCGCAGCGGTCCCCGCCCGGCACGCGCCACAGTGCCTCCATGTCCGGCGTGTCGAAGTTTGAAACGCCCCAGCGCCGGATCTTTCCCGCTTTGACCAGCGCTTCCATGCCGTCGACCGTCTCCTCCAGAGGGTCGGCGCCGCGCCAGTGCAGCAGGTAGATGTCGAGATAGTCGGTCTGCAACCGCCGCAGGGAGTTGTCGCAGCTCTCAAAAAGGGCCGGACGGACGGCGTTTTGCGGGAGGACTTTAGAAACCAGCAGGCAGCTCTCACGCGGGACCCCCCGCAGCGCCTCGCCGATCCTGATCTCGGAGCGCCCGCCCCCGTACATCTCGGCGGTGTCGATCAGGTTCAGGCCCAATTCCAAACCACGCCGGAGGGCGGCCGTCTCATCCGCCGCACGCGCCGGGTCGTCGCCGATATTCCAGGCGCCCTGCCCCAACACAGGCAGCGCCAACCCCCCCGCCAAAACCACACGCCGCATACGCTCCCCCCTATGTCCTCTATATACCGGCCATACGATTTATATGTCGCTTTCGCATTTTTCTTGCTCTTTTCACATGCGCTCTCTTGTGGCGGCGGGTGTTTTGGGCGCGGTTGCCCCGGCGCGCGCGTCGGGCGAGATAACTGTTGCGGTGGTGCAGCCGGAACTTGCTGCGCGCCCGGGCTTTGTCCCGGAGCTTGCGCGTGGTCGTTTTCAGCTTGGTGGACGTCTTGTCCCTGATGTCGATCGTCCGGGTCTTGATGGTGTCCAGCATCGCGCGGCCCTTGAAGGTGAAGCGCCGCTCAGTGCCCGCGATCAGGCGGCCGATGTTCTCCCGGTGCATAAAGACGATCAAAAGCGAGATGACCGCCGAGAGCACCACGTAGACCCACGTCTCCCGCCCCTCACCCCGGTGGAAA
This sequence comes from Oscillospiraceae bacterium, assembly GCA_031255175.1. Classification (GTDB taxonomy): domain Bacteria; phylum Bacillota; class Clostridia; order Oscillospirales; family UBA929; genus JAIRTA01. The sequence continues at coordinate 4,885 of JAIRTA010000089.1, read as the reverse complement.
CCGTACATGCACGCCGGCACAAAGAGAGCGGCCAGGACAGAGCCCAGCGACACCCACCGCGTGATCAGCGTCGTGACCAAAAAGACGCCGAGCACAACGGCGCACACCCGCCAGTCCACCACGGCCAGAATGGCCGCGGTCGTCATGACGCCTTTGCCGCCCCGAAATTTGAAGAACACCGGAAAGACATGCCCCAAGATGACGGCGAGCCCTGCCAGCAGACGGCCCAACCCGCCCCCGGCGGCTCCCGACATCATCCAATAGCCAAACAGAACCGTGACAACCCCTTTGAGTATGTCCCCCGCGGCCACCACGACGGCCCATTTCTTCCCCATCACGCGGTAGGCGTTGGTGCTGCCCGCGTTGCCGCTGCCGTAATCCCGAATGTCCACCCGTAAAAACACGCGGGACACCAAAATCGAGATGTTCAGGCTCCCGATCAGGTAGGAAACAACGAGGACAAGAACAATTCTCCACCAATCCATAAAAAACCTCCCGAAGTTACTCTCCGCCGCGCCGGCGCACCGTCATCCGAATGGGCGCGCCGGTGAGACCAAAGGTGGCTCGGATTTGATTTTCGAGATAGCGCCGGTAAGAGAAATGAAAGAGGCGCGGGTCGTTGACAAAGACGACAAAATGGGGCGGCAAAATGCCGGCCTGCGTCATGTAGAGCACCTTGAGACGGCGGCCCTTGTCCGACGGGGGCTGCACGCGGGCCTGCGCGTCGGCCAGCACATTGTTGAGCTGGCCCGTGCCGATGCGCATTTTCCCCTGCGCGAGCACAAATTGGATCTGCGCGAAGAGCTTCTCGACGCGCCGCCCCGTCAGCGCGGAGATGAAGACCACGGGCGCGTAGGACATAAAGGCCAGCCTGTCTTTGATCTCGCGGCGTTTTTTGTCCATTGTCCTCTCGTCCTTCTCCACGAGGTCCCATTTGTTCACGACGACGACGGACAGCCGCCCGGCCTCGTGCGCCAGCCCCGCGACTTTGGTGTCCTGCTCCGTCACGCCTTCTACGGCGTCGATCAAAATGAGGCAGACGTCGGAGCGCTCAACGGCCATGCGGGCGCGGAGCACGCTGTAATATTCGATGTTGTCGTTCACACGGGCCCGCTTGCGCATCCCCGCCGTGTCGATCAGCAGGTATCGGCCGTATTCGTTTTCAAACTCGCTGTCAACCGCGTCGCGGGTGGTGCCCGGCCTGTCGCTGACGATGACGCGCTCCTCACCCAAGATCCGGTTGATCAACGACGACTTTCCCACATTGGGCTTGCCGATGACCGCCACCCGGACACGCTCCCCCTCGCCCTCCTCCGGCGTCTCCGCCGGGAAGAGCGCCACGCAGGCGTCCAGCAGGTCCCCGGTCCCGAGGCCGTGCAGCGCAGAGACGGGGTACGGGTCGCCGAGGCCGAGCCGGTAAAATTCAAACAGCCCGGCGTCCGCGGGCCCTGTCGAATCGGCCTTGTTCACGGCAAGCAGCACGGGCCGGCGCGCACGCAGCAGCATCTGCGCCACAGCCTCGTCCGTATCCGTCACGCCGACGCGCAGGTCGGCCATCAGGATGATGACGTCGGCGCCGTGTATCGCGATCTCCGCCTGCGTGCGCATGAAACGCAGCACGGCGTCGTCCGTGCGGGGCTCGATGCCCCCGGTGTCCACAAGAGAAAAAAACCGGCCGTTCCACTCACAGTCGGCGTACAGCCTGTCCCGGGTCACGCCCGGCGTGTCCTCAACGATCGACAGGCGGCGGCCCGCCAGTTTGTTAAACAGCATACTTTTGCCCACATTGGGGCGCCCCACAATGGCCACCACGGGCTTTGCCACGGACCTCACCGCCTCTCCGCGCGCCAGCCCATTCGGGCCGTGGCGCGCCGTCTGCGCCGGCGGAAACTCTCACCGCGGGCGCCGCCTGCACATCAGAATGTATGAAGATTTACGCCGGCACCGCGCGGCGTCACAGGAGCCGGTCCATTTGGACATGGACAATCCCCTCCTCGAGAAACTCCGGCCCGATACGGGCAAAGCCCAGTTTCTCGTAGAGGGGCGTCGCGTACGTCTGCGCGTGCAATGTCAACCGCCGCGCGCCCAACCGCGCGGCGACGTCCACCAGCGCGGTGCAGACCCGCGTCGCGTACCCCTTCCGGCGCTCCGCCGGCAGCACCGCGACACGCCCCAACACCGCGACGGCGCCCTCCAGGTACACCCGCCCGCAGGCAATCGGCGCGCCGCCCCGGTACAGCACGACATGGTACGAAATCGGGTCGCACGCATCCCACTCGTGCGTGGGCGGAACGCCCTGTTCGCGGACAAAGACCGCCTCGCGGACCACAAAGGCGGACGAGATGTCCCCCCCGGGCGCAATCTCCCGCAACGACAGCATCCGGCCGCCTCCTCTCCGCTCTCAGCTTTATTGTCGGGGGGACGGTTCAACCGTTGAGAACCCCGCCCGCCGATAAAATATTCCTAACCAACGCCGCGCCGTCGTTCGGCACCGGCGTCACCGGCGCGCCGACGGCCCGCGCGATCTCCGCCGGGGACACATCGTCCAGGCAGACGTCTCCGTCGTGGCGCAGCACGCTCTGCGGGATGAACACGCGGCGGCCCTCCACACGGCCCGCGAGCGCGGCGATCAGATCCCGCCCGCTGAGGAGCCCGGCCACGGTCACCCCCGGGCCAAACAGGCGGTTTTCCACGGCGACCACCGCAAAGGGGAGCGTCGGCAGACGGCGCGCCATACGGCCCATCAACCGCCGCAAAAACGGAGCGGCGGCCCGGCCCGTGGCCAGCGTAAACGGGGCGACGGACTCCGGCATGTCTATAATTTCCAATTCTTGTAAAAATTCCGTCTCAAAGAGCCGCAGCATTCCCACGCCGTTTTCGAGCTGCGGGTACCCGTCGTAAGCCGCCTCGGGCGGCAGCGGCCGCCCGGACAGCAGGTACAGCTCATCCGCGCCGTAGACGACGCCGACGCCGTGCCGCGCGCGGCAGTCCGCCGACGCCGCGTCCACAGCCGCCAATACGGCGGCGGCCCGCGGCCCGTCGAAGGGGATGATCGGGCAGAGCCCCTCGCGATGCCCGGTCAGTCCGACCGGCACGACGGAAACGCTGGCCACGGCCGGGTACAGCGCCGTGAGATCCGCGAGGGTGCGCGCCAGAACCGCCCCGTCGTTCATGTCCGGGCACACCACCACCTGCGTGTGCATCTCGACGCCGTGCTCCGCCAGCCGGCGCAGCCGCGGCAGACAGTCTCCGGCGTGCCGGTTGCCCAGCAAAAAGCGCCGCACCTCCGGGTCTGTGGCGTGTACCGAAATGTGGAGCGGGCTGATGCGCTGCGCGCAGATGCGCCGCATCTCCTCCTCCGACAGGTTGGTCAGCGTGATATACTGCCCCAGCAGAAAACTCAGGCGTGCGTCGTCGTCTTTGAAGTACAGAGACGGCCGCAGTCCGCGCGGAAGCTGGTCGACGAAACAAAACACGCAGCGGTTTTGGCAGCGATGCTGCGCGTCCATCAGGTAGCTCTCAAACGTGAGCCCCAGATCCGCTCCCTCCGCCTTCCGCACGGACACCGTGCGCCGCGCCCCCGCCCGGTCGAGCGTCAGCGTCAGCCGGGCGTCGTAGGTGTAAAAGCGGTAGTCAAGCACATCGCGGACGGGATGTCCGGACACGGAAAGCAGTGTCTCCCCCGGCTCGATGCCGGCGCGCGCGGCCGGAGAGCCGGCCTCGACACCGGTGATAACGGCGGCCATGCGGTTTCCTCCTCCGGAGACAGCGCCCGAATTGCATTGAGGGGCGGAGTCTCCCTCCGCCCCCGCTCGTTGTCTCTCTGTGTCGTCACGCCTTTTTTTTCTTTTTGTCCTCGAGATGCAACACATCGCGCCCGTTGTACGTACCGCAGGCGCGGCACACCCGATGCGACAGCTTCAGCTCACCGCACTTGGGACAGGCGACAAGCAACGGGGTCTCCAGCTTCCAGTGCGCGCTGCGGCGCAGGTGCTTGCGCTGTTTTGACGTCTTTTTTTTGGGGACGGCCATGAAAACACCACCTTTGATTGGAAGCGCGCCTCCCCGGCCAAACTCGGCGCGAAAGGACGGCTCTCAGATTTCATATTGCAAATGGGAGATTTTTACCTTTCTCATCACTTCCGCCGGACACGGCGCCGTCATGGGCGCCACTGCCGCAGGGCCGCCCAACGCGCGTCACCCTCCGGCGGCGGACAGCCGCACGGACCCTCATTGAGATTGTGCCCGCAACGCGGACAAAGACCCCGGCAGTCCTCGCGGCAGAGATGTTTTGTCTCCATCGCCAGCACAAGCGCGGGAATCAGCACCTCATCGAGCGCCAGTTCGTCGCCCGTCAGCAGGTAGATCTCGTCATCCTCATCGCCGGCCAGCCGTTCGGCCAGCACCATCTCGACAGGGACGTCCGCCTTTTGTTCGTAGGCCGCGGCGCAACGGTCACACGTCAGCGACAGCGTGGCCGCCAGCGCGGCCGTCAGCGTGAGCACCCCGGCGGTGTTGGTCACGCTCCCCCGCGCGCGGACGGGGACCCGAAACGGCCGGCCCCAAGGGAATTCCATGTCGGACAGATCGAACTCACAACAAAAAGGCACCCGCGCGCCCGGCTGTTCGATCACATCGCGCAGCGCCAATTTCATGGAAACACCACCCGCGCGTCAGCTCTGCCAAAACGAGAGAAAAAACAGGCACGCTAAATATTATACGCGCATACGCACTCGTTTGTCAATGAAAATTTGCCGAAACACACATGGATTGAAGATGGCAAGTTAAATTGCATTCCATATTTTTCCAATCCCCTGGGCTGCGTTTTTTACGCCGTTCGGCGATCTGCATCTGAACATCCTTTTGGGGCCATCGTCCATCCGGC